>NZ_CP014342.1:2400000-2758142 GCF_001618685.1 Geobacillus subterraneus | reverse complement strand
GGCGAGCATGTCACCCCAAGCGGCAAGCGGGTGGATATTCAGCTGAAAGGCTCGGGCCGGACGCCGTATTCGCGCGGCGGCGACGGGCGGGCGGCGCTCGGGCCGATGCTGCGGGAGTACATCGTGAGCGAGGCGATGCACGCCCTTGGCATTCCGACGACCCGCAGTCTGGCGGTCGTGACAACGGGAGAGACGATTCGGCGGGAAACCGAACTGCCTGGGGCGATTTTAACGCGTGTGGCGTCGAGCCATTTGCGTGTCGGGACGTTCCAATACGCGGCGCAATGGGGGACGAAAGAAGAGCTGCGCGCGTTGGCCGATTACGCGCTTGAGCGGCATTTCCCTCGGTTTGAAGAGGCTGAAAACCGCTATTTGTTTTTGCTTGAACAAGTCATCGCCCGGCAGGCGGCATTGATCGCCCAATGGCAGCTGGTCGGTTTCGTCCACGGGGTGATGAACACCGATAACATGACGATCAGCGGGGAAACGATCGATTACGGGCCATGCGCGTTTATGGACACGTATGACTTGAAGACGGTGTTCAGCTCCATCGATACGGAAGGGCGGTATGCGTACGGCAATCAGCCGTATATCGGGGGCTGGAACTTAGCTCGATTGGCGGAGAGCTTGCTGCCGCTGCTGGATGAGGATGAGGAAAAGGCGGTGGCGTTGGCGCAGGAAGCGCTCGATCAATATCCGACGTTGTACCATCGTCATTGGCTCGACGGGATGAGAGCGAAACTCGGTTTGGCTGAAGCGCAAGCGGGGGATGGCGAGCTTATCGCCGATTTATTGCGGCTGATGGAAGAATACCGCGCTGACTATACGAACACGTTCCGGGCGTTGACGTTAGGCGAGTACATCGGAATGGCGCTCTTTGACGCTTCCGAGTTTCGCGAGTGGCACGAGCGCTGGCAAACGAGGCTCAGCCAAGAAGCGGTTTCGCGGGAAGAAGCGTATGAACGGATGCGCCGCCATAATCCGGCCGTCATTCCGCGCAACCATCGGGTTGAAGAGGCATTGGCCGCCGCGGTCAATTGCGGCGACTACAGCGTGATGGAGCGTTTCCTCGAAGCGCTGGCCGATCCGTACGCTTATTCGCCGGAACAAGCCGAGTACGCGGAACTGCCGCCGCCGTCCGACCGGCCGTACCGGACGTTTTGTGGGACGTGAAAAGGGCCCTTGGGAGCCCTTTTTTTCATTTTCCTCTTTACGTTGACGTTGCGTCAAGGTGTATCGTCATCCATAGGGAGGTGAGGAATATCGAGTACACCGTGCATGCATTATTCCGAGGAAGCGCATGCCGGACTGGCGCGCCTGTATGTCGAGGACGAACGGTTCAAAGCGTATTATGACCAAGTGCATCCGGGAGCGGCTGAGTTTCTCAAAGAAGCGATTTGGATCTATACGGGGATGAAAGACCGGTAAGCGGCAGGCGGCCCGCCCGAAGAATAGGCGAGCCGCCGTTTTTGACGGTTCTGGATGAAGGCGTTCGGTTTGCGGTACAATCAAAGTGGTGCATAAAGGAGCCCTCGGTGAACAGTGAAAGGAAGGAGTGGATGCAATGGAGGCGCTCAGACAACGACTGCGGGCCATTGATCAAAAGGGATATAAGGCGTACAAAGCGATTGAGGGGGAGTATTCCTTTCCGGCATTTACCCTGGCGATTGACCATGTGCAAGGCGACCCGTTTGCGGAACCGTCAAAAATTCGGGTGATCGTGCCGCGGGTGAAGACGGTGTTGACATCGGAGTGGACGAATACGAAACCGCGCCGCGTCCGTTGCGAAGATGTGCTAGTGCGCCGCGTTCATCACGAACTGCGGCAATGGCCGGCGCGGGCGCGCGGGTCGGGAAAAAGCGGGCTCGTGTCGATCGATGCGCCCGGGCAGAAGGTGCTCGAGCGAACGGCGGTGCACATCACCGATGAGACGATCACCATTTGTTTATCGGTTGGCTTGCCGGCCAACGGGCGGCGCATCTTAGCGAAGGAAGCCGAGGGCATCTTTTTCGAACAAATTCCAGCCGTGATCGAGCGGGCGGTGTACGGCCTTCGTGAAGAGGATATCCGCCCGGCGGTTGAACTGGCCGATCAACAGCACGCCATCCGCCGCTATTTGCATGAGCACGGATTGGTGGCGTTTGTCGCCAACGGCGCGATTTTGCCGCGCGAAAGCGGGGTGAGCGACAAGCCGCTGCGGCGCGGCGCGGTGCCGTTTCAAAGCCCGCCGGAGCTCGAAGTGGCGATTCCGGTGCCGCATCGCACCGAACCGATCAAAGGCATGGGCATCCGAAAGGGGATCACGCTCATTGTCGGCGGCGGTTACCACGGAAAATCGACGCTGCTTCAGGCGTTAGAGCACGGTGTGTATGATCATATCGCCGGCGATGGCCGGGAGTTTGTCATCACCGACAGCGGGGCGGTGAAAATTCGCGCTGAGGACGGTCGCAGCGTGGCCAATGTCGATATTTCCCCGTTTATCGGCACGCTGCCGTACGGCAAGGAGACGACGCGCTTTTCGACGGAAAACGCGAGCGGCAGCACCTCGCAAGCCGCGAGCATGATCGAAATGATCGAAGCGGGGGCGTCGGCGTTTTTGATTGACGAAGATACGAGCGCTACCAATTTGTTCATGCGCGACGCGCGCATGCAGGCGCTCATCGCGAAAGAAGCCGAGCCGATCACCCCGTATATCGACAAAGCCCGCCAGCTGTTTCACGACTACGGCATTTCCACCGTTCTGGTCGTCGGAGGGTTAGGGGATTATTTTGAGATTGCCGATTGTGTGATCAAAATGGAACAGTATGCTCCATCCGATGTGACCAGTGAAGCGAAACAGATCGCGGCCAAGATGCCATCGGGGCGGAAAGCGGAAGGCGGAGCGTCGTTTGGCCGCATTCGTGAGCGCATTCCGCTGCCGGAGAGCTTAAACAGCCAAAAAGGAAAGAAAGCGAAAGCGGCCGCGCGCGGTCGCCATGTCATTCAATACGGGCTGACGGACGTGCTGTTGTATGCGCTCGAGCAGCTTGTTGACGACAGCCAGACGCGAGCGATCGCCGCGGCGCTGCTGTATATGGAACGAAAAGGATGGTTCGACGGAAAGAAAACCGTCCGCCAACTGCTTGATGCCATCGAGGAACGGTGGGACCGACATGGGCTTGGCTCGATTTCTTTGCGCAACGGCCATCCCGGCGAGTTCGCCCGCCCGCGCCGCTTCGAGCTGGCGGCGGCGCTCAATCGGCTGCGGACGCTCCGGTGCAGCCAATAACGGCAGGCACGATGGCAGGAGAAAGGGGCGTGGTTTTCCTTCCAGACCCGTGGGCGGGAAAGCCCATTCCTTTAGGGACGGGATGAAAGCAGGCATCATGATATCATCAACATAAGGAGATGAAAAGATGCCTGCGACCGCTGATCGATGGAAACAAGCGCATCGCTCCCGATGATGGTGACAGTGTGCCAGTGCAAGCAAGACAGGCAGTCCATTCAGGCCAGTTCGTTTCGATGGACGGGACAACAAGCCGCCCCTAACGCGATGGGGCTAAGAAGCGGCAAACAAGCGATTGAATTCGCTTTCTGACGGCGCTCCTGCGATTTTGCTCTAGCGTCATCCGCCGATTATCGTTATAATTATGTTTATCAGTGCAACGCGGCGGAGGGCGGCAAAGAGGCTGCCGGTTGGCTAGAGGGGGATCGGGGCATGAACAAATCCAAAGGCTGGATCGAATCCGAAATCAGCAAGGCGCTAACAAAATGGGAAAAAGATTTTCTCGGCCGCGGCTCGGTGTCTGTCAAAACCGATATTTTGCGCGATATGATTATCGTTTCCTTGCATGGCATTTTGACGCCTGCCGAATACACCCTTTGTGAGTCAAAGGAAGGGATGCTCGCCGTGAAGCGGTCGCGGACGAGTTTGGTCGAATCAGGGGTCGATGACTTAAAAGAGATGATTTTGGAAATTACCGGTGAACGGGTGAAAAGTTTTCATACTGATTTAAGCACGCGGACAGGCGAGCGGATTATCGTCTTTAAACTGTTCAACGATTTGGAAAAACAGCTGGCGAAATAAATTTTTCAGATGACAGGCTGGCGGAATTGTTGTATAATTGAAACAACTTTTATACAGTAAGTATAGAATAAATAAAGAGGACGTTATTGTCGGGAGCCCTTCAAAAAACCTACATCTGCTTAGGTTCGTTGAAGGGAAACCGACCGATGTCCGTTGCACAACTAACGACGGGAGATCTTCAAACAGTCCATCAGTGATTGGTTGAAGATAAACCGGCTATGGGCAATCTATAGGCAATGGAACGGCCTTTTTTCGGCCGCCTTGCTTGATTGACATAGCCGGTTTTTTCTTTTTCTCCCGTGAAAAAGCAAGCGGATGAGGGAGGAGATGTTTATGGAGCTTGAATGGTTCGTATGGGGCTGGCTGGCAGCGGTGGCGATTGTGTTTGCCAGCGCGATCGTATGGCTATTTCCGCGCGTGCCGGAGCGGTATGTGCACGTACACGTCTGGCTGTTGCTTCTGCCGGGGGCGGCAGCGCTGTCGGGATGGATCGGCGCTGGTGCCGTGGAAGTCGGGATATGGCGATTTGATACGGTCACCTGGCTGGCTGGTGTCTATATTTCGCTCCTTAGCTGGGCGATTCAACGGTTTGCGATCCGTTATTTGCATGGCGACCGTGCGTATCGGCTTTATTTTTCGCTGTTGACTTGGACCGCCTTTGCCGCTTCACTCACATGGGCGGGCGGTGACTTGCGTTTGATGGTCATATGCTGGGGGCTGCCGTTGATCGGCCTTGTAGCATTAACCGGGTTGAAAAAAGAGTGGGGGCCCGCTCGGTTCGTCGCCCGACAGATGGCCGCGGTATTTGGCATCAGTTGGCTGGCTGTCGCCGTTGTAGTTGGGTGGCTTGGGGCGGCGACCGGCGAATGGCGTCTTGCTTCGGCGCTGTCAGTGGAGCACCTTGCACGTCTAGGTGCCTGGGAGAAGGCAGTGATGAACGGGCTGCTTATTTTGGCGGCGATCATCCCGGCTGGACAATGGCCGTTTCACCGCTGGCTGATGGAATCGGCAGTAACACCGACACCGGTGTCGGCGGTCATGCATGCCGGGCTCGTCAATGCCGGCGGGCTGTTGCTTTGGCGTTTTTCTCCGCTTTTTAGTGGGACGGAGGCGCATGTAGCACTGTTTATGATCGCCTTTTTCTCAATTTTGATCGGAACCGGGATCAGCTTGGTGCATGTTGACTATAAGCGCCAGCTTGTCGCGTCAACGATGGCGCAAATGGGCGTCATGCTTGTGCAATGCGCCCTTGGCGCTTATGGGGCGGCGGTTGTGCATTTAGTGCTGCACGGGTTGTTTAAAGCGACGCTTTTTCTGCAGTCCGGTTCGGTCGTCCCGCGAGTGGGCCGGGCGGGATATCGAAAAGCGGGAGGTTCATGGCGGGGCAGCATGGTCGTCGGCGCACTGCTTGGGGCAGCCTTTTGGTTTGCAGCTCCCGGTGAACCGGCTCGCTTGTTAAGTGCGCTCCTGCTTGGCGCTTCGGCGGCGGTCGCCTGGGGACGGCTCGCCGACTTTCGCGAAGGCCGCTGGCTTGGCTTCGCTGTTGTCGCCGCCTTGGCGTTTGTTTCGGAAACGGTGCGCCATGAGTTTATGGCGCTCTTCGGTGAAGGGGGAGCATCCGTGTTCATTCCGACTGCTCCGTTCGAATGGATGGCAGGCATGTTATTCGCCGCGGCGGCGCTCGCTGCCTATTGGATCGCGAACGAGCGCACGTCAGCGCTTGCCATTCGTTTGTATATGCGGCTCGTTCACCTTGGAGAGCCGCGCCTAGCGGCAATGGAGACGCATCCGCATTACTTGGCATCCTATATGAAGGAGGGAATGGCTCATGAATAAAAGTGCGATGCCGATTGAGCGAACGGTTGGAGTATTCAAGCGGGATCGCGTGCAAGGCCGCCCGCTCGCTGACATGGTCAAAGAGGCGGCAAAGGCGATTGCCCCGCTTTGGCCGATTTCGGCATTTATCGCCCGCCATCCGTGGATGGGGTTTGAAAGGGAACGGTTTGCCGATGCAGCCGATCGGTTGCAACAAGTGTATGGGATCGACTTGTATCCGCCGATGGCCGTGTTCCATACAGCGTTGGCCAAAGGAGAGATCGATCTTTCGTTCGTTGAGCAACGGCTGCAGCGCTGGCTTGACAAACAGCCGCTTCCGGCGCCGCGCCACGAAGCGGAACGGCTTTGCCGCGCCCTCCTTTGGAACGACACGGTGCCGGAGGAAGCGTTTGGTCTTGCGGAGCTGGTACCGTTGGCGGAGGCAACGCAGCTGCGTCTGACGGCTGTCCGGCCGGTCAGCGCACGGTTGGGCAACATCGCCGAACGGCTTGATCAACAGATGATCAAGTGGTGCAAGCTGTTTTATGATGAAAGCGGGGCGTCATGGACGCTTCCGCATCGTGAGCGCGGTTTTTATCAGGCATGGCGCCAGCTTGCCGCCGCGGACCCAGCGCTTTCGAAAGATGAACGGAAGCGGCTTTCCGATTGGCCGCACGATCCAAATGAGGCGCTGCGCCAGGCGCTTGAAAAACTGGGGGTGCAGGACGAAGACGCAGTGGCGTATGTGGAGGCGCATTTGCTGGCGCTGCCTGGCTGGGCCGGCATGACAGTGTGGCGATCGCGTCAAGCAGGCGATGAGGTGGATGGATTGATCGGTTATTTAGCTGTCCGGCTCTCGCTCGAGTGGGCGCTTGCCGCCCCGCATTTGCCGTTAGGCGAGGAAGAAAACGGAGATCGGAACGATGTTCTTCCGTTGTTGGCCGCTTGGTTTCATTGGGCCGGAATGGCGCCGGAAGACTGGCGGCGCTTGCGGCCGGACGAACAACAAGCCCGCCTGGCTTTTGCGGATCGCTTTTGGCGGATTGACCGCCGTCACCTTTGGCTTGAGGCGTGGGAAGATACGGATGAAGCAAGGCTGAAAGAGGCGGTGTCCACGCGCCGTCCGGTGAGCGAACCAGAGCGGGCCGCAGCTCAGCTGCTGTTTTGTATTGACGTTCGTTCCGAGCCGTTTCGCCGGCATTTGGAAGCAGCTGGGCCGTTTGAAACATACGGATGTGCCGGCTTTTTTGGCTTGCCGATTCAGACGCGCGCGCTTGACAGCGATGATGCCCACCCATCGTGCCCGGCGATCGTCGCGCCCCAGCATGAAATTCGCGAAACGGCGGATCAAGAGGAAGCCAAACCCTATCGCCGCCGGCGCGATGCGCTTCGCTTTGTCGGTGAAACGTTTAAAAAAATCAAGCAGCACATATTGGCCGGCTTATTGCTTCCGGAAATGAGCGGGCCATGGCTCGGCTTGCATACGCTCGCTCGGAGCGCAGCGCCAGCTTGGGCCGGGCGGGTGATTCGCCGCGCTGAAACGACGACGGAACAAAAACCAAAAACGATGTTGTCGCTCCATCGCCATAGCGGGGACGAAGCGGCCGGACTGCCGGTCGGTTTGACAAAAGAGGAGCAAGTCCAATATGTTAAGCAACTGCTTGTCAACATCGGCCTGACGTCCTCGTTTGCCCCCCTTGTCGTCGTTTGCGGCCACGAAAGCGAAACGGCAAACAACCCGTACGCCTCGGCGCTTGACTGCGGAGCGTGCGGCGGTGCCGCCGGAGCATTTAACGCCCGCGTGTTTACCGCATTGGCGAATTTGCCTAGCGTGCGAGCCGAGCTGGCAAAAGAGGGAATAGTCATTCCGGAGGAGACGGTGTTTGTCGCTGCGGAACATATCACGACCGTTGACGAACTGCGCTGGTTGGAGGTGCCGCCGTTATCAGAAGCGGCTCAGCGGTCGTTTGACCAACTCAAGCGGGTCCTCGGCGGTGTGAGCCGTCATGCGAACGCTGAGCGGATGGCGAAGCTGCCGCATGTTGGCGGCATGCCGCACGACCCGGTGGCAGAAGCGCAGCGCCGCGCGGTTGACTGGAGCGAAGTTCGTCCGGAATGGGGATTAGCCGGAAACACCGCCTTTTTCATTGGCCGGAGGGCGTTAACAAAAGGTGTCCATTTGGACGGAAGAGTGTTTTTGCATAGCTACGATTGGCGCGAGGATCCGACCGGTGAAGCGTTGGCCGGCATTATCGCCGGGCCGGCGACCGTCGGTCAGTGGATCAATTTGCAATATTACGCGTCAACTGTCGCGCCGCACTACTACGGAAGCGGCGATAAAACGACCCAGACGGTTACAGGCGGCATCGGCGTCATGCAAGGGAACGGAAGCGATCTGCTGACCGGCTTGCCGTGGCAGTCGGTGGCGGCATCTGACCGCGAGCTGTTCCATTCTCCGCTCCGCCTGCTCGTCATTATTGAGGCGCCGTCTTATTATATCGAACGGTTGCTCAGCGAAAACGGCGACTTTCGCCAAAAAGTTGAAAACGGTTGGCTCCGCCTTGCCTCCATCGATCCGCATAGTGGGGCGTGGGTGAAATGGGAGAGCGCTCGCGCCTTATCGGTGCAGCCACGCTAAATGTGAATTAGGAAAATCATCGCCGCTTGCCCGGTTTACGAAGCAAGCGGCTTTTTTTATAAAAAAGAAAAACGTTTGGCCGCTATCGCGGGTATATAAAGTGAAAACCCCTTTTCGGGAGGTGGAGAGATGGAGAGGGAGCTGATCGAGCGGATTCGGCACGGCGATGAAGGAGCATTCGCTGAATTGTATCAGCTTTACGCAGAATATGCTTTGCGCGTGGCAGCAGCGGTGACCGGAAGCAGTGCGAACGCGGCGGATGCTGTACAGGAAACGTTTATCCGCGTCTATGACCATATCGGGCGCTTTGACCCCTCTAGGCCGTTTCGGCCATGGTTTTACCGCATTTTGATCAATGAATGCCGGCGGTTTATGAAAAAACAGCGCGCTGTTGCCATCTTGAGCGAGGAGATGGGAGCTGCCGGTTTTCTGTCGTATGAAGAGCGTTACGCGTTTGCACAGTATGAAGAGCTGTACAAAGCGATCGGGCGGTTGAAGGAAAAGCAGCGTATTCCTATAGTGCTGAAATATTTGCAAGGATTCACCGATGAGGAAATCGCCGACATTCTCGATTTAAACGTCAATACTGTAAAATCGCGGCTGTTTAAAGCGCGCAGCCAACTAATGAAATGGATGAAAATGGAGGAGGAAAGGGGTGCGACAAATGGATGAGCGGAAATGGGACGAAATGATCCAAACGGCGTTGCTGTACGGAACGGATGAGGCAGCGGAGCAGAAAGAGGATGTATGGGTGCATCTTCGCTCCCGTATGGTAAAAGAGCGACGGAAACGCCGCCGTGTAGGCAGGTGGGTATGGCCGATGGCTTCCGTGGCGGCAACGGTTGTGCTGGCATTTTTGTTCACCGCCCCTGGCCAGGCGGCGATTGATCAAGTGAGGCAATGGTTTGCCTCGAAAAAAGTGATCACGGAGGAAATAGAAGGCCAAAAGGAACAAAAAGAGGTGACGTTGAACGAAGGGAAAGCCGGCTATATCATTTACATCGATGAAAGTATGTACCGGCTTGAAACAAAGAACGGGTACGACCGGATTGTGCCGCTTCATCAAGGGGGCGCCAACATTCCGCCGGTATATATGGAAATTCGTCAAGTGACGGACCGATCCCCAGAGATGGTGGCCGTCGAGCTAGAGCAGGAAGTAAAGGAGAAATACCCGGTCATCATTCAAACCGGAAAAGTGAACGAACCGGTGGATGGCTATGTGATTCACGGGGAAGCCGGGCATCAGTGGAATGACGAAGTCGTTAAATATTATGTTGTTCCAAACGGAAAAGGCGGCGCGTTTATTATTGAGCAACGGTATTTTGTTGAAGCGAGCGAAGGGCATGGCGCCCGGTTTGACTATATGGTAAAGCAGTTCCGCATGATCGATCAGCTACAGGAGGAATAACCCTTCGTCCTCAGCCAATTGTCAACAAAAAGGCAGGGAAAACGGCACGGGGCAGCGAAATAACATAGCAGATGACGCAGGAAACATCAGGCGAGAAGGAAAGAGGGAGAGCGGATGAAAACACAGTTTATCGCCGGCCATGCGCGACTGCCAGCCGGAATGGCGGCGAAAAGCCTTTACGATACGTTAACGATTACGGCGGAAATTGATAAAAAGTACGGAGTGATCGTTGAGGCGTCGTGCACCCTTGCCACTGAACACGGGCGCGACTATGTCGCCCGGCTGCTTCGCGGCCATTCGCTGCGCGACGGCATTGACGAGCTGTTGGCTGAGCTTGACGAGGGGTATTTAGGCAAAGCGCATTCCGCTCTTTGTGCGGCGCTGAAAGATTTGTACAAACAATTTTGCAAAATGGACGAGAAAGAACAATAGGCGGCTGCTCCTCATCGACGGATGAGGACAGCCGCGTTTTTGCGCGCGGCGGCGAGATGGGGCCGCCGTTGTTTCGCCGTTGTTTTAGTCCTCGTCTGGCCGCCATGCCGGCAATGTTTTGCGCAGCGGTTTGTCCTCGCGGTAGCCAAGCACATACTCCGCCTGCATGATCGTATGAATTTCGCGCGTGCCTTCGTATATGACCGGCGCTTTTGAGTTGCGCAAGTAGCGTTCGACCGGATATTCGTTCGAGTAGCCATAAGCGCCATGGACTTGAACGGCGTCATCGGCCGCTTGGTTGGCGTAGTCGCAGGCGATCCATTTGGCGAGCGATGTTTCCCGCGTGCAGCGGCGGCCTTCGTTTTTCAAAAATCCGACTTTGTAGACGAGCAGGCGGCTGATTTGCAGGCCGGCTTCCATGCGGGCGATCATTTGCTGAACGAGTTGATGGCGGCCGATTTCTTTGCCGAACGTTTTTCGTTCATGACAATATTTGACGCTCGCTTCCAAGCACGCCATAATGAGGCCGACGGCGCCGGCAGCGACGGTGAAGCGGCCGTTGTCAAGCGCGGACATGGCGATTTTGAACCCTTCACCTTCCTCGCCGAGCAAGTTTTCTTTCGGGACGCGGACGTTGTCAAAAAACAGCTCGCCTGTGTTGCCGGAGCGGATGCCAAGCTTCCCTTTAATCGGGCGCGACGAAAAGCCGGGCATTGTCCGTTCAACGATAAAAGCGGAAATGCCGCGATGCTTTTTCGATTTATCCGTATAGGCGAATACGAGGAAATGATCGGCGATATCAGCAAGGGAAATCCACGTTTTTTGTCCGTTTAAAATATAGTCATCGCCATCGCGGACAGCGGTCGTTTGAATCGAAGCGACGTCCGAGCCGGCGTTTGGTTCGGTCAGGCCAAACGCGCCGATTTTTTCCCCGCGGGCTTGCGGGACGAGATATTTTTGTTTTTGTTCTTCCGTTCCCCATTGCAGCAGCGTTAAGCTGTTGAGCCCGGTGTGAACCGAGACGGCGGTGCGGAAGGCGGTGTCGCCGCGCTCGAGCTCTTCGCAGACGATGGCGAGCGAGTTGTAGTCCATCCCCATGCCGCCATATTGCTCCGGAATGCAGACGCCCATTAAATTGAGCTCGGCGAGCCGTTTGAAAATGTTGCGGTCAAATGCGCCGCGCTCATCCCATTCTTTGATATACGGCATAATTTCTTTGTCGACAAACTTGCGCACCGTTTGCCGCAACATCTCTTGTTCCGGTGTAAAGTCGAAGTTCATCATCGTTTTGATCCCCCTATGCATGAATTTGTTGGTGAAAGATGATTGTATAAGTCAGCGCTTGCGGGCGCCAGCCGCTGCAAGAAGCAGTGATTCTCCATTGGTCATGGCGATTCGTTCTGTCCGCTTTGGGGCGCGTGCCCGTTTCGCCATCCGATTTCGGCTTCGCCGTTATGCTCGCCGGCGAGCGGCGGCGGCAGCCGGTAGGATACGGGTGTTCCGGATAGCTTGAGCGGACTGGCGACAAGCGGGAGCGGACCGACGGTCGGATGGTGCATGGTGACTGTCATTTCGCGCGCTGCCGTTTGCGGATGGCGAAACAGTTCGTCCAGCGTCTGCACCGGGCCGCACGGGATGCCTTTCTCAGCGAGCAGGCGCTGCCATTCCGCCCGCGTCCGTTGTTTGATCTCCTCGTTCAGCCGCCGGTTGAGTTCGTCGCGGTGGGCGACGCGGCCCGGGTTCGTCTGGAAGCGCGGATCGGCCCCGATCGAACGGTCGGACAATAATGAACAAAGCGCTTGAAACTGCCGGTCATTGCCGATAGCGATGACGATCGGACCGTCACTTGCCTCGTACGTTGAATACGGAACGATGTTCGGATGTTCATTACCAAGCGGCTTTGGAACGTCGCCGGATAATAAGTAATTGGCGGCGACATTGACCAGCGCGCCGATCGCGCAGTCAAAGAGCGATAGGTCGATTTTTTGCCCGCGTCCCGTTTTTTCGCGGGCAAGCAACGCCGCTTCAATGGCGATGGCAGCGTACAGGCCGGTAAATACATCGGTAACGGCTACGCCGACCTTAAGCGGACCGGTGTCCGGGGCGCCGTTAATGCTCATCCAGCCGCTCATCGCTTGAATGATGTAGTCGTAGCCGGCGAGCGGGGCAAGCGGCCCGGTTTCGCCGAACCCGGTGATCGAGCAATAGATGAGGCGCGGATTCAGCCGGGACAGCGCTTCATAGCCAAGCCCCCATTTGTCCATCGTTCCGGTTTTGAAATTGTGGATGACGACATCGGCTGTTTCCGCCAGGCGGAAGACCGTTTTTCTCCCTTCCTCCGTTTTTAAATCGACGGTCATGCTCCGCTTATTGCGATTGACGGCTGTATAGTAAGCGCTCATGCCATTTTGAAACGGCGGCCCCCAAAACCGGGTGTCATCCGATCCGCCAGGCGCCTCGATTTTGATGACATCGGCCCCTAAATCGCCTAAAATCATCGTCGCGTATGGACCGGCCAACACGCGTGACAGGTCGAGAACACGCACGCCATCGAGCGCTCCTCCCATCGGATTCCCTCCTTTCTTTCACATGCAAAAAGCCGGTTCCTTGCAAAAAGTGCGAAACAGGAACCGGCTCAAGCGGACTGAGGGGGCATCCCGGCGCGGAGATGCCGTCAGACCGCACAGTTCTTTTTTGGTGACGGTGATATGAAAATGAACGCAGTCAACCGACGTTGCCTGATAGGCAGCGGGACGAACAGATGGCGCGGCCGTCTGGTCTGCACAAGCGGCCAAGCTGGCAGGAGACAGCTCGCTATCGTTATTATAAAATTTTATTGGATAATTGTAAATAGTCTAAATATTAATCCTGGAAAATATGTGACGGCAAAATTGGTTAGGGAGACAGCAAAGATGCGTTTCACTGTGCTGACGGCATAGGAGTTGATCCCCTTTTTCAAACAAAAGGAGAGGCGGCCGATTGCAGCGGGCGGCAAGAAAACATCGCTGGCTGAGACCAAAAGCGCGCAACATTCGCCTGTATCTATATATAATTGTAAAGAAAGGGGAAACGATGACGCAAAGGAAGTGATGGTGCATGTTCCGCATTTTAGTGACGACAGACGCTAATTATCTTCCGCCGTTGAAAGTGCTCATGCGTTCGTTATTTTGCAATAATCGGCGCCCGTTTACGTTTTATTTGCTTTATTCGCGCATTGCGGAGGAGGAGATCCGGGCGCTTAGTGATTTCGTGCGCAAGCAAGGGCATGAACTGGTGCCGATTTATGTCGACCCGCAACTGTTTCATGACGCTCCGGTGTTTCGCCACTATACGGCCGAGATGTATTACCGGCTGGCGGCCCATTTGTTTCTGCCTTCGGATGTCGAGCGTGTATTGTACCTTGACCCGGATATTGTCGCCATTAACCCGATCGATGAGTTGTATGAGATGGATTTTGAAGGGAATTGGTTTATCGCTGCCGAACATACACATTCCACGAAAGTGGCCAACTTGTTCAACAAACTTCGGTTAAAGACGCCGAATGCCAAAGGCTATTTCAACACAGGCGTAATGATGATGGATATAGCGATGATGCGGCAACACGTCCGGCTAGAGGAGATTTACCAGTTCATTCGCGACAACCGGTTTAAGCTTGTCCTCCCGGATCAAGACGTGCTTAACGGGCTGTATTGGGACAAAATCAAACCGGTCGACGGCTACCGCTACAATTACGATGCCCGTTACTATGACCTTTTACAGCTGTTGCCGAATCCAAAGCATGACTTGTCTTGGATTGAGGAGCATACGGTCTTCATTCATTATTGCGGTAAAGAAAAACCATGGAAGCCTAATTACAAAGGGGAGCTCGGACTGTTTTACAGGCGATACAGCCAAATGCTCGAGTTGGAAGGGGAAACGATAGTGTAACCGGTTGAGACAATGGGAGTGATCTTCAATTCCAAAGGAACGTTTCTGACTGCCAGCGAGGGCGGAAGGGGAATGGCAGGCACGCGGCAAATGAATCGCTAAGGAGAAAAGATCGTATGGTTTGCTTTCGGGCATAGGGGATGATCCGCAAAACGTCTGCATGTCAACAAAGTGCCCACGTCATAGGAAAAGGTGCCCCGTTAAGCGGGACACCCTGTTCGGTTACCGTTTGCGTTCTTGCCGGCGGATGCCAGCTGCTGCAGCGCGCGCTTGCGCCTCGAGGTCTTCATGGTCGGCAAATTCTTCGGAATACTCGACGTCAATGCCGTCGGATTTCAGTTGTTTCGGCACCTGCGGCAAAGTCGCCTTGTTTTTGTCACGTGCCCGTTGTCCGCGAGATCGGCCCATCGTCCATGCCCCCTATCGAAAAGTGGTGAATCGTACGATTCATTCATTAGGATGGCAAGGACAAAGCGGTTGTATAAATAGCAATCGTTTCTAATGGCGCGCCTTTTTAGCCGTATACCCGCCTGCTTGGTCGGCCATTTTAAAATCGCGGGCATAGCTCACTTCCTGGGCGCTTGTCAGCGTATGTTTTGCTTTTTCGCGTTTTCGTTTTTCCGCCATCGCTCGTTCCCTCGCTTTGCATCAATATTCCTTCAGTTCCATTTTGGACGATATGAGCCGCTTTTATGCATAAAAAAGAGGATGTCCGGACGGACAGCCTCTTTTTGGATCGTCATGCGGCCTCCCGCGCTTACGCCTCTTTTCGTTGTTCCTCTTCAAGTGTGAAGGAGGGATGGCGCATCGTATAAAGCGTATAGTTGTCTTTCGTAATTTCATACAAATTGTACACGTCCGCCCCGATTTGCTCGAGCAGCGCCCGCCGCGTTTCATTGGCTGGCGCCACATATGGCAGCTTTTCCGCCGCTTTAATCGAGCGAACATTGACTTTGCGGATGCGCAAAAATACCGTTTCGATGGAAAGTTCATAAAATAGTTCATGGAAAAACGCCTCTTTGGCGCGCCGGTTGTAGCCGAGCCCGTGGTACGGTTTGCCAAGCCACGTCCCTAAAAAGCCGGCGCCATCTTCGATATCAAAGAGGCTGATCGTGCCGATCGGGTTTCCCCATTCGTCCAAGATCGTGCGCGAAATGAGCTCGCCGCGTTCTTCCGCTTCAATGAGCTGTTTCGTCATAAACAAAAACTCTTCGTACGAGCCGGCTTTCTGGCGCACAAAAGGGAAGACATCCGGGTGCACCATCAGCTCATACAGCGCATGGCAGTCTTGCAGCTCGCGTTTTTTCAGCATGGCCAATCCCTCCTTTGGATACCGAGGGCAGCCTCCTAGCAGGAAACCACCCTCGAAATTTTTTTATTAAAACTTCATTAAAAAAATTTCGGGGTGGGAATCGAACCCACTAGAACCAGCGCGAGCGCTGGTGGCGCACCATTTGCCTTCCCTTTATTCCTATCCGTATGCGGTTATAAACAACAACTGCCCTGAGGTCTTCTTTATCATACACGATTAGATGTAAAAAGGGAATTGCTTTTTTGTTAATTTTTTTTGGATATTTTTTGTCAGCTTTGCGGCAAAAACAAATCCGTGAGACCATCTTCTAACGTTGGAAATGAAAAGCGAAACCCGGCTTGCAGCAGCTTTTCTGGAATGACGCGTTGCCCGTCCGTAACAAGCATGCTCATTTCGCCGAGGAGAAGGCGAAGTGCTGCCGCAGGAACCGGAAGCCAGTGCGGGCGGCGAAGCAGGCGGGAGACCGTACGACCGAACTCGTCCATTTGCACCGGATGGGGCGCGGTGAAGTTGACCGGACCCGACAGCTTGTCATGTTCGATGGTATAAGCGATTGCACGGACGACGTCCTTAAGATGAATCCATGACAGCCATTGCCGTCCGCTGCCGACCCGGCCGCCGATGAACAAACGGTAAGGCATGACCATCATCGGCAAGGCGCCGCCGTGGCGGGCGAAGACGACGCCAAACCGGGCGTAGACGGTGCGGATGCCGAGCTGTTCGATTGGACGGGCCGCTGCTTCCCACGCTCGGACCGTTTTCGCGAGAAAATCAGCCCCATACTCGTCCGTTTGCTCGGTGAACATAGCGGAGTCGGAGGTGCCGTAAACGCCGATGGCGCTCGCGTTAATAAACAGCGCTGGGCGTTTAGATAGCGTGTGGATATACTTAACCATTGCTTCGGTAGTCTGAAGGCGGCTGTCAACAATCACGGCTTTTTGTTTCGCCGTCCAGCGCTTTCGGTTGAGCGGCTCGCCGGCCAAGTTCACGGCCACATCGATGGAGTCCGGTTTTCGGCTGTCGTTGAAGGAAAGGTAATGGATATTGCCGTTAGAAGGCTGTGGAGAGCGGGTGAAAATATAAACGTCATGCCCTTGTTCAGAAAAGTAGCGGGCGAGCGCCTGACCGATGAGCCCGGTTCCGCCATTGATGGCAATGTGCACAGTTTTTCCTCCTTTATCTTAATTAGGCGAGAAGACTCCCACTTCGACGAAGCGAAGCGGAGTAAGTGGGAGATGAATCGCCTTAACTATATTTTGCTGAAAATAGGATAGATTCAGTAAAATATAGTATCATATAGTTAGATGGGAGGTGAAAACATGTATTTTTGTATCAAACAACAGCTAAATGGTTTGACCAAAGAAGAATACTTGACTCTTCGAGAACTGTGCCATATTGCCAAGAACATGTACAACGTCGGATTGTAAATTGGCAAACTTGTCATTGGCTATGCGGAAACATTACAACGCAATATTAATCTAGGAAAAAAGACAAATCAAAACTTTGTCAATATTCCTCTCGGTAACATAAAAGAAAAATTAGAATATCTTTGTGAATTTTACGGCATTGAATTCTTGAAACAGGAAGAATCATATACGTCTCAAGCCAGCTTTTTTGACGGCGATGAGATTCCTGAATATAATGCCGACAATCCAAAAGAATATAAGTTCAGCGGCAAACGTATTAAGCGCGGCTTGTATCGAACAAAGTCTGGCAAACTAATTAATGCTGATGTCAATGGCGCATTAAACATTTTAAAGAAAAGTAAAGCTGTAGACCTGAGTGTCTTATGCTCTAGCGGCGAAGTGGACACGCCTCAAAGAATAAGGATTGCTTGAAGCAGTCAAACTTCTTTGGAAGCCCCCACTTCAAATTTTCGCTAGAAAATTAAGTGGGGGTAGTTCACGTCGAGAATTCCTCTCTATGGTAAGATAAAGGAGAGGAGGAACGAAAGATGGGGACGATTGTCGACATCGCTGTGACAAAGGAAAACGCCGAGCGGTTTACGATCGTCATTCACCGCGATGATGAGACGCCGTTAAAACTGACGGTCGACCAAGATGTCTTGCTCGAGTTCCGTTTGAAAAAAGGGATGATCATCGATGATGACCTTCTTCGCGATATCGTCTATGCCGATGGAGTAAAAAAAGCGTACCAGCAAGCGCTCTATTTTTTGGCGCATCGGATGCGCTCGGAGCATGAAATTATCGGGCACTTAAGAAAAAAAGGCGTCGCCGACCCGGTCATTGAGGAAGTGCTCAGGAAACTTCGCGCCGAGCGGTATGTCGATGATGAGGCGTTCGCTGCCGCTTACGTGCGCACGCAAAAAAACACATCTGCCAAAGGCCCACGCCTCATCCGAGCCGAACTTGAGCGGCTTGGCGTACCCGCGTCTGCGATTGAACAAAGTTTAGACGAATATCCGTTCAGCGAACAAGTTGCGGCGGCCCGCTCGCTTTACGAAAAAGCGAAAAAACAACGGCGGGCAGAGTCGGCCCGCGCCTTTTTGGAGAGAGTAAAGCAGCAGCTGGTGCGCAGGGGGTTTTCTCCTGAAGTCACCGCCGTCGTCCTAGCGGATGAGAGGAGCGGCACCGAGGAGGAAGAGCGGGAGGCGCTGCACATTCAGGCAGAAAAGATTCATCGCCGCTATGCGCATCACCCGCGCCCGCTTTATGAGCAAAAAATGCGCCAAGCTCTTTACCGGAAGGGGTTTTCGCTTGCTTTGATCGACGAATGGCTGCGCAGGCAAGATGATGACCGGTGGCCGCCGCGGCCAAAAAGCTGAAAAAGGGCTGTTTCACCGTTGAAAAAAGAAAAAAGGGAGATGGTCCAACATGCTTAAAGAGGAACAAAAACGGTATAGCGAAATGACAAAAGAAGAACTGCAGCAAGAAATCGCCGTCTTAACGGAAAAAGCGCGCAAGGCGGAACAGATGGGCATGGTGAACGAATACGCTGTTTATGAGCGGAAAATCGCTATGGCGCGAGCGTATATGATGAATCCAGCTGATTTTCAGCCCGGGGAGATCTATGAAATCGAAGGGGCGCCGGGGGAGTATTTTAAAGTGCGCTATTTAAAAGGGGTGTTTGCTTGGGGATGGCGGCTGAAAGGAAACGGAGAGGAGGAAGCGCTGCCGATCTCGTTGCTGCGAAAGCCGAACTTGCCGTAAGGGGAGAAATACTGTTTGATCGGCTCGGAGGAAGGCGGGAGGGTTGACGCCCGAAAGCACGCCTCTTCTGCTATTGCTGGGCGGCAGGCGGCATGGAAGGCAGGCTGAGGTTCGAAAGGAAAAACCTAGGGGATGGCCCCTAGGTTTTTTCGGCTATGACTGCTTGCGCGTCTGCCGTTCTAAAATGATGAGGTCGAGCGTTTGTTGCGTTTCGCCGTTTACTTGCGAATGGGCATGCTTCGGGTTGGCCCATGGCTGTTGAAACGGATTGGAGTAAAAGTTGTCATAAAACGCCTTGCGCCGATGGTGACCCATGACTGTTCACCTCGCTGCGGAATATGCCGCGGAACATGGCAGATGGCGCCATGCTCCCGCGGTTTTGTTCACGATTAAAAGAAGTCGCTTCGTTCCCCCGAGGCGCGCATCCGTTCTTGCGGGTGGTGTTGGTCGTGCCGTCAGCCCGTTTTGACGCATAATCGGCTTTGGCGCGCGGCTCGCCTTCGAACTTGTTGTTGTTTTGATTCGGGAAGTTGTGCTCCTTATTCCGCACGGCACATTCCCTCCTTATGGCGTGCTCGTGTTGGATGACCAACACGTATTTTTATTATGGGATCACCGCGCGCGCTTATGTATGCAAATTGTTGGGACAAACAGAGGCGCTGGCGGCCATTGTCAGTTTGGAGCGAGCTCGAGTTTTTTTCGCAGCCTTCCTTCGCTGAAAATCCATCCGGTGTATGAGCTGACAATACGGAGGTTGCGGTCAAGCTGAACGACAGCAACGAACGGATAATATCCTTTGCTCCGGTAGCGCAAGTCGGTAAAGCGCACTTCGTAATAGTCGTCATACTCATTCATTTCCCAACGGTATACCGGGGAAAAGGATAAAAAAGCGGCGACATTTTCATCGCGTTTCGCCGCATTCATGACCGGGTGGTCGGGAAGCGGCCGCTTTTGGAAACGATCGAGAATGAAAAGGTGGCCGCGTTTGGCGCGGGCGACATAAAATTCGTTGTCTGTTGAAATGGCTAAGTGCCATTCGCGCGGCCGCCATGTCGGCACGGTGATGATCTCGGTCACGCCGTCGAGCGAGGCGCGGACGAGCCGTTTTATGTTCGCCTGCTGGCGGAAGCGAAGCGCGTAATACGCGGCGACGAGCACATAGATGGCGAAAAACATATAACCGGGGTGGAGGCCGAGAAACAGCCCGCCAATTCCGAGCAAATGGAGCGCAAAAATGATTGGATCAAACGTATGAACGACGCCAAGGGCGATCCATTTTTTCGTGAACGGGCGCAACGCTTGCGTCCCGTAAGCGTTAAAAATATCGACAAACACATGAAAAGCGACAGCGGCGAACGTCCAAAGCCAAACGCGGAGCCAATCCGTATCCGGATAGACGGCGATCATCACGCCGACGATCAACAGCGGCCAAAGAACGACGGCAGGAATCGAGTGGGTCACGCCGCGGTGGTTGCGAATATATTTGGCGTTATTGCGCAACTTTAAAATCGTATCAATATCCGGCACTTGCGAGCCGGCGAGCGCGCCGATCAGTACGGCGTGGGATAAGAGCGGGTCGTGGGCGATGACGGGATCAAGCGAGGCAAGACTGCCGAGCGCCACTCCCATTAAAACGTGTGTGCCTGTATCCAACGTCAAGGCGCCTCCTTTATCAGCGTCGTTTGTTAGTATATCCCGCCCGGAGCCCGGTCAATAACCGTCCTGTTGAAGGGGGAAGGGCGGGCGGCGGAGCAAATAATGGTATGGCTAGTGTACCACATGATGCCGCCGGCTAGCGAGGGGCAGAATGACTAAATTGACATCGATTGTTGCTGCGGACATCCGGAGGGAAGAGAAGATGCCTGAGCGGACAGCTTTAACGAAACGAAAAGCGCCCCGCACCTGGCGGGACGCCTCGCTCGTTTCTGCTCGTTGACCGGGTCGCTGTCCATTCGTTCAGCGGCCCATTTGTTCGCTGCTATGTTGTCCGCCGCTCAATTGGTCAGCTGTCATTTCTAAGCCGTTGGCCGATCGCCTTAAGTGCGGACAGGAAAAAGTGGACGGCGCGGTTGATATCCGGGTCGTTGAGCGCCTTAAACAAGTCGAACAGTCCGACTTTTTTCGGTTCGACCGAGGTCTCTTCGTAGGCCTCGATGGCACCGGAGGCGATATGTTCAAGCAGCTTGGCCGTCCGCTCAGGGTCGAGCGAGGCGGCGAGGCCGGCCAAGGCGAACGCGTGGTTCACCATCGTTGTCACCGGCTTTTGGTTGAGCTGGCCGACGACGATTTTCGCTACGTCTTCCCGCGCTTTTAATAGGGCGTTGGCGGCCTCAAGCAGGCCGCTTTCATGCAGCTGCTCGATGAGCGTCAAGAGCTCGCGGACTGCCTCTTCGCTGTCGCCGACGGCCGCTTTTAGTTTCGCCAGCGCTTCGGCCCGCTTTTCTTCCTCGGTCATCTGGCGTTTTTGAATGGCGGTAATCGGTTTAGCCACCGATTTTCACCCCCTTTTCCGCTTCTGTGAGCGGCACGTAATCGCGGCGTTGCCATTTCCGCTCGACCTCGACGCCGTTTTGCGGATGACGCTGTTTAAAGCGCGGGTTTGTGCGCGGCAGCGGTGTTTCTCCCGACCGTTCAAGCACTTCCATACGGACGCGGGCTTGTTTATACGCCGGTGTGTTCGTGCGATGGTCGGTTTGCGGACCGGTCAAAATGTTAATGGCGCTCTCATTGGCCGTTGAGTGCATCGGCAAGAACAGCTCATTGCCTCTGACCCGGTCGGTGACGAGCACGCGCACGTTGACGCGGCCGTACGGCGAGATGAGCCGGACAAGCGCCCCGTCGCTAATGCCGCGCTCGTTGGCGAGTTCCGGCGACACTTCAACGAAAATGTCCGGAAACTTGCGCTGGATGCCTTTTGATTTGTACGTCAAGTTTCCTTCGTGGAAGTGCTCAAGCAGCCGGCCGTTGTTGACGAGCAAATCGTACTCTTCCGGGTATTGCACCGGTTCGACCCAATCGGCCAGCGCAAAGCGGGCTTTGCCGTCCGGGAAGTTAAACCGCTCTTTGTACAGAAGCGGCGTATCAGCGCCGTCATAGCTGCCCCAGCATAAGCTGTTCCAGCCCTCGAGCCGATCGTAATGCGCCTGCGAATAGAGCGGGGCGAGGCTGGCGATTTCATCCATCACTTCACTCGGGCCGGCGTAATTCCAATCGGCGCCAAGCCGTTTGGCAATTTCTTGGATAATCCACCAATCCGGTTTGGAGTCGCCAAGCGGCTCAAGCGCTTGGTAAAACCGTTGGATGCGGCGTTCGGTGTTCGTGAATGTTCCTTCTTTCTCCAAGTTCGGCGCCGCCGGCAAGATCACATCAGCAAATTGTGCCGTTTTGGATAAGAAAATGTCTTGGACGATGACAAAGTCAAGTTTCGCCAACGTCTCTTGCACGTGGTTGGCGTTGCAGTCGACAAGCGCCATATCTTCGCCGACGATATACATCGCTTTTAGTTCGCCGCGTTCAGCCGCTTCAAGCATTTGAATGTTGTCAAGGCCCGGCTTTGCATCGATGCGGACGCCGTACGCTTTTTCAAATTTCGCGCGCGCCGCGTCATCGGTCACATGTTGGTACCCAGGCAGCCAGGAAGGAAGCGATCCCATGTCACAGGCGCCTTGGACGTTGTTATGGCCGCGCAATGGGAACGCGCCGGCGCCCGGACGCCCGTAGTTGCCGGTTGCAAGCAGCAAATTGGAGATCGCTGCCGATGTGTCGCTGCCCCCCGTATTTTGCGTCACGCCCATGCCCCAAAGGACGCATGTGCCGTCCGCTTCGTGAATCATTTCGGCAATGCGGATGAGATCGGCTTTGGCGATGCCGGTTGTTTGTTCGGCATAGTCGAGCGTATAGTTTTCAAGCAGCTGTCGGAATTCATCAAAGAAATGGACGCGTTCACGAATGAACGTTTCATCGTGCCAGCCTTGGTCGATGATGTATTTCGTTACCGCCATCAGCCACACTTGGTCGGTGCCTTGTTTCGGGCGGATGAACAAATCGGCCCGCTCAGCCATTTCGTTGCGGCGCAAGTCAGCGACAATCAGTTTTTGGCCGAACAGCTTATGCGCCCGTTTGACGCGGGTCGCAATCACCGGATGCCCCTCGGCAGGGTTGGCGCCGATGATGATGACCAAGCCGGCGGAAGCGATGTCATGAATCGTGCCGGAATCGCCGCCCATCCCGACCGTGCGGAACAAGCCGTCCGTCGCCGGCGATTGGCAATAGCGCGAACAGTTGTCGACGTTGTTCGTTTCAAATACTTGCCGCGCCAACTTTTGCATTAAATAGTTTTCCTCGTTGGAAATTTTCGATGAGGAAATGAAGCCAATGGCATTGCCGCCGTATTGTTGCTTAATGGCGCCAAGCTTTTCTGCGACCAAGTCGAGCGCTTCATCCCATGTCGACTCGACGAACACGTCGCCTTTACGGATGAGCGGCTTCGTCAGGCGCTCTTCGCTGTTGACAAAATCCCAGCCGAATTTTCCTTTGACGCATGTGGAAATCGCGTTGACCGGCGCTTCAGAAACAGGCTGGATTTTTAAAATCTTGCGCCCTTTCGTCCACACTTCAAACGAACAGCCGACGCCGCAGAACGTGCAGACCGTTTTCGTCTTTTTGATCCGCTGTTCGCGCATCGCCGCCTCAATTTCAGAAATGGCGAAAATGCTCGTGTAATTTGGCTCGACTTCTTTGACAAAGTCGATCATTGGGCTCAAAACTTCTTGATCCAAGCCGGTCATAAACCCGGCTTCGCCAAGCATCGATTTTTCCATTAAGGCGTTGCACGGGCAAACGGTGACACAGTGCCCGCAGCTGACGCACGACGATTCGTTGATCGGCACGCCGCCATCCCAAACGACGCGCGGCCGTTCTGCTTCCCAGTCAATCGAGAGCGTTTCGTTTACTTGCAAGTTTTGGCATGCCTCCACACACTGCCCACAGGCGATGCATTGGTTCGGGTCATAGCGGTAAAACGGGTGCGACATATCCACCTCGGATGGGTCGACTTTCGGACGGTACGGATATGTTTGATGTTCGATTTGCATCATTTCCGCTGTGTTGTGCAGCTTGCAGTTGCCGTTGTTGTTGTCACACACCGTACAGTATAAAAGGTGGTTTTCCAAAAGGCGGTCCATCGCTTCTTTTTGCGCCGCCTTCGCCCGCGGTGAGCCGAGCTCGACGACCATGCCGTCTTCCACTAGCGTTGAACAGGCGCGAAGAAGCGTGCCGTTGACTTCAGCGATGCACGTATCACACGTCCGAATGGCGCCAAGCTCCGGCGTGTAACAAACTTGCGGGTGCGAAAGACCGTGCTCGTTGACGGTTTCTAAAATCGTCATCCCTTGTTTGGCGCGGTACGTGCGTCCGTTGATGGTTAATGTCACCATTGGTGCTTCCATCATCGCTCCTCCTTTGCAAAATAAAAACTCCACCAACGATGAGACTCGTGCTTCATCGTGGTGGAGTAGTTCTTTAGCACGGCGATACTAAACAACCAATCCAATGTTTGCTAGAGTCGTAGAAAAATAACAAGGAGACCCTTATTATTTTTCCACTATGTATACATTTGCTATAGTTTATTATAGTATGGCGAAACGTAGAACACAATGGATGGATAGGAAGTTTTTCAAACGTTGGCGAAAGGAGGGATGGCGATGTCGAAAAAGGAAGCCGCCTTTAATGATATTGTGCGCAAAGTGCGCAAACAGCTGTTTGGCAAAGGGCCGGAACGGATTAAAACATACTTTGTCGATAACTTGGCGATTACGATTTTGCACGGAAATTTAACGCCGACGGAGAAATTTATCGCCCGCACGCCGGAAGGACGGGAGATGGTGCATGCGGCAAGAACGAAAATGATCCAAGATGTGTATGCCCAGCATGTGCCGGATGGCATGGAAGAGCTCGTCGGTTCGAAACTGCTTCATTTGTTCAGCGATATTAAAATTGAAGAAGATATGGCCGTTTCTGTGTTTGTGTTTGAAAAGCCGATTGAATTGTGACAAATTTGTGAACAAAACGGTTGTGTTTCACAGCTGTTCATGGTATGCTTATGATTGTAGATAAGTTGAAAATAGGAGAAGCTTGGCCGGCTAACAGATGTTGTTCAGTTGGTTGGCAGGTTTCAGAAACGGATGTGCGTTGGTTTCGCTGCAGAAATGCTGGGTGCAAACTACCGCCGCTTTTCGCTGACAGGGGCAAACGGTGCCTTTGTCCGGAAGGCGGCGGTTTTATTTTGGACTAGGGAGGAGGAGAACGTTCTTGAACGGGTTTGCGGCAAAAAGACGGTATATTGCCAAATACCGCAATGGGCAGCTGGCCGAGGAAGAAGATGAGATCGCGCTCGAATTTCCGCTGACGGTCGTAGTCAACGGCGAGGAGTTTGCGACAATCGTCTGCACGCCGGAGCATATGGACGAACTTGTCACCGGTTTTTTGGCGTCAGAAGGGGTGATTCGGGTAAAGGATGACATTCAAGCGATGGCGATCGATGAGAAGCGAGGGTTTGCTTACGTGGAGCTCACCGCAAGTAAGCTTCCATCAATGGAATTTTACGCCAAGCGGTTTATCGGCTCATGCTGTGGAAAAAGCCGCCAGTTTTATTTTTACAATGATATGAAAACCGCTAAAACGATCGTTGACGGCATCAGCGCCCAAGCGGATGACTGTCTGCGTTTAATGGAAGCGCTGCACGAACAGTCGACCGATTTCGCAGCGACCGGAGGCCTTCATAACGCCGCGCTCGCCACGCCGGACGGGATTGTTGTCATCCGTTCCGACATCGGGCGCCATAACGCGCTTGATAAGTTGTACGGCTACTGCCTGCGCCATCAAGTGGCGATGAAAGACAAGCTGATTGTATTCAGCGGCCGCGTCTCGTCGGAAGTGCTTTTGAAGGCGGCGAAAATGGGCGTCAGCATTCTGCTGTCGAAATCGGCGCCGACGACGCTGGCCCTAGATTTGGCGGAAGAACTCGGCATTACCGTTGTCGGCTTTTTGCGCGGGCAAGCGTTTAATGTGTATACGTATGAAAGTCGAATTATCATTGGATGAAAGGGGAGAAGGGGAACATGAAAAACCGATGGCTTATTGCTTTATCTGCTGTCGGCATCCATATTTCGATCGGATCTGTTTACGCCTGGAGCAATTTTACCAATCCATTAAAGCAATTGTTTGGATGGTCGGACCAGGAAGTGGCGCTCACCTTCAGCATTGCCATCTTATTTTTAGGATTATCGGCTGCGTTCCTCGGTCATTTTGTGGAGAAGCACGGGCCGCGGAAATCGGGGCTATTGGCTGCCATCTTTTTTGGCCTCGGGGTGACTGGTTCTGGATTGGCTGTTGCTCTCGGTTCTAAGTATCTTCTGTATCTGTTTTATGGCGTTTTAGGCGGGATCGGGCTTGGCGTCGGGTATATTGCGCCTGTGTCTACGCTTGTTAAATGGTTTCCGGACCGGCGCGGTTTGGCTACGGGGCTGGCGATTATGGGGTTCGGGTTTGCGGCGGCCATTGCGAGTCCCGTCATGAACAGCTTAATTGCATCCGTAGGTGTTCAGAATACATTTTTTATTTTAGGAATTACATACTTCGCTATTATGGTGCTATCCTCGCTTTATTTAGAAAAACCACCAGAAGGATGGCTGCCGGAAGGATTTCAGGAAAAACTGAAGGCCGGAAAAGCCAAACCTTCGCTTGATTTGGCGCAGTTGACGGCCAATGAGGCGGTGAAAACAAGACGTTTTTGGTATTTATGGTTCATGCTGTTTATTAACGTGACATGTGGTATTGCCGTTTTGGCAGTGGCGAAACCATTGGCAGTAGAAAGCATTGGCATCAGCCAAACAGCTGCAGCGGCGCTCGTTGGTGCCATCGGAGTGTTTAACGGGTTAGGACGCATCGGCTGGGCGTCGGCTTCTGATTATATTGGTCGTCCTAATACGTATACGGCGTTTTTCGTTTTGCAAATCTTGATTTTCTTCCTGTTGCCGAATGTGTCCATGAAATGGTTGTTTATTGTGATGCTGACGATTGTGTATACGTGTTATGGCGGCGGATTTGCCTGTATCCCCGCGTACATCGGCGATTTGTTTGGAACAAAGCAACTCGGTGCCATCCATGGTTATATTCTGACAGCTTGGGCTGCGGCCGGTCTTGTCGGACCGATGTTTGCTGCGTACATTAAAGACACGACCGGCTCTTATGAAGGGAGTTTGGCCTTTTTTGGCGGTTTGTTTGTCATCGCTTTCATTATCTCGATGCTCGTGCGCATCGATATTCGCCGATTGCGTGCCCAACATGAACAGATCGCCTATGTTTCGGCGGCAAAGGAAAGTTGAGAACGATTTCCTTTCATTTCCCCTTGGCGTGCGGCAAGCCACGCCGGGGGTTTTTTGATATAATGGGGTGGACAATAGGCATCATGGGGGACAAAACGAAGATGACAACATGGACAGAGCGGTTTCCTGCCCGCGAGTTTCAGCGCGATTTGCTCGATTGGTTTGCCCGTGAGCGCCGCGACCTGCCGTGGCGAAAAGACCGCGATCCGTATAAAGTGTGGGTGTCGGAAGTCATGTTGCAGCAGACGCGCGTCGAGACGGTCATTCCGTATTTCGAAAAGTTTATTGAGCAATTTCCGACGCTAGAGGCGCTCGCTGGCGCCGATGAGGACGAAGTGCTGAAGGCGTGGGAAGGACTCGGTTATTATTCGCGTGTGCGCAACTTGCATGCGGCGGTAAAAGAAGTGAAGGAGCATTATGGGGGGAAAGTGCCGGATCGCCCGGATGAATTTGCCAAACTGAAAGGAGTCGGCCCGTATACGGTCGGTGCGGTGCTGAGCCTCGCCTACGGCGTGCCGGAGCCGGCGGTCGATGGCAACGTGATGCGCGTGTTGTCGCGTTTGTTTTTGGTGACGGATGACATTGCCAAGGCGTCGACGCGAAAGCGATTCGAACAGATCGTCCGCGAGATTATGGCGTATGAACATCCGGGGGCATTCAATGAAGCATTGATTGAGCTTGGCGCTCTTGTTTGTACACCGCGCCGCCCCTCGTGCCTTCTTTGTCCGGTGCAAGCCCATTGCCGGGCGTTCGCGGAAGGTGTGCCGGAGGAGTTGCCGGTGAAAACGAAAAAAACAGCGGTGAAACAAGTGCCGCTTGCGGTTGCTGTGCTCGCTGACGAAGAAGGACGCATTCTTATTCGCAAGCGCGGCCATACCGGTCTGCTTGCGAACTTATGGGAATTTCCGGGCTGTGAAATAAATGGCGAAGGCGAAAAAGAGAAATTGGAGAAGGGATTTTTGAACGAGCACGGTCTCAAGGTCAAGCTCGGAGAGCCGTTGGCTTCGTTTGATCACGTCTTTTCCCATTTGATTTGGAAGCTGACGGTGTTTAGTGGCCAGTTGCTTGACGGCGAGCGGCTGGATGAACCGTATCGGTTGGTGTCAGCGAGGGAGCTAGACGCATACGCCTTTCCTGTGTCGCACCAACGCATTTGGCGCGAATATCAAGAGCGCGCAGGCGAAGCGCGCCGCCTGCGTTAATCGGGCACCGGCATCGTGCCGTGCGTGTACGTTGCTTCGCGGCGCCCAAGGCCGCCGCGCGCTTCGATTTCTTCAATAATTTCACGGTGGATCGTTTGCCCTTCGACGTTTAAATACGGAGCAATTTGCTGGAACGAATGGTGAAAATAAGCGAGTTCGTCATCGGTCCATTCTGTTTTTGGAATCATCGACAGCTCGGTCATATCGCGGCCGACATACATAGGCTGCGCCTCCTTTGTTTGCGGAATTCGGCTATATTATACGTAAAGGAGCGGAAAAACATGAGTGGAAAAGTGGCGGTCGTCACGGGAAGCAGCCGCGGCATCGGCAAAGCGATCGCTTTGCGGCTAGCTGAGGAAGGATATGATATTGTCGTCAACTATGCCCGCAGCAAAACAGCTGCCGAAGAAACAGCGCGTGAAATTGAAGCGCTCGGAAGAAAAGCGCTTATTGTCAAAGCCAATGTCGGTGATGTCGAGAAAATTCGCGCCATGTTCGCCCGCATTGACGAAGCATTCGGGCGGGTTGATGTGCTCGTGAACAACGCTGCCTCCGGCGTATTGCGACCGGCGTTAGAGCTCGAGGAAACGCATTGGAACTGGACGATGAATATCAACAGCAAAGCGCTTTTATTTTGCGCCCAAGAGGCGGCGAAGCGGATGGAAAAATCCGGCGGCGGAAAAATCGTCAGCATCAGCTCGCTCGGGTCGATCCGCTATTTGGAAAACTACACGGCGGTCGGCGTTTCGAAGGCGGCGCTTGAGGCGCTTACCCGTTACTTGGCCGTCGAGCTGGCGCCAAAACATATCGCCGTCAACGCCGTTTCCGGCGGAGCGGTGGACACGGAAGCGCTGAAACATTTTCCGAACCGCGATGAGCTGCTCGCTGATGCGGCGGCAAACACTCCGGCCGGGCGCCCGGTGAAGCCGGAAGATATCGTCAACGCCGTCATGTTTTTGTTATCGGAGGCTGCTGAGATGATTCGCGGACAGACGATCATTGTTGACGGTGGAAGATCTTTACTTTTGTAATGCCGGCGGATAGAACGGCCACCTCCGGGGCACATTAAAGCACGTGGAGGTGAGAACAATGGCCAAACAACCGAACAAAACATTCGCTGGCACGAACATTCAAGAAGTAAGACAACAAAACGCGCAATCGGCTCAAGCAGCTCAAGCTGGCCAATTCGGCACGGAGTTTGCGGCTGAGACGAATGTGCAACATGTTAAACAACAAAACGCGCAAGCAGAGGCGCGCAAAGCGCAAAACGTTAATCAGTAACCAATCTGACCGCCAATGGCAGCGCACGCTGCCAAGAGTACAAGAAACCGGCCGGATAGGAAAGGCAATAAGCAGAGGCAACACGCCTCTGCTTTTTTGTCGACAAAAACTGTCATGGCTCTGCACAATTCGTGAAAGGATTTGAAAAGTTTGGCCGCGAAATGATAAAGCAGATTGTATGGTAAAGGGGAAGGGAGAATCGCCAGAGCATGGAACAGGCTTGGGTGGATGATTGGGAAGAAGCGTTGTTTTTATTGAATGAAATGGAGCGCTGTCAGGAGATTGCCCGTGAGTTGGAGGAACTCGAACGCGAAGCGCCGACCCCTGCTCTTCGCGAAGAAGTACGGCAAATGAAACAGCAAGTTGAAGCCATCCGCCGCGTGTTTGAGAGGCAGGTGTCCTCAAGCGCTTGAGGCGGGCCGCGCCCGCCGGCGCTGCACCGCTAGGCCGCTTTCGCCTCGGCAAGGCGGCTCGCTTTTCTTTCCATTTGCGAAACAAAAAAGGTATAATAAAAAGAAGAAGTTCCCATCGGAAAGTAGGGAAGAATGATGCCAGCATACCCGCGGGAAGGGAAAATCATTCAAATCCATAGCTACAAACATAATGGGACGATCCACCGCATTTGGCAGGAGACGGTCGTATTAAAAGGAACACCGGCGTATGTAATCGGCGGCAACGACAAAACGCTTGTCATGGAAGCGGACGGCCGGACGTGGGTGACGCGCGAGCCGGCGATTTGTTTTTTTCACGCCAAGCATTGGTTTAACATCATTGCCATGATCCGCGAGGACGGGGTATATTATTATTGCAATTTAAGCTCGCCGTTTGTCTGGGATGATGAGGCGCTGAAATATATCGATTACGATTTGGATATTAAAGTGTTCCCTGATATGACGTACATACTTCTTGATGAAGACGAATACGAGCGGCATCGCCGTGAGATGAGTTACCCGGATGTGATCGACCGCATTTTAAAAAACAACGTCCAAAAGCTCGTCGGCTGGATTCAAGAGCGGAAAGGGCCGTTCGCGCCCGAGTTTATTGACAAATGGTACGGAACGTTTCAGGCGTACCAAAAATAGCGGCATGAAAAAAGCCTGTTCGGCACCGCTGGCAGGTTTTTTCTGCGTTTTTAGGGAGGGGCACCATGGACAGCATCCGTCGTTATTGGCAGTTCGTCCGCCCGTACCGTTGACATATCGTTGCGACGATGGCGGTCGGCATCGTGAAGTTTGCCATTCCATTTTTTGCTCGGCAAGCCGGACGCGACGGACGAGGAAGTGATCGCGGCGGCGAAAGCCGCAAACGCCCATGGGTTTATTATGCGTTTGCCCGACGGCTATGACACAAAAGTCGGCGAGCGCGGCGTCAAGCTCTCCGGCGGACAAAAGCAGCGGATCGTCATCGCCCGCGAGTTTTTGAAAAACCCGCCGATTTTAATTTTTGATGAGGCGACATCAGCGCTTGATTTGGAAAATGAGCATCACATTCAAGAAGCGCTTGAGCGTTTGGCGAAAAACTGCACGACGTTTGTCGTCGCTCATCGTTTGTCGACGATCACCCATGCCGACCGCATTTTGTTCATCGAAAACGGGCAAATTGTCGAAAGCGGCACGCATGGGGAACTAATGGCGAAGCGGGGGGAGTTATTACCAGTTGTTTATGGTTCACCACTTATAATAGTAAACAAAAGTATTAATGTTATTGAAAAAATATGAAAAAAGCGACTTTATTTCATGTAAAGTCGCTTTCGTATTGTTTTTTGTTTTTTAATAATTTAAATTTTTTATAATATTATATTGTCTTATAGAATGATGCATGGCATAATTTTGTTCAGAGGGCAAAGGTTTCACGAAATGGGGTTATGAGGGGGTGAAGAAGATGATGGAAGGGCCTTTGTTGGAAGTTCGGGGGCTTCAGACATCTTTTTTTACGGATGAGGGGGAGATTCCCGCGGTCGATGGCGTTGACTTTTCTATCTATGAAGGAGAAGTGCTCGGCATCGTCGGGGAGTCCGGATGTGGAAAAAGCGTCACATCGCTGTCAATCATGGGATTATTGCCAAAGGGAATCGGCAAGGTAGTCGGCGGCGAGATTTGGTTTAAAGGCGAGAATTTAGTCGAAGCCTCAGAGCGACGGATGAAGCAAATCCGCGGGAATGAGATCGCCATGATTTTTCAAGAGCCCATGACCTCGTTAAATCCTTTATTCACCATCGGGAATCAGTTAGTAGAAGCGATTCGTCTCCATACGAAAATAGGGAAAAAAGAAGCGAGAGCACGGGCGGTGGAAATGCTCAAGCTTGTCGGATTGCCGCGCGCTGAACAAACGCTGGATGAATATCCGCATCAGTTATCGGGAGGTATGCGTCAGCGCGTTATGATCGCGATCGCAATGGCGTGCCAGCCGGCGCTTTTGATCGCCGATGAGCCGACGACGGCGCTCGACGTGACGATCCAAGCGCAAATTTTAGCATTGATGAAAGAATTAAACCGGACGTTCGGCACAGCGATTATGATGATCACCCACGATTTGGGCGTTGTCGCGGAAATATGTGACCGCGTGATCGTCATGTATGCCGGCCAAATTGTCGAAGAGGGAAGCGTTCAGGCGATTTTTCGGCGTCCTCAGCACCCGTATACCGTCGGTTTAATCCGCTCGATTCCCGATATCCGCGGCAAAAAGGAGCGTCTGTACTCCATTCCAGGTCAAGTGCCGAAGCCGGGAACCATCCGCTGTGGCTGCCGATTTGCCGAGCGGTGTGAATATGCGTTTGATCGTTGCCGTCAAGAGGAACCACAACTGTATGAAGTTGGTGAACAAGGTCATCGCACTCGTTGCTTTTTGGTGTTAGAGAAGGGAGGGGGAGTCGATGAGCGAGCCGTTGCTCGAAGCGAAAGGGCTTAAAAAATATTTTCCGATTACCGGAGGCATTTTTGGCAAACAAATCGGGACGGTAAAAGCGGTCGATGATGTGACGTTCACTGTATATCGCGGCGAGACGCTTGGGATCGTTGGTGAGTCCGGTTGCGGCAAGTCGACGACAGGGCGAATGCTTTTGCGGCTTATCGAACCGACGGATGGATCGATCACCTTTGAAGGATACGAGGTGACAGCTTTATCGAAAGCAGAGCTGCGTCGGTTGCGGCGCGATATGCAAATGATTTTCCAAGACCCGTTTGCTTCCCTCAATCCTCGCCATACGGTGGAAAGAATTTTAGAGGAACCATTGATTGTTCATGGCATCGGGTCGAAAGAAGAGCGAAAGCAGCGGGTGCGGGAGATGCTTGAAGTCGTCGGGCTCGGTTCGTATCATGCAAAACGCTATCCGCACCAATTTAGCGGCGGTCAGCGCCAGCGCATCGGCATCGCGCGGGCGTTGATGACCAATCCGAAGTTGATCATTGCCGATGAACCGGTCTCAGCGCTCGATGTATCGATTCAAGCACAAGTGCTTAATTTGCTTGAGGATTTACAAAAACAGTTTTCTCTTACATATATTTTCATCGCTCATGATCTGGGAGTAGTTCGGCATATTAGCGACCGAGTTGGCGTCATGTATTTAGGTCGGATGGTCGAACTAGCGGACAGCGAATCGCTATATGAAGCGCCGAAACATCCATATACGAAGGCCTTGTTGTCTTCTGTGCCGATTCCCGATCCTGACCATAAAGCGGAGCGTCAGCTGCTCTCCGGCGATTTGCCGAGCCCGGCCAATCCGCCGCAAGGGTGCGCGTTCCATACACGCTGTTCGGCTTGTATGAACATTTGCCGCGAGCGACGTCCAGAACTAAAAGAAGTAGCGAATGGACATTACGTCGCCTGTCATTTATACGAATGAATAGACAGGCGGTGTGATGATAAACAAACCAAGTGAGGGGGAGAAATGATGAGAAGAAACAAATGGTTTACTTGGCTGGCCATGTTGCTTGCCGCCGTTCTTGTCTTTGCCGGCTGCGGCAAGTCGAAGGAAAGCGCGGGAAGCGGCAGCGACAAACCGTCGGCCCAAGACACCCTTGTCTATGGCCGTGGCGGCGATTCGGTATCGCTTGACCCAGCGACAGTGACGGATGGCGAATCGCTAAAAGTCACGAAAAACATTTTTGACACACTGCTTGACTACAACGACAACGACACATCCGTTAAGCCGGCGTTGGCGACGGAGTGGACGATTTCCGAGGATGGGCTGACGTACACCTTCAAGCTCCGGCAAGGTGTAAAGTTTCATGATGGCACTGATTTTAATGCCGAAGCAGTTGTATTCAACTTTGAGCGTTGGGCAAACGGCAACGCTGATACGTTCCCGTATTACGGGTCAATGTTTGGCGGCTATAAAAATGATGAGAGTCACGTCATTAAAGAGGTGAAAGCGCTTGATGACTATACGGTACAGTTTGTATTGAAGCGTCCGCAAGCGCCGTTCTTGAAAAATATCGCCATGCCACCGTTTGCCATTGCCAGTCCGACGGCGGTCGAAAAATATGGGGACAAGTTCGGCGAACATCCGGTTGGCACCGGTCCGTTTGTCTTTAAAGAGTGGAAGCGGAACGAACGGATCGTGCTTGAGAAAAATAAAGATTATTGGGAAGAAGGCTATCCGAAGCTGAATCAGGTGATTTTCGTTTCCATTCCGGACAACTCAGCGCGCCTCAACGCGCTCTTAAAAGGCGAAATCGATATTATGGAAGATTTGAATCCGACGGACTTAAAACAAGTGGAAGGAAACAAAGAGTTTCAAATTTTTAAGCGTCCGTCAATGAACGTCGCCTATGTCGGGCTGACGGCAACGAGAGGACCGTTGAAAAACAAGTTGGTGCGCCAGGCGCTAAACTACGCGGTGGACAAACAGGCCATTATTGATGCGTTTTATGCTGGACAGGCGGAACCGGCGAAAAACCCGATGCCGCCGAGCATTCCGGGGTATAACGATGCCATTCAGGACTATCCGTTTGATCTGGAAAAGGCTAAACAATTGCTCGCCGAGGCCGGCTACCCGAACGGCTTTGAAATCGAACTGTGGGCGATGCCGGTGCCGCGTCCATATATGCCAGATGGGCAGAAAATTGCCGAAGCCATTCAAGCTAATTTCGCCAAAATCGGTGTGAAAGCGAAAATTGTGTCATATGAATGGGCGACGTATTTAGATAAGCTCGCCAAAGGGGAGGCGGATGCTTTCCTGCTCGGCTGGACGGGCGACAACGGCGATGCGGATAACTTCCTATATGCGCTCCTTGACAAAGACAGCATTGGCAGCAACAACTACACGTATTTTTCGAATGATGAGCTCCATAACATTTTAGTCGAGGCGCAAACAATCAGTGATGAAAACAAACGGAATGAACTGTATAAACAGGCGCAGGAAATTATTAAAGAAGAGGCGCCGTGGATTCCGCTTGTTCACTCGACTCCGCTGTTGGCTGGCAAGGCAAATATCCAAGGGTTTCATCCGCATCCGACCGGCTCGGACAAATTTACCAAAGTGGAATTTAAATAATCGGTTGGGAGAGGGGAAGGGGTGCGTCTTCCCCTCTTTGTTTACCGCATGTTAAGGGAGGGAGATTGGGATGCTGCCGTATACAGTAAAAAGGGTGTTAATGATCATTCCCGTGTTATTTGGCATGTCACTGGTTGTTTTTTTTATGATCCGAGCGATTCCTGGCAACCCCGCACAAGTCATTTTAGGACAAAAGGCGACGAAGGAAGCGGTGGCTGCACTGACGCATAAGCTTGGGTTGGACGAGCCGTGGTATGTCCAATATGTCAAATATATTGGCGGGTTGCTGCGCGGCGACCTGGGTGAGTCCATTCGCACCGGTGCTCCCATCGCTGAAGAAATTTGGCCGTACTTAGCGGCAACGATCGAGCTGTCGCTAGTAGCGATGATTATTGCTGTTATCATCGGCGTTAACGCCGGCATTATTAGCGCGTGGTTTCAAAACTCATGGTTTGATTATATTGCGATGGTGCTGGCGCTTCTTGGCGTTTCGATGCCCATTTTTTGGCTTGGGTTGATGGAACAGTGGCTGTTTTCGATTCAGCTCGACTGGCTGCCGACGTCAGGACGGGAGGATGTGCGCAACCCAATCGAGCCGATCACCCATCTCTATTTGATTGATACGTTGCTCAGTGGAAATACGGAGCAGTTTTGGCAAGCCATCCAGCATCTCGTGTTGCCAAGTGTGGCCTTGGCGACAATCCCGATGGCGATTATCGCCCGCATGACACGCTCCAGCATGCTCGAAGTGATGAAATCTGATTATATCCGCACCGCAAGAGCGAAAGGGTTAAGCATGTTTTGGGTTGTGTACAAACATTCGTTAAAAAACGCCATTATTCCTGTGTTGACCGTCATTGGCTTGCAAACAGGGCTGTTGCTTGGCGGGGCGATTTTGACAGAAACGATTTTCAGCTGGCCTGGCATTGGTCGTTATATTTACGATGCCATCGGCTATCGGGATTATCCCGTAATTCAATCCGGAATTTTGATTATCGCCGCTATTTTTATTTTCATTAACTTAATCGTTGACTTACTTTACGCGGCAATTGACCCGCGCATTAAGTACAATTAAAGAAAGGAGGAGGCGCGTATGGCTGAATTGGCGCGCACACCGGCAACGCCGCCGACAGCGATTCGGGAAGAGAAAACGGGTTCGTTATGGGGGGAAGCGTGGCAGCGGTTTCGAAAGAATAAAATCGCTCTTGTTGGGGCAGGAATTGTCTTATTTTTTATTGTGATCGCCCTCCTGGCGCCTTGGCTGGCGCCGTATGACTATAAAGAACAGCAGTTGGCCGAGCGGCTGCAACCCCCTTCCGGCGAACACTGGTTTGGAACGGATGATTTTGGACGGGACATTTTCTCCCGTGTGATTTATGGAGCGCGCATTTCGTTATGGGTCGGTTTTTTCTCTGTACTCGGTTCGATTGTTGTCGGCTCATTGCTTGGCATTATCGCCGGTTACTATGGCCGATGGATCGATGGGATTATTTCGCGGTTATTTGATATTATGCTGGCATTCCCAAGCATTTTACTGGCGATCGGCATCGTCGCGGTGCTTGGTCCGTCTTTGCAAAACGCTCTTATTGCCATTGCTGTTATTAATGTGCCGAACTTCGGCCGCTTAATCCGTTCCCGCGTGTTGAGCATTAAGCAAGAGGAATACATCATGGCGGCGAAAGCGATCGGTATGAGCGATTGGCGCATTTTGTTTCACCATATTTTGCCGAATAGTCTAGCGCCGATTATTGTTCAAGGGACGTTGGCAATCGCTACCGCCATTATTGAAGCGGCGGCGCTCGGTTTTTTAGGATTGGGAGCACAGCCGCCGAACCCGGAATGGGGGAAAATGTTGTCCGATGCAAAAGATTTTTTAACGCAAGCACCGTGGACGATGATTTTTCCGGGGTTGGCGATTATGTTAACCGTGCTTGGTTTTAACTTAATGGGGGACGGGCTGCGCGATGCGCTTGACCCGCGGATGAAAAGCTAAAACAGGCGGTCCGCTATGCGCGGCCGCCTGTTGCCTTTTCGAGCTGTTTTGTCAGCTCTTCATCGTAATGATAATGGTGAAAGCTGTCAATTAACTTATCCAAATGCTCAAGCCGGTCTCCGTAATCGATGATTGCTCCGATCAAGGAGAACAACCGGTACTCGGCGGGCGGTTGTCCCCCGGAGTAAAAGACCGTGGCGAGCTGTTCGCGCTGGCGGTACATTTCCTCGGCCCTCTTGTTATGAGGGAGCGGTTTGGCCTTATGGATAAACTTCAGCAATAACTGTTCGTGATAGTCAAGCAAGTGGCTAAGATGCAAGTAGATGGCTTGGCGGAGCTCAGTGGGCAGACGCCCGAGCTCGTTCTCGAGGCGATAAAGCCATTTTAATACCGACAGCGCCCGGTCGGCTGCTGCAATCATTTGCCTGTATAAGACGAGCTTGCGCGATTTTTGGAAGCGTTGGCGGCGGAAATACGTGCGCTCTTCCTTATACATGAGATAAAGATGCTCGAGTTTTGTCATTTCCTCGTGCAGCGTTTCGATCTCTTCTTTTAAATGATGATGGCCCGCTGCCTGCTGCTTATGCAGGCGGATCCATTTTAAAATGGCTTCTGTCTCGCCGCTGATTTTTTCATACAGCTTTTTTTCATACTTTGGCGGCAAGAAAATGAAGTTGACGAGAAAGGCGGCGAAAATGCCGAGCATGATTGTCAAAAAGCGGATGGCCGCAAATTCGATAAACTGGCGTTCTGTATATTCCATAATGGCGATGACGGTCACAAGCGCCACTGAAATCGTCGACGATTCAAGACGCATCTTTAGGCAAAGGGCGATGACGATCATAAGCGTCAAACCGACGATTAGCGGGTCACGGCCGAGGATAAGAACCGCGGCAATCGCGAACAAGGCGCCGATCACGTTCGCCTGCACTTGTTCGATTAACGATAAATAGGAACGATAAATGGTCGGCTGCATGGCAAATACAGCGGAAATGCCGGCAAACACCGGTGACGGAAAGTGAAACAGCGCCGCTAAAAACAAGGCGAGCGCCACGGCGATCCCCGTTTTAAAAATGCGGGCACCGAGCTTCATCTATGGGAATCTCTCCTTTTTCGTTTTGGTAAACCATTCAGTACTATACACAGTTTTATATATGAGTTCAAGGGAAAAATATAACGCTCCGCCGGAATTGGCAGAGCGTTGAAAAAGTCAGAAGGCGATCGGGATATCGGCAGCGCGCCGATTGGAGAGGCGAGCATTCACTTCCTGGCGGAAACGGGCGCCATCAAGTGCTGTCATGAGACGGAACAAACGGTCGGGTAAGGAAAACACATCGCTCGGCAGCATGGCAATTTGCCAAAACAACGTATTTTCATCCGCGGATGGCCGAATGGATTCGAACAAAAGGACGAAGCCAAACTGTTTGCAAAGCTGGCGAAGATGCGCCCGAATTGCCCCGGCGTCAGCGGAACGGGAAATGTGCACATGACCGACGGTGAAATGGTCGTTTGTCGCAATTTCCGGGTTTTGTCCGGCGTTGGCCAGTTTCTCCATCCATAGCTTGCGCGGGATGTCAAGTTGGATGGCGGCGCTGTCTCGTTCCAAATGACCCCATTGGGCAAGCGCCTCAAGGACGGTGCGGACATGCTCGTTAGTCGGGATGTTCCGCTTTTCCACTGCCGCCAGCAAAAAGGCGCCCCGTTGTTCTTCTTCATTTGGCGAACGATACGTATGTTGTTCCATGTATACTAGGCGCGCTCGGGAGGATATTCCCCCATTGGCGCCCGTCACCTCCTCCAATGGCTTGCTGGATGAAAAATGACAGTCTTAATTTTCAGAATTTGTTGTTTATCATACCATGCGAGCCGCAGGAAATCAATCGTCCCTTGCTTTGCTGCGGCGTTGTTCACAAAATTGTCAACATCGGCGTTCGTATAACAAACAGCGCCCGCCTGGCAGCGGGCGCTGCAATGGTGACGGCATGCCGATCTGAAGAGCTGAGGATTTAAGCAACCAATTCGGCGCAAAGAGGTCCCCATAATAAAAAATTGGTTTTTGAACCTTTGCGAAATGGCTGCTGGCAGGAAACATCGATTTTTCGTCAGCTTGCCGGAGGCGAGAACGGTATGCCTTGCCGATTACAGTTGCCGGAACGCGCGGCCGACCGCGTCGATCGTGTAAGCGATGTCGTCTTCGGTATGGGCGAGGGTGATGAACCATGCTTCATACTTGGACGGTGCGAGATTGACGCCTTGCTCGAGCATCAGCTTGAAAAATGTCGCAAACCGTTCGCCATCACTGCGCTGGGCTTGCTCATAGTTTTCGACTTTTTCTTCCGTAAAGAAGACGGTAAGCGCGCCTTTTAAACGATTGACGGTCACCGGCAGGCCGCATTGGCGGGCGTGGGCCATGATGCCTTCCTCAAGCATGGCGCCAAGCCGATCGAGGTGATCATACACGCCGTCTTGCTTCAACACTTCAAGGCAGGCGATGCCAGCGAGCATCGACGCCGGGTTGCCAGCCATTGTCCCGGCTTGGTAAGCCGGCCCGAGCGGAGCAACTTGTTCCATAATATGTTGGCGTCCGCCGTACGCCCCGATCGGCAAGCCGCCGCCGATAATTTTCCCCATGGCCGTCAAGTCGGGTTCAATGCCGAGCAAGTTTTGCGCTCCGCCATACATAAAGCGGAAGGCGGTGATCACTTCATCATAAATAACAAGCGCCCCCGCTTGGTGCGTGATGTCGTTTACGGCTTCTAAAAAGCCAGGTTTCGGCAGGACGATGCCAAAGTTGCCGACAATCGGTTCGACCAATACGGCTGCGACGTGTTCGCCCCAAACGTTCATCGCCTCACGGAACGATTCCACATCATTGTACGGCACCGTAATCACTTCTTGGGCAATGCTTGGCGGCACGCCGGCTGAATCCGGCGTCCCTAATGTCGACGGCCCTGATCCGGCGGCGACAAGCACGAGGTCGGAGTGGCCGTGATAGCAGCCGGCGAATTTCACGATTTTGCTGCGGCCGGTGTAGGCGCGAGCGACGCGGATCGTCGTCATCACCGCTTCCGTTCCTGAGTTGACAAACCGCACTTTTTCAAGCGACGGAATCGCTTCTTTTAACATTTTGGCGAATGTAATCTCATGCGGTGTCGGCGTGCCGTATAACACCCCCGTTTCCGCAGCGCGCCGGATGGCCGCGGCGATGTGCGGATGGGCGTGGCCGGCGATGATTGGTCCGTAGGCGGCCAAATAGTCAATGTATCGGTTTCCATCTACATCCCAGAAATACGCCCCTTGCGCCCGTTCCATGACAACCGGGGCGCCGCCGCCGACGGCTTTATACGAGCGGGAGGGGCTGTTCACCCCGCCGACAATGTGCTTAAGTGCTTCCTCATATAATTGTTCCGATTTTGTCCACTGCATCGTTTGATCCTCCTGTTTCCGATGACTGCTCCTTTATTTTACCATAATGTGCTGTCAGCTACGGCTATCGTGCTCGCTAGAACGAAGAAGCGGTTTTGTCATCGCGGGGGACAAGGGCGAAATAAGAGCTTTGTATTCGATGTGTCAAAAGCGTTTCCGCTCATTCCTCATCGGCATCTGAGAAACAAAACAGGTGAAAATGACGGTGATTTAGGTATAATGGCAACATAGAAGGAAAGGGTAGTCCACTTTTGTTTATCGACATCAGAGAGAGGCAGGAGGGAGAGAATGAACGCCATCGAAGTAGAACAGCTGCGAAAAGAATTTAAAGTGCACACAAGCCGCTCCGGTCTCGTCGGGGCGTTTCGCGATTTATGGACGCGCCGTTATATGACAGTTCGTGCCGTTGACGGCATTTCTTTTACCGTCAGGCAAGGGGAGATCGTCGGCTATATCGGCGAAAACGGTGCCGGCAAGTCGACGACGATCAAAATGTTGACAGGCATTTTAACTCCGACATCCGGGCGCATCGTTGTCAACGGGATGAACCCGCATAAAGAGCGGGAGAAATTTGTGCGCACGATCGGCGTTGTTTTCGGTCAGCGTTCACAGTTATGGTGGGACATCGCGGTTCAAGAGTCGTTCCGATTGCTAAAAAAGGTGTACCGTGTCCCAGACGAGCAATACGATCGCCATATGGGCGAGGTGATTGACATGCTTGAGATCGGCCCGCTTCTGGACAAACCGGTGCGCAAGCTGTCGCTCGGGCAGCGGATGCGCTGTGAGCTCGCTGCCGCGCTCATTCACAATCCGCCGCTGCTGTTTTTGGACGAGCCGACAATCGGTTTGGATGTGCTTGTCAAGCTCAACATCCGTCAGTTTTTGAAACAGTTGAACGAGCGGTACGGGACGACGATTTTGCTGACGACGCATGACATGTCGGACATCGAGGCGCTGTGTGAGCGGGTGATGATGCTTGATGAAGGAAAAATCATTTACGACGGTTCGCTTGAGCAGCTAAAAGAAAAATGGGGGCAAGGAAAACGGGTTTCTTTTACATTCGCCGAAGGAAAGGACGCCTCTATCTTGCAAGAGCTGACGGCCGGATTGGACGTTGTCTGGAAAAAAGGGGAACAGCCGAACATCTGGGTGGCGCACGTTCCATCGGGAGGAGTGCCGGAAGTCGTCAGCCGCGTCGCCGCCCGCTATGCGCTGCAAGACATCCGGATCCATGAAGTGTCGACGGAAGAGATTGTTCGCAATATTTATGAGGAAGGTGCGGTGAATGGATAAATATACAGAAATGATCCGCATCCGTTTTTTAATGATGCTTGCCTACCGGACAAACTATTATACTGGCATTCTCATTTACGCCATTAACATTGCGGCGTACTACTTCCTTTGGTCGGCCATTTATGGGGACAAACCGTCGATGCAAGGGATGTCGCTTGGCCAAATGACGACGTATGTGGCCATTTCTTGGCTGTCACGGGCGTTTTATTTTAACAACATTGACCGCGAAATCGCGATGGAAATCCGCGACGGAAAAGTGGCGACCGAGCTGATCCGCCCGTACAGCTATTTGGGGATGAAGGCGGTGCAAGGGCTTGGCGAAGGGCTGTTCCGCCTGTTCTTTTTATCATTGCCCGGACTTTTGGTCGTATCGCTTTTTTTGCCGCTTCAGTTTCCAGAACACGCCCATACATGGCTGTCGTTTAGCTTATCGCTTTTGCTTAGCTTTATCATTTATTCAGAACTGAACTTGCTCGCGGGGGTCGTGACGTTCTTTACATTCCGCAACGAAGGGTTGCTTAGGGCGAAGCGGTTTATCATTGATTTGTTTTCGGGGCTCATCTTGCCCATTTCCTTTTACCCCGATTGGGCGCAACAACTGATGCACTATTTTCCGTTTCAGGCGATCAGCTATATCCCGAGCATGATTATTACGGAAAGCTTCCAAGGCGTCGCCGTTCGCGACGGCCTGCTCATGCAGGCGGCGTGGTGCGCGCTGCTGCTTTTGCCGATTGGGGTGTTATGGCGGATGGCGAAAAAGCGGCTCGTCGTGCAAGGGGGGTAAACGATTGTTTTATCTATCAGTCTTTTTTCAATACATGGCGCAATATATGAAAACGAAACTGCAATACCGCGCCGATTTGCTCATTGAATGGCTATCCGATTTCATGGCTCAGGCGGTCAACTTGGTCTTTTTGCTCGTTGTGTTCGGCCATACGCCGCTCCTTCATGGTTGGTCGCGCGATGAGATTTTGTTTATTTACGGTTTTTTTCTTGTTCCGTATGCCGTATTTGGCGCCTTTTTTAACCTTTGGGATTTTAATGAACGATATATTGTGCAGGGGGAAATGGATCGCGTGTTGACGCGTCCGGTGCACAGCCTGTTTCAGATCATTCTCGAGCGGATGGAGCTCGAATCGTTGCTCGGGGCCATACCGGGGTTGATCATTATGGCGTACGCTGGCGTCCGTCTGTCGCTTACGTTTCATTGGTATGATCTCTTTATCTTTGTTTTATTGGTGATCGGCGGCGCGTTCATTTATGCCGGCATTTTCATTTCACTGGCGACCATTAGCTTTTTTGCCGATGCCCGAACGTCAATCATGCCGATGATGTACAACATCAGCAGCTATGGCCGCTACCCGGTCGATATTTACCATCGCGTCATCCGCTATATTTTAACGTGGCTGCTTCCGTTTGCCTTTGTTGGCGTCTATCCGGCTTCGTATTTTCTTCGCAAGGAAGAATGGTATGGCTACGCGTTTTTCACTCCGGTAGTCGGCGCCTTGTTTTTTGCCATCGCCGTCATGCTTTGGAATGCTGGGGTGAGGCGGTATCGCGGGACGGGGAGCTGACTGCCCCGTCCGCTTTTTTGCTTAACGGAGGCTGTCATAAAAATGACAAACAACGGCCAAACAATTGCCATAATCGTTTATGCATAGTTCTCGCTTCATCGCGTAAAATAATTTGTGAATATATTCACAATAATAAGAAGGGAGAACAGCGATGAAAAACGGAGGAGGAAATCGAGTGGCGGTCATCGGCACCGGGTTTGTCGGTGCCAGCTATGCATTTGCTTTATTGAACCAAGGGGTTGCCGATGAAATTGTGCTCATCGATGCGAATGAAAATAAAGCTGCGGGCGATGCGATGGATTTCAACCATGGGAAAGTGTTTGCGCCGAAGCCCACGGACATTTGGCATGGCGATTACCGCGACTGCCGCGACGCTGATTTAGTCGTCATTTGCGCCGGCGCCAATCAAAAACCAGGCGAGACGCGGCTTGATCTAGTGGATAAAAATATCGCCATTTTCCGCTCGATCGTTGAATCGGTTATGGCGTCCGGGTTTCAAGGGCTGTTTCTTGTCGCTACGAACCCGGTCGACATTTTGACCTATGCGACATGGAAATTCAGCGGACTGCCTCATCATCGAGTGATCGGTTCAGGGACGATTTTAGATACGGCGCGATTTCGCTTTTTATTAGGCGAGTATTTCGCCATCGCCCCGACGAATGTCCACGCCTACATTATCGGTGAACACGGCGATACCGAGCTTCCGGTCTGGAGTCAGGCTGACATCGGCGGCGTGCCGATCCGCAAGTGGATCGAATCGAAAGGAGAACAGGCAAGGGAGGATTTGGAGCGCATTTTTGTCAACGTTCGCGACGCTGCCTATCAAATTATCGAGAAAAAAGGAGCGACATACTACGGCATCGCCATGGGGCTCGCCCGCGTGACGCGCGCCATTTTGCATAACGAAAATGCCATTTTGACCGTCTCAGCTTATTTGGACGGCTTATACGGTGAACGTGATGTCTATATCGGCGTACCGGCGGTCATCAACCGTAATGGCATCCGCGAAGTGATTGAAATTGAGCTCGACGATAATGAGCAAAAATGGTTTCGTCATAGCGCAGAGACGCTGAAAGGTGTGTTGGCCCGCTCCTTTGCGCAGTGAGGAGCTGACCTCTCACAAAAACCGAGAAGGGCTCTATCCTGCTGAACGGGTAGTCTAGCAGGCGGCACAGCCCGACGGCGTCCGCTGTTTCAAGCCTTATCGAGATTGCGGCGGTTCACCCCGTCATAATTGTCCGTTCGGCCACGTATATATAAACAACGGACAAAGATGGAGGGAACGCGATGGATTACGCCTTCCTTGGAGTGGTTACTGCCATACTGCTTGGCAGCATCACCTCGCTTTGGACAGCGCGCGTTCAAGCGACGCACCGCCTCTCGCTCGACAGCTTGTGGGTGCTCGTTCAGTGGTATATAACGATGCTGCTCGGCTTTGCTATGATTTATATGATTTTGCAGGCGAAAGGCCATGCGGTGTTTACCCCGTCCTCAAACAATATGGCGGGGAACCGTTTGGCTTTGCTTGAGGATAGCTTGTACTTAAGCGGCATGACGCTCTTGTCAGTCGGATACGGGGATGTGACCCCGATCGGCATCGGGCGGTGGATCGCGATCGCTGAGGCGCTTCTCGGTTACATTATGCCAGCGGTCATCGTGACGCGCACTGTATTTGACTGGGATCGCCGCTAACAGTTGCAATTTCCCTCCGTCTTCGCTACGCTAAAAGAAAACGAAGAAGACGGAGGGAACGCCATGACGACAGCCATTGGCCAGCCAGCCCCAGATTTCACCTTGCCGGCAAGCAACGGGAAAATGGTTTCACTTTCAGATTTCCGGGGTCACTATGTCGTGCTTTATTTTTATCCAAAAGACATGACGCCCGGGTGCACGGCCGAGGCATGCGACTTTCGCGACCGCCATGAGCAGTTTGCTGGATTGAACGCCGTCATCTTAGGGGTGAGTACAGACCCAGTCAAGCGGCATGAAACGTTTATAGAGAAATATCAGCTGCCGTTTTTGCTTCTTTCCGATGAACAGCATCACGCAGCGGAACTGTACGGGGTTTGGAAGAAAAAGCGGAATTTTGGCAAGGAATACATGGGTATTGAGCGCTCGACGTTCATTATCGCCCCCGATGGAACATTGGCAAAGGAATGGCGCGGGGTGAAAGTAAAGGGACACGTCGATGAGGCGCTCGCGGAGGTGGCCCGATTGGTCTCATCTAGGTAAGCGTCCAAGCAACATCAGTTATGTTGCGTATGATACATAGTAACCTCCTCAAATGAATGAAATGTGGCGGGCGGGAAATATTTCCGCCCCCTTTTTTTGTTAAAAAGATGCCCAAGCCCATATATTAATGGTATCTATATTGACAAAAGGCATACATTCCTTGTAGACTAATTATAAATATTATAAAATGATAATTTTTTTTATCTTTTGCAGAGAGTGAGGTGCATGACGGTGTCTGTCAACGAGCAACTGAAGGAAGCGCTGGACATGCTGAAAAAGACGGGCATACGCATTACGCCGCAGCGTCATGCGATACTGGAGTATTTGGTCAGCTCGATGTCCCATCCGACGGCTGATGAAATATATAAAGCGCTGGAAGGGAAATTTCCGAATATGAGCGTCGCTACCGTCTACAACAACTTGCGCGTCTTTAAAGAAATCGGGCTTGTCAAAGAGCTGACATACGGTGACTCCTCAAGCCGGTTCGATTTTGTCACATCCAACCATTATCATGTCATTTGTGAAGAATGCGGCAAAATCGTGGATTTCCACTATCCAGCGCTCGATGAAGTCGAGCAGCTTGCCGCTCACGTTACTGGATTTAAAGTCGATCATCATCGCATGGAAGTGTACGGAGTATGCCCTGACTGTCAAAAAGGCAGGGGGCGGACGCATTAAAAAAGCTGACAGCACGAAAAGGGCTATCAGCTTTTTCTTTTTTTGTTGTATTTTTCATCGAATTCTTTCCCTTCGAGCTCGCGATCCAGCGTCAGGGGCTCGCGGCAAAACATACATAAGTCAACGCGGCCGAGCATTTTCGTCACCTTGCCGCATGACGGGCAGACGACTTGGACCGCTCTCGTTGAGAGCGTACCGATCCAAAAGTACACAATGCCGCTCGCGACAAGGAATAAAAGTCCAAACACCATAAACAGCGTCATGACGATCGGGGACGTGCGGAAAAACAGCCCGAGATACATGACGATGACTCCGACAAAAATCAAGCTTAAAGCAAACGTGCGAATTTTGTTGATTTTGCTCGAATATTTAATACCCATCGTCGTCCCTCCTACATACACCACTATACCATAAAACAGGGGACGATCGGGAAGGAGAAATCAACAAAATTGACAGGCGTTTTTTACTCAGAAGAGAGGAATTTCTCGTCTTTTGTCGAATAACGAACGACAGCAACAAGCTCCCCGCCTTGGTCAAGCAGCGAATGATAGCAGTAGGACTACGTTGCGGGATGTATACATGGCAGCATCAACGGACGCTAGCAACATTTTCGTCATCTGTATAAAAACAAGGTTTGAATCATCGACGACGCTGGAAGGGAGGAAGCCGTTACAGAAAAACTGCCGGTGCCAAAAGTGAAAAAGAATATGTTCTCCTGCCCGGTTTTATAAAGGGAGAGTTTGCCGGATGCCGCAACCTTACCGACTTTCTGTAACGGGAATAATTTATGGAAGAATTGCTGCGTCCCATTTATCAGGAATGGGCAAGCCGTTGCAATACACGCGGAATTTTACTCATTGAAAAAACGGCGGGACATGCGACGGTGACCGATACGTTCGATGTGGTATTGCTCGTCATTGTCGATTCGCAAAGTGAGCCTTTGTATTTGAAACATTACTCAGTTAGCGGCGAGAAGGCGGCGCTTTATGCGGTGAATGAGCGAAAATTAAACGAATGGTTTGTTCTCGGGTCGCATCGAAAGGCGATCGACTGGGTATTCAACGGAAAAATCGTATTTGACCGCAACGACTACGTTTGGCAGCTGCGCCAGCGCCTTGAGCAATTTCCCCCTAAGGAACGTCGGCTGAAAATGGGCCTGGAATTTGCCAAACTGATTCGCCGCTATACCGATGGCAAGGCGCTGTTTACCGCCCGACACTGGCTTGATTCATACAACCATATGATGCACGCCTTGCACCATTTAGCGCGGCTCACAGTGATCGAGCATGGCCTTTATCCGGAAGTGACGGTATGGAATCAAGTAAAGCAAATGGATGGACAAATTTATAAGTTGTATGAGGAGTTAGTCGGGAGCGAGGAGCCGCTTCCAAAACGGCTTGAGCTCCTGTTGCTGGCGAGCGAATTTTTAATCCATTCTTTTATAGTGTCAGGCTCTTCTCACTTATGCGAGGTGTTGAAGGAAAAGAGTGGGGCATGGAGCATTGAGGAAATGACCCGCCATCCGCAGTTTGCGCCTTATTCGGTCGACCTTGCCATCATGCTCGAATATTTAGTGGAAAGAAAAGTGTTAACTGCGGTAGAGGTGCCGACAAAAGGGAACAGGATGTTTGAACGCTATTATATTTTGCAGGAAGGGAAAATTTGATGAACCTCTCCCATCTAGCCTTTGTTTAACCTAATTTTGAAAGATGCTCCCCACTGTCAAACGAGACAAAAAAGGAGGGGTGTTGCCAACTGGGGCGCTCGGCCAACTTTTGTCCATGAGGCGGGATGACCCGACAAGCCCCGTCTCTGAGCGCTAGTGCGGGCGGGGGAGCATATTACTTTCGGCTGGGCGTCAACGACCTCCACCTAGCCAACGCTTGAATGGGGGCTTGCGTAACGGGGATTGGATGGTCTTGATACAACGGTTTTCTCTACATTTTATGAATGTGGAATGGTTGGGGAAAATGAGGCAGTTCAGCAAAGACGGGCTGTCTATCGCGAAAAGTAAAAAAGCTATTGACTTCTATGTCGAACGATGATATATTTTAAATCGCTGCCGCGACGGAAAAGCGTTGCGGAATAAGATGAATAAAAAAGTGTTGACAACCAATAATAAAAATGCTAATATGTAAAAGTCGCTTCAAGAGAGCGGAAGAAACAAAAATAAGCTTGTTCCTTGAAAACTGAACGAAACGAAGCGCAACGAAAAGCTGAGGCCGCTTGCCTATCGGCGAAACGCGCTAGAGGGCCTGCGAGGAGGCTATTGCCGCCGCAGCAGGACCGAAGCGTCGCGAGTCGATGGCGGCCGAAGCTAGACAATACGAAAAGCTGAGGCCGCGGCGCCTTTGGTGCTGAGGCCGAAGCCAAAGCCAATCAACTTTCTATTGGAGAGTTTGATCCTGGCTCAGGACGAACGCTGGCGGCGTGCCTAATACATGCAAGTCGAGCGGACCGAATGAGAGCTTGCTCTTATTTGGTCAGCGGCGGACGGGTGAGTAACACGTGGGCAACCTGCCCGCAAGACCGGGATAACTCCGGGAAACCGGAGCTAATACCGGATAACACCGAAGACCGCATGGTCTTCGGTTGAAAGGCGGCCTTTGGCTGTCACTTGCGGATGGGCCCGCGGCGCATTAGCTAGTTGGTGAGGTAACGGCTCACCAAGGCGACGATGCGTAGCCGGCCTGAGAGGGTGACCGGCCACACTGGGACTGAGACACGGCCCAGACTCCTACGGGAGGCAGCAGTAGGGAATCTTCCGCAATGGACGAAAGTCTGACGGAGCGACGCCGCGTGAGCGAAGAAGGCCTTCGGGTCGTAAAGCTCTGTTGTGAGGGACGAAGGAGCGCCGTTTGAACAAGGCGGCGCGGTGACGGTACCTCACGAGAAAGCCCCGGCTAACTACGTGCCAGCAGCCGCGGTAATACGTAGGGGGCGAGCGTTGTCCGGAATTATTGGGCGTAAAGCGCGCGCAGGCGGTTCCTTAAGTCTGATGTGAAAGCCCACGGCTCAACCGTGGAGGGTCATTGGAAACTGGGGGACTTGAGTGCAGGAGAGGAGAGCGGAATTCCACGTGTAGCGGTGAAATGCGTAGAGATGTGGAGGAACACCAGTGGCGAAGGCGGCTCTCTGGCCTGTAACTGACGCTGAGGCGCGAAAGCGTGGGGAGCAAACAGGATTAGATACCCTGGTAGTCCACGCCGTAAACGATGAGTGCTAAGTGTTAGAGGGGTCACACCCTTTAGTGCTGCAGCTAACGCGATAAGCACTCCGCCTGGGGAGTACGGCCGCAAGGCTGAAACTCAAAGGAATTGACGGGGGCCCGCACAAGCGGTGGAGCATGTGGTTTAATTCGAAGCAACGCGAAGAACCTTACCAGGTCTTGACATCCCCTGACAACCCAAGAGATTGGGCGTTCCCCCTTCGGGGGGACAGGGTGACAGGTGGTGCATGGTTGTCGTCAGCTCGTGTCGTGAGATGTTGGGTTAAGTCCCGCAACGAGCGCAACCCTTGCCTCTAGTTGCCAGCATTCAGTTGGGCACTCTAGAGGGACTGCCGGCGAAAAGTCGGAGGAAGGTGGGGATGACGTCAAATCATCATGCCCCTTATGACCTGGGCTACACACGTGCTACAATGGGCGGTACAAAGGGCTGCGAACCCGCGAGGGGGAGCGAATCCCAAAAAGCCGCTCTCAGTTCGGATTGCAGGCTGCAACTCGCCTGCATGAAGCCGGAATCGCTAGTAATCGCGGATCAGCATGCCGCGGTGAATACGTTCCCGGGCCTTGTACACACCGCCCGTCACACCACGAGAGCTTGCAACACCCGAAGTCGGTGAGGTAACCCTTACGGGAGCCAGCCGCCGAAGGTGGGGCAAGTGATTGGGGTGAAGTCGTAACAAGGTAGCCGTACCGGAAGGTGCGGCTGGATCACCTCCTTTCTAAGGACGAAAAGCGGAGGCCGCCCGCCTATCGGCGAAACGTGCTGGAGGGCCTGCGAGGAGGCTATGCCGCCGCAGCAGGGCCGAAGCGTCGCAAGCCGATGGCGGCCGGAGCTAGACAGTACGAAAAGCGGAAGCGCCGCGATTGGCTCTCGAAGTCAAATGTTCTTCACCCGCAGGGGTGCTTGCACCCCGAGGGGGAAGGTTATTTGGCAGAAGAGAGCCAGGCGCTGGAGCTAGACAATACGAAAAGCGAAGGCCGCGAACGGCCGACCATTAACAAATCGCGCTTCCGTTTCGTTCAGTTTTGAAGGAATGAGAATTCCTTCTCGTTTGCGTCTGCGTCTACAAGCAGGTTCAGAGGAGCCAGATTCCTCGACGCAAACCAGCGAAGAAGCAAGCTCAATGGAGCGACTTCGTTCCTTGAAAACTAGATAACCGGAAAAGCTGAGGCGCCGAAATTTCGCCTAAAGGCCGCCCGCGTCCTGCGGGCAACGGCGAAATATCGCCATCCTGGCGATCTCGAAGCCAAATGTTCTTCACCCGCAGGGATGCTTGCATCCCAAGGGAGGAGGTTGTTTGGCAGAAGAGAGCTAGGCGCCGAAGCTAGACAATAAGGAAGAAGCCGAGACGCTTTAGGTTAAGCTAGAAAGGGCGCACGGTGGATGCCTTGGCACTAGGAGCCGATGAAGGACGGGGCAAACGCCGAAACGCTCCGGGGAGCTGTAAGCAAGCGTTGATCCGGAGATGTCCGAATGGGGGAACCCCCTGTCCGTAATGGGACAGGATCCATGCCTGAATCCATAGGGCATGGAGGGCACACCCGGGGAACTGAAACATCTTAGTACCCGGAGGAGAAGAAAGCAAATGCGATTCCCTGAGTAGCGGCGAGCGAAACGGGAACAGCCCAAACCAAGAGGCGTGCCTCTTGGGGTTGTAGGACCGCTCATATGGGAGTGAGAAAGGAACGGGGTAGACGAACCGGTCTGGAACGGCCGGCCAGAGAAGGTGAGAGCCCTGTAGTCGAAACTTCGTTCCCTCCCGAGCGGCTCCTGAGTACGGCGGGACACGGGAAATCCCGTCGGAAGCAGGGAGGACCATCTCCCAAGGCTAAATACTCCCTAGTGACCGATAGTGAACCAGTACCGTGAGGGAAAGGTGAAAAGCACCCCGGAAGGGGAGTGAAAGAGAACCTGAAACCGTGTGCCTACAAGTAGTCAGAGCCCGTTCATGGGTGATGGCGTGCCTTTTGTAGAATGAACCGGCGAGTGACGATGGCGTGCGAGGTTAAGCCAGGAAGGCGGAGCCGCAGCGAAAGCGAGTCTGAACAGGGCGCATGAGTACGTCGTCGTCGACCCGAAACCAGGTGATCTACCCATGTCCAGGGTGAAGGCCGGGTAACACCGGCTGGAGGCCCGAACCCACGCACGTTGAAAAGTGCGGGGATGAGGTGTGGGTAGGGGTGAAATGCCAATCGAACTTGGAGATAGCTGGTTCTCCCCGAAATAGCTTTAGGGCTAGCCTCAAGGCAAGAGTGTTGGAGGTAGAGCACTGATTGGGCTAGGGGCCCTCATCGGGTTACCGAACCCAGTCAAACTCCGAATGCCAATGACTTATCCTTGGGAGTCAGACTGCGAGTGATAAGATCCGTGGTCAAGAGGGAAACAGCCCAGATCGCCAGCTAAGGCCCCTAAGTGCACGTTCAGTGGAAAAGGATGTGGAGTTGCGAAGACAACCAGGATGTTGGCTTAGAAGCAGCCACCATTTAAAGAGTGCGTAATAGCTCACTGGTCGAGTGACTCTGCGCCGAAAATGTACCGGGGCTAAACGTGCCGCCGAAGCTGCGGGATGACCGTTGGTCATCGGTAGGGGAGCGTTCTAAGGGCAGAGAAGCCAGACCGGAAGGACTGGTGGAGCGCTTAGAAGTGAGAATGCCGGTATGAGTAGCGAAAACAGAGGTGAGAATCCTCTGCGCCGAAAGCCTAAGGGTTCCTGAGGAAGGTTCGTCCGCTCAGGGTTAGTCGGGACCTAAGCCGAGGCCGAAAGGCGTAGGTGATGGACAACAGGTGGAGATTCCTGTACCACCTCCTTCCCGTTTGAGCGATGGGGGGACGCAGGAGGATAGGGTGAGCAGGCGGCTGGAAGAGCCTGTCCAAGCAGTGAGGCTGGCCAGTAGGCAAATCCGCTGGCCGTAAGGCTAAGCTGTGATGGCGACGGATTTGATCCGGAAGTCCCTGATTCCACACTGCCAAGAAAAGCCTCTAGCGAGGGAAGAGGTGCCCGTACCGCAAACCGACACAGGTAGGCGAGGAGAGAATCCTAAGGCGCGCGGGAGAACTCTCGTTAAGGAACTCGGCAAAATGACCCCGTAACTTCGGGAGAAGGGGTGCTCTTTCGGGTGAAGAGCCTGGAAGAGCCGCAGTGAAAAGGCCCAAGCGACTGTTTATCAAAAACACAGGTCTCTGCGAAGCCGAAAGGCGAAGTATAGGGGCTGACACCTGCCCGGTGCTGGAAGGTTAAGGGGAGCGCTTAGCGCAAGCGAAGGTGCGAACCGAAGCCCCAGTAAACGGCGGCCGTAACTATAACGGTCCTAAGGTAGCGAAATTCCTTGTCGGGTAAGTTCCGACCCGCACGAAAGGTGTAACGACTTGGGCACTGTCTCAACGAGAGACCCGGTGAAATTATACTACCTGTGAAGATGCAGGTTACCCGCGACAGGACGGAAAGACCCCGTGGAGCTTTACTGCAGCCTGATATGGAATTTTGGTATCGCTTGTACAGGATAGGTGGGAGCCTGGGAAGCCGGAGCGCCAGCTTCGGTGGAGGCGTCGGTGGGATACCACCCTGGCGGTATTGAAATTCTAACCCGCACCCCTTAGCGGGGTGGGAGACAGTGTCAGGTGGGCAGTTTGACTGGGGCGGTCGCCTCCCAAAAGGTAACGGAGGCGCCCAAAGGTTCCCTCAGAATGGTTGGAAATCATTCGGAGAGTGCAAAGGCACAAGGGAGCTTGACTGCGAGACGGACAGGTCGAGCAGGGACGAAAGTCGGGCTTAGTGATCCGGTGGTTCCGCATGGAAGGGCCATCGCTCAACGGATAAAAGCTACCCCGGGGATAACAGGCTGATCTCCCCCAAGAGTCCACATCGACGGGGAGGTTTGGCACCTCGATGTCGGCTCATCGCATCCTGGGGCTGTAGTCGGTCCCAAGGGTTGGGCTGTTCGCCCATTAAAGCGGTACGCGAGCTGGGTTCAGAACGTCGTGAGACAGTTCGGTCCCTATCCGTCGCGGGCGCAGGAAATTTGAGAGGAGCTGTCCTTAGTACGAGAGGACCGGGATGGACGCACCGCTGGTGTACCAGTTGTCCCGCCAGGGGCACCGCTGGGTAGCTATGTGCGGACGGGATAAGCGCTGAAAGCATCTAAGCGTGAAGCCCCCCTCAAGATGAGATTTCCCATCGCGTTAGGCGAGTAAGATCCCTCGAAGATGACGAGGTCGATAGGTCCGAGGTGGAAGCGTGGCGACACGTGGAGCTGACGGATACTAATCGATCGAGGGCTTAACCTAGAAAAGCAGAGGCCGCCTGCCTATCGGCGAAACGCGCTGGAGGGCCTGCGAGCGGGCTTAGCCCGCCGCAGCAGGACCGAAGCGTCGCGAGCCGATGGCGGCCGGAGCTAGACAGTACGAAAAGCAGAGGCCGCCTGCCTATCGGCGAGACGCGCTGGAGGGCCTGCGAGGAGGCTATGCCGCCACAGCAGGACCGAAGCGTCGCGAGCCGATGGCGGCCGGAGCTAGACAAAAAGCGGAAGCGCCGCGGCTTCTTCCCCCACACGGTTATCTAGTTTTGAGGGAATGAAAAAAAGCTTGACAACAATTCAACTTTCCTTATAATAAAACTTGTCCATTATTGCCTAGTGGTGATAGCGGAGAGGAAACACCCGTTCCCATCCCGAACACGGAAGTTAAGCTCTCCAGCGCCGATGGTAGTTGGGGCCAGCGCCCCTGCAAGAGTAGGTCGCTGCTAGGCACGATCCATGGAGGATTAGCTCAGCTGGGAGAGCACTTGCCTTACAAGCAAGGGGTCGGCGGTTCGATCCCGTCATCCTCCACCACTCTAAATCGTCGCGGGGTGGAGCAACGAGCATTTGCTTCATCGAATACGCTGCGAGTTGCCTCGACGCATCGAGCATCTTTGAATCAGCTGGCAGAGGAAGAGGCAACAAACATTTAAACCAACACTCAGTGCATGATCGAAACAAATCCATTTCTTATCGCCGCGGGGTGGAGCAGTCCGGTAGCTCGTCGGGCTCATAACCCGAAGGTCGCAGGTTCAAATCCTGCCCCCGCAACCAAATGGTCCCGTAGTGTAGTGGTTAACATGCCTGCCTGTCACGCAGGAGATCGCGGGTTCGAGTCCCGTCGGGACCGCCATTGTTCCAAAATTGCGAAAAATACAGTATGGCTCGACAGCTCAGTCGGTAGAGACGAGCATCAACATCATCGAGTTTGCTGCGAGTTGCCTCGACGCATCGAGCATCTTTGAATCAGCTGGTAGAGGAAGAGGCACAGAGCAATCAATGAGCGAGTTAAAAATAACATATGGCTCGGTAGCTCAGTCGGTAGAGCAAAGGACTGAAAATCCTTGTGTCGGCGGTTCGATTCCGTCCCGAGCCACCATTATCATATCGATATGCCGGCTTAGCTCAATTGGTAGAGCAACTGACTTGTAATCAGTAGGTTGCGGGTTCAAGTCCTGCAGCCGGCATTCCTTATTTTACTCGAGAAAGTTATGAGCCATTAGGTTCGGTTATAGTTGCCTCGACGCACCGAGCATCCTCGAAACAGCTGGTAGAGGAAGAGGCAGGTAGAGCTCGTTAGTACTTAGAGTGTTATGATCGCTATGAGCCATTAGCTCAGCAACGAGCGCTGCATCTTTGAGTTTGTTGCGAGTTGCCTCGACGCACCGAGCATCCTCGAAACAGCTGGTAGAGGAAGAGGCAGGTAGAGCTCGTCAGTACTTAGAGTGTTATGATTGCTATGAGCCATTAGCTCAGCAACGAGCGCTGCATCTTTGAGTTTGCTGCGAGTTGCCTCGACGCACCGAGCATCCTTGAAACAACTGGTAGAGGAAGAGGCAGGTAGAGCTCGTCAGTACTTAGAGTGTTATGATCGCTATGAGCCATTAGCTCAGCAACGAGCGCTGCATCTTTGAGTTTGTTGCGAGTTGCCTCGACGCACCGAGCATCCTCGAAACAGCTGGTAGAGGAAGAGGCAGGTAGAGCTCGTTAGTACTTAGAGTGTTATGATTGCTATGAGCCATTAGCTCAGCAACGAGCGCTGCATCTTTGAGTTTGCTGCGAGTTGCCTCGACGCACCGAGCATCCTCGAAACAGCTGGTAGAGGAAGAGGCAGGTAGAGCTCGTTAGTACTTAGAGTGTTATGATTGCTATGAGCCATTAGCTCAGCAACGAGCGCTGCATCTTTGAGTTTGTTGCGAGTTGCCTCGACGCACCGAGCATCCTCGAAACAGCTGGTAGAGGAAGAGGCAGGTAGAGCTCGTTAGTACTTAGAGTGTTATGATTGCTATGAGCCATTAGCTCAGCAGGTAGAGCATCTGACTTTTAATCAGAGGGTCGGAGGTTCGAGTCCTCCATGGCTCACCATTTTGCGGAAGTAGTTCAGCGGTAGAACACCACCTTGCCAAGGTGGGGGTCGCGGGTTCGAGCCCCGTCTTCCGCTCCACTCGCCCGCCGGGGTGGCGGAATTGGCAGACGCACAGGACTTAAAATCCTGGGGTAGGTAACTACCGTGCCGGTTCGAGTCCGGCCCTCGGCACTTGCGCTCGTAGCTCAATTGGATAGAGCATCTGACTACGGATCAGAAGGTTAGGGGTTCGAATCCTCTCGAGCGCGTTCATCGGGAAGTAGCTCAGCTTGGTAGAGCACACGGTTCGGGTCCGTGAGGTCGCAGGTTCAAATCCTGTCTTCCCGATTTTCCTGTGGGGCCTTAGCTCAGCTGGGAGAGCGCCTGCTTTGCACGCAGGAGGTCATCGGTTCGATCCCGATAGGCTCCACCATTTCACTATATCATTTTGGCGGTGTAGCTCAGCTGGCTAGAGCGTACGGTTCATACCCGTGAGGTCGGGGGTTCGATCCCCTCCACCGCCACTATTATTGGACCTTTAGCTCAGCTGGTTAGAGCAGACGGCTCATAACCGTCCGGTCGTAGGTTCGAGTCCTACAAGGTCCACCATTACTACGTTACTTTTTGGAGGAGTACCCAAGTGGTTGAAGGGGTCGGTCTTGAAAACCGAGAGGCGTCGCAAGGCGCGCGGGGGTTCGAATCCCTCCTCCTCCGCCATAATGATTGTGCAACTTAGGTCAATCTGTTGTGCCGGCTTAGCTCAATTGGTAGAGCAACTGACTTGTAATCAGTAGGTTGCGGGTTCAAGTCCTGCAGCCGGCACCATCAATGTGGCGGCTATGGCGAAGTGGTTAACGCACCAGATTGTGGCTCTGGCATGCGTGGGTTCGATTCCCACTAGTCGCCCTTTCTCTTCCCTTATCTTTGTTGCGGGTGTAGTTTAGTGGTAAAACCTCAGCCACGAGCCTAGCTTCATCGAATAGGCTACGAGTTGCCTTGACGCACCCTGCTTCTTTGAGAATGCTGGCAGAGGAAGAGGCGTGAAATCGCGTGATGAATGGTAGAAGAAGCTATGTGCGGGTGTAGTTTAGTGGTAAAACCTCAGCCACGAGCCTAGCTTCATCGAATAGGCTGCGAGTTGCCTCGACGCACTCTGCTTCTTTGAGAATGCTGGCAGAGGAAGAGGCATGAAATCGCGTGGTGAATGGTAGAAGAAGCTATGTGCGGGTGTAGTTTAGTGGTAAAACCTCAGCCTTCCAAGCTGATGTCGTGGGTTCGATTCCCATCACCCGCTTTGATGGGCCTATAGCTCAGCTGGTCAGAGCGCACGCCTGATAAGCGTGAGGTCGGTGGTTCAAGTCCACTTAGGCCCACCATTTTCCATTGTGCATTGTCAGATGATTCGTTATAATATAAAGCGAGCATCTTTGATCATTCCGCCATCGCTTAGCGACGAGCCTTAACTTCGTCGAGTAGGCTGCGAGTTGCCTCGACGCATCTTGCTTCTTTGAGAATGCTGGCAGAAGAAGGGACAGGGCAAGCTTTGAACAATAATTTTTGATTATTCCGCAATAGCTCAGCGGTAGAGCAACCGGCTGTTAACCGGTAGGTCGTAGGTTCGAATCCTACTTGCGGAGCCATTTCATGGAGAAGTACCCAAGTGGCTGAAGGGGACGGTTTGCTAAACCGTTAGGTCGCAGTTTTGCGGCGCGCGGGTTCAAATCCCGCCTTCTCCGCCATGTTTGGCCCGTTGGTCAAGTGGTTAAGACACCGCCCTTTCACGGCGGTAACACGGGTTCGAATCCCGTACGGGTCACTTGAGTTTTTGGCACCAGAACGTTCTGGTGCCCTTTTATACAGCTGTTTTTGTCGATTTTTGCGCTTTTTCTTGTCATGTGCATACGGTTTTGTTATAATGAGAATCGTTAGTTTTTAATATTGGGGACAACGCAGTGTTTCGTTTCGTCAAAGAACGGGGCATTGCGTTTTTTTATTATACCAGCAACTGCGCTTCGGCCTCGCCGCCATGGATTTGCGTAAACATCGTTTGAATGGCCTGAAGCTGGCGGTTGGCGGCATCTTCGGTCATCGACGGAAGAAAATAAACAATTTGCAAAGCGTTTTTCGTTTCTTTCGTCACCGCTGTGCGCTCGGAATCAACGATCGGGCTGCCGAACGGGCCGCGCTCATCTTTGCTGACGAGTTTATTGGCAAAGTTGACGGTGCGGCCATTTAGGGCTATGTATTCGTCATGTTCTGTGCCTACGGCGATGGTCACCGATCCTTCGATGCGGTCAAGATCGTAAATGCCGAGTGGAATTTTATAATAGAGCGAAAAGAAGTTGTTGACATCGGCCGCTGAATGGATTGATGGGATAAAGTTCCTTTTCTGGATGCGTCGGTATAAGCTTTCGCTTGACGGTCGGTAACGACCCGGATCCGTGCCAATTTGTTTAAATGCCTGCCGCCATTCGGCGAGTTCAGGAATGTCGGCGATGGCCTTCTCCTGCAGCTCAACGTAAATCGACTCTTGAAACAGTTCAAGCCGCCCTTTTAGCATTTGCGGCGAGTCGCCGACTTCGATATGGCGGTAGCGGATGACGCCAAATTTGCCGGAAGGAAGCCGTTGTTTTAGTTGTTCCGATATGATGCATCTCATGCGAATCACCTCGCATTTTATTTTACCATACACCTCGGGGGGAGGGAAAACAATGGACGTTGCAGCATTGAAACAGGAAGTGATTGAATACAGCCGGTCGATCGGCATTGATAAAATCGGGTTTGCAAGCGCTGATCCGTTTGTGGAGCTAAAGGAGCGGCTGCGCCGACAACAGGAGCTTGGCTATCAGTCCGGGTTTGAAGAGCCGGATATTGAAAAGCGGACCAATCCGTCGCTTCTTCTGTCCGAGGCGAAGTCGATCATTGCCATTGCGCTCGCTTACCCATCGAAAATGAAAGACGCCCCGCGCGGGACAAAAACGGAGCGGCGCGGCCTTTTTTGCCGCGCATCGTGGGGAAAAGATTATCATGACGTGTTGCGGGACCGTTTGCAGCAGCTGGAAGAATTTTTGCTTATTAAGGTGCCGCACGCCCGCGTCCGTTCGATGGTGGATACGGGAGAGCTCGCTGACCGAGCAGTGGCAGAGCGGGCGGGGATCGGCTGGAGCGGGAAAAACTGTTCCATCATTACACCGGAGTTTGGTTCGTATGTATATTTGGGAGAGATGATTACAACGATTCCGTTTCCGCCTGATGAGCCGATCGAAAACCGATGCGGCACGTGTACGAAATGCATCGATGCGTGCCCGACCGGAGCGCTCGTGCAGGGGGGGCAGCTAAACGCGCAGCGGTGCATCTCGTTTTTAACGCAAACGAAAGGCTTTTTGGCCGACGAGTTTCGTGAGAAAATCGGCAACCGGTTGTACGGCTGCGACACGTGCCAGTTGGTCTGTCCGGAAAATAAGGGAAAGGATTTCCACCTGCATCCGGAGTTTGAGCCGGATCCAGAGGCAGCGAAACCGAAGCTTATCCCGCTTCTTCAGATCAGCAATCGCGAGTTTAAAGAGAAGTTTGGGGCGATGGCTGGCTCATGGCGAGGGAAAAAACCGATCCAGCGCAACGCGATTTTGGCGCTCGCCCATTATAAAGACAGGACGGCAGTGCCGTATTTATTGCAGCTGTTGAAAGAAGACAGCCGGCCGGTCATCCGGGGAACAGCGGCGTGGGCGCTTGGAAAAATTGGGGATGTAAGCGCCAAGCCATATCTCGAAGAGGCAAGACAGACAGAAACAGATCCAGATGTGGCCTCTGAAATTGAAAAAGGGCTGAAACTGTTGGCGGAGGTCAAGGAATAGGGAAAAAACTTCAGCTTCCCCACATAAGGTAGTAACAAAAACGAAAGTGGGGAGCGCCATGAAAAAGCAGTTGCGTAATTGGCTCGATGAGCGGGCGCGTTCGTTTGTCTCGGAAAGCGGTGTTCGGGGCGATGAGGAAATCGCTAGAAAGCAGCAACTTTGCCAAAGGCGCGGCGCGGAAATCGTCCGCTGTGCGATTCGTGGACAAATTGTCGGCAGGCAGACGGTCGAGCGGGAGACAAAGGTGGTTTATATTGCCCATCATCAATTTTTAATTAAACACGGGGCGACTCTCTATATGGAGGAGCAAGTCGAGGAACGGTGCGCCCGTTTTTTGGGCGGCGAGCTGGCGGACGATCAACGGATTAGCCGCATGGGGGAATATGTTGAAGCGCCTCGTGTCGAGCGTGAGCGATGGACGGGTGATCGCCTTTCTTACCAATATGACCGCGCCCAAGCGGTGCGGTATGCGGAAACGTGGTGGAATCGGCATAACCCGGCGTTTCCGTCTTTTCCCGTTGATTGCACGAACTTTGTTTCTCAATGCTTGTATGCGGGCGGAGCGCCGATGACTGGCTATCCGAACCGGGCGCGGGGCTGGTGGTGCCAAAACGGGAGCTGGAGTTACAGCTGGGCGGTTGCCCACTCGCTGCGCTGGTATTTGAGCGGGTCGCGCATCGGTTTGCAGGCCGTGGAAGTCCCGGAACCGGAACAATTGATGGCAGGCGATGTCATTTGTTATGATTTTCAAGGGGATGGACGCTTTGATCATTCCACAATCGTAGTGGCCAAAGACCAAGACGGGATGCCGCTGGTGAACGCCCATACGACGAACAGCCGGATGCGTTATTGGTCATACGAGGATTCAAGCGCCTATACCCCGAACATTCGGTATAAATTTTTTCATATCATTGACCGCAAATAAACGATGTTGTTGAGGTGAATGAAATGCCGCTTCATGTTGTGCTATACCAACCAGAAATTCCAGCCAACACCGGGAACATCGCCCGCACGTGCGCGGCGACGGATACGGCGCTTCATTTGATCCGTCCACTCGGATTTTCAACGGACGATAAAATGTTAAAGCGCGCCGGGCTTGACTATTGGCCGCATGTCAACATTTCGTATTACGATTCGCTTGACGAGTTGTTTGCTCGGTTTCCGCACGGAGAGTTTTACTTTATTACCAAGTTTGGCCGGCAATATTACGACTCGTTTGACTTCAGCGATACGGAAAAAGACATTTTCTTTGTATTTGGCCGTGAAACGACCGGGTTGCCGAAGGAGCTGCTCGAGGCCAACATGGACCGTTGCCTGCGCATTCCGATGAACGACAAAGTCCGTTCGCTGAACTTATCAAATACGGCAGCGATTTTAGTGTATGAGGCGCTGCGCCAGCAACGGTTTCATGGGCTGTCATAAACAAAAAAACGACCTTCGCTATGGAGGTCGTTTTTTTGGGCTCTATTGTTTGACGCCGGGTTTGTCCTCGTAGCCAGCCGTGAAAATGGCTGTTAAAAAGGCGACGATCACTCCTAGCACAAGCAATGTGCGCATCGTTTTTTCCTCCCTTGCAATGAAAGTGGCACGCGTTTCCCCTTTATTATAACGAATATGGCCAAGCATGTGAATGACTGCCGATGGCTATTCGAAGACAAAATTTTTTTTGCGGCGAATGATACGGGACATCCTCGCATAAATTGTAATAATCTTGCTGTTAGACATCCAAGGGTGAGGAGGTCCTTTATGGATATTTTAAGAAAAATCGCACGGTACCGGGAAGAGGAAGAACGGCTGAGATGGGAAGGGACGTTCGCCGAGTATTTAGAGATTTTAAAAGAAAAGCCGTGGGTGGCCCAGTCGGCTCATTCGCGCGTTTATAATATGATTAAAGATGCCGGAGTAGAAGAGGTGAATGGGCGAAGGCGGTATAAGTTTTTCAGCCGGCACTTGTTCGGGCTCGAGGAGGCGCTTGAACGGTTAGTTGAAGAATATTTCCACCCGGCGGCGAAACGGCTTGATGTGCGGAAACGAATTTTGCTGCTGATGGGACCGGTCGGCGGCGGGAAGTCGACATTGGTGACGCTCCTGAAGCGAGGGCTTGAGGAGTACTCAAAAACGGAGCGCGGCGCCGTTTATGCGATTAAAGGGTGCCCGATGCATGAAGATCCACTCCACCTCATTCCTCACCATTTGCGTGACGATTTTTACCGTGAATACGGCATTCGCATTGAAGGGGAGCTGTCTCCGCTCAATATGATGCGTCTTGAGAAAGAATATGGCGGCCGAATTGAAGACGTCATGGTCGAACGCATTTTCTTCTCGGAAAATCGGCGCGTCGGCATCGGGACGTTCAGCCCGTCCGACCCGAAATCACAAGATATCGCGGATTTGACGGGAAGCATCGATTTCTCGACCATCGCTGAGTATGGCTCGGAGTCCGACCCGCGGGCGTATCGGTTTGACGGCGAACTGAACAAAGCGAACCGCGGCATTATGGAATTTCAAGAAATGTTAAAGTGCGATGAAAAATTTCTTTGGCATTTGCTGTCGTTGACGCAAGAGGGCAACTTCAAAGCCGGACGGTTTGCGTTGATCAGCGCTGATGAGTTGATCGTCGCCCATACGAATGAAACGGAATACCGGTCGTTTATTGCCAACAAAAAGAATGAAGCGCTCCACTCACGCATTATCGTGATGCCGATTCCATACAACTTGCGTGTCTCTGAAGAAGAGCGCATTTATGAAAAAATGATTCGTGAAAGCGATGTCGCTGACGTGCATATTGCCCCGCACACGCTGCGCATTGCGGCCATGTTTACGATTTTGACGCGGCTGAAAGAATCGAAACGACCGGATGTGGACTTATTGAAGAAAATGCGCTTGTATGACGGAGAGATGATTGAAGGGTTCAACGAAGTTGATGTCGAAGAGCTGAAAAAAGAACATCCGGACGAAGGAATGAGCGGCATCGACCCGCGTTATGTCATCAACCGCATTTCGGCCTGCATCATCCGGAAAGAAGTGCCGTCGATCAACGCGCTCGATGTGCTTCGTTCACTGAAGGAAGGGTTGGATCAGCACCCATCCATCTCCAAGGAAGACCGTGAACGATATTTGAACTTCATCTCGCTTGTGCGCAAAGAGTATGACGAAATCGCCAAGCAAGAGGTGCAAAAGGCATTCGTATATTCGTATGAAGAATCGGCGAAAACGTTGATGGATAACTATTTGGACAACGTCGAAGCGTATTGCAACAAAACGAAACTGCGCGACCCGCTCACCGGCGAGGAAATGAATCCGGATGAGAAGCTGATGCGCTCGATTGAAGAACAAATCGGCATTTCCGAAAATGCGAAAAAGGCGTTCCGCGAAGAAATTTTAATCCGCATCTCCGCCTACGCTCGCAAAGGTCAAAAATTTGATTACAATTCGCATGAGCGGCTGCGCGAAGCGATCCAGAAAAAGCTGTTCGCCGATTTGAAAGACATCGTGAAAATTACGACGTCAACGAAAACTCCCGATGAGCAGCAACTGAAAAAAATTAACGAAGTCGTCGCCCGTTTGATCGATGAGTACGGGTACAATTCTACATCGGCCAATGAATTGCTCCGCTATGTCGGCAGCTTGTTGAACCGCTAGGCATGCCTCGAGCGCTGGGGCATGCTTTTTTTACGTCGACAATTGGGCTTGTCCGCCTCTTGCCCACTTTTCTATTTTCCGCATTCATCTGTCAATTATTTTGAATTTTTGCATAGGATAAAATAAACAACTTGGCATAGTGATGGTCCGTTTTGATGACGCCAACATAAGTATATGCGGGAAAGCAAAAAGTGTGAAACCCATTTTAACAAAGGAGGGGAAAAAATGAAGGGGAATTTCGTTGTATCGAAAGAAGACTGGTCCCTCCACCGCAAAGGGCATGACGATCAAAAGCGCCATCAAGAAAAGGTAAAAGAAGCGATCAAAAATAACTTGCCGGATTTAATCACGGAAGAAAGCATTATTATGTCCAACGGACGTGACGTCATTAAAATTCCGATCCGTTCGCTTGATGAGTATAAAATTCGCTATAACTACGAGAAAAACAAGCACGTCGGCCAAGGAAACGGAGACAGCCAAGTCGGTGATGTGGTAGCCAGAGACGGGAGCGGGGAGGGGCAGGGGCCAGGGAAAGGCCAAGGGGCCGGTGACCTGCCAGGCCAAGACTATTACGAAGCCGAAGTGTCGTTAATGGAAATTGAAGAGGCGCTCTTCAGCCAATTGGAGCTTCCTAATTTGAAGCGGAAAGAGCTCGACCAAAACGTTGTCCAGCACATCGAGTTTAATGATATTCGCCGCACCGGGCTGATGGGGAACATCGATAAAAAGCGGACGATGCTCGCGGCGTTCAAACGCAACGCCATGAGCGGCAAACCGAGCTTTTATCCGATTTACCGCGAGGATTTGAAGTTTAAAACGTGGAACGAAGTCGTCAAACCGGAATCGAAAGCGGTTGTCCTGGCGATGATGGACACAAGCGGTTCGATGGGCATGTGGGAAAAATATATGGCGCGCAGCTTTTTCTTCTGGATGACGCGCTTTTTGCGCACGAAGTATGAGACGGTCGACATCGCCTTTATTGCCCATCATACTGAAGCGAAAGTTGTCAGTGAGGAAGAATTTTTCACCAAAGGGGAAAGCGGTGGAACGATCTGCTCCTCGGCCTACCGCAAAGCTCTTGAACTAATTGAAACAAAATATTCTCCGTCACGCTACAACATTTATCCGTTCCATTTCTCTGACGGCGACAACTTAACGTCTGACAATGCCCGCTGCGTCAAGCTTGTTCAAGAATTGATGAAAGTATCGAACATGTTTGGGTACGGGGAAGTCAACCAGTACAACCGCCATTCCACGCTCATGTCAGCGTACCGCAATATTAAAGATGAGAAATTCCGCTATTATATCCTAAAGCAAAAATCGGACGTATTTCATGCCATGAGAACGTTTTTCCGCAAAGAAGAAAGCAAACAGCTCGTCTGACCCTCTTACGGCTGAAAAAAAGGGGGTTTTTCTTTTTGGAAAGGGAGGGCGATGGCCCTCCCTCAAATTAGTTATTGCTTTTGCAGCGTCGCCACCATGGCAAGCACAGCGCCAAGTACATCTTGTTCTTTAGGAGCGTGCACTGTCAAGAGCATCGGCGCTGGGTGAGCGCTGGCGATGACGTGAACGGTAACGCCATCGGCTTGGGCAGTGTACCAAACGGCATCAGCGAACGGTTTTGGAAGTTGATCCGTTTGCTGACGGGCGGCATTGGCATCGACCGCTTGGGCATGTTCTTTGGCCAACTGCTCATAGTTTGTCTCCTCGTTATGAAGAAGGCGGATGCGGGCGAACGTGTCCCCATGGAGCAATACATCAGCATGCGGTTCTTCAGCGTCGAGCGTCCACCCGTCTAGGACATAAAGCGAGAAATGCTGGTTGTCACTTATGGTCAACGTTGCTGTCCCTGTGACTGTTTGATTTCCCATTTGGTAAGACAAGGAAGTTGTTGGACGGGAAGAAACGGCTTCATCCCCTGTCGCCCCACTTTGTCCGCCTCCTGCTTGATTTTGTTCGTCAGCACGGGGAGTTTCTTGAACTGCTGGCTCTGCTGTTTGCGTGTTGGTGGGATTCTCGTCTGAACTTGCCGTTTGTTTGGCTTTCGCTTCTGTCTCTTTTGATAAAGGTGTCTCTGTACCGCAACCGGCAAGCAAGGCGGCGGTGACAGCGATGGAGAAAAGCGATTTCCAATATCGAAGCATCTTGATTCCTCCTTGCTTTCCATATACCATTCATTATAGCAGTTGAAACGGTGGAAACAAACAGACTCATTTCCTTTAATTTCTCTGCTTGTTTGAATTCCTTTCGTTTTTGGCGTTCAAGGCGATATGTGCACCTCCCCAAATGATGGCGATGAGCAGAGTGAGCAAGGCAAATCCGTAAAGCATATGAACCCTCCTTTTGTATACTAGATGGTGAAATCAACATAATGGATGAAACGCGTTTCAAGTCAAGCGTTTTTTAGGAAAGGGTGGGAACGTGGCGAACATCCGCGATTTGGCGAAAGAAGCGGGCGTCTCGGTGGCTACTGTATCAAGGGTATTGAACGGGTATCCGTATGTAAGCGAGGAAAAGCGGAAGGCGGTTTGGGAGGCAGTTGAGAAGCTCAATTATACAAAAAACATTCAAGCTGTCCATTTGGCGAAAGGAAGGACAACGATCGTCGGAGTCATGCTCCCGTACATTCATCACCCTTATTTTTCCGCGATTATCGAAGGGGTTTCCAAGGAGGCGCTTCGTTACGGTTATCAGTTGCTTTTGTTTCAGACGAATTATGACGTTGAGCGAGAGCTCGAGGCGCTAGAGCGGTTGCGGATGAAGCAAATGGATGGATTGATCGTCTGTTCTCATCAAGCGGACTGGGAGATTTTTGCGGAATATCAAGAAGAGGGACCGATTGCTTTATGTGAACGAGTGGATGGGTATGACTTTTTCACGGTTTACATCGACCACTACCAAGCGTTTGCCAAAGCGCTTCGCTATTTGCTGGACAAAGGACACCGACGGATTGGCTATTGCATTGGAAGAAGGACAGGCCCGAACAGCCAGGCGCGGGCGGCGGCGTATGAAGAGGTATTGCGTGACGCCGGCGTCACTCCCCAGCGCCAATGGATTTTTGACGGTTGTCTATTTCTTGAAGACGGAAAGCGCGTGATCGAGCAATGGATGGCAATGGGGGAGCGGCCGAGCGCTTTGCTTGTGACGAGCGACCAAGTGGCGGCCGGCATCGTGTTATACGCGCAGCGCGTCGGGGTGCGTATTCCAGAGGAGCTTGCCATCATTGGATTTGATAATGATCCGTTGGCCGAAATGCTGGGCATTACAACCGTGGCGCTTCCTCATTTTACGCTCGGAGAAAGAGCATTCCGCCTTCTTCACCATTGGCTGGAGACAGGAAATGTCCCGCGAAAACAAGAAGAGTTGCCTACCCGATTGATCGTGCGGGCTACCGGGTAGGCTATAGCCGTTTCAACTCATAGCGGTTGACGGGGCGGCCAACACCGCCGTATTGCACATCAAGCACGACTTTTCCGCTTTTCTCGAGATGCTCTAAATAGCGGCGGGCGGTGACGCGGGCGATGCCGACCCCCTCGGCCACTTCTTCAGCGGAGACGGGGAAACGGTGCTGGCGCAAATAAGCGATCACTTTTTCCAATGTCACTTCGTTTAATCCTTTCGGAAGTTCTGCCGGTGAGACGGCCGGCTGCTCCGGTGTTTGCCGCAGCGCATCAAGCTCCGCTTGGGTGAGCGACTCTTTTTCCGCCAATGATTGACGGAAGGTGCGATAATTTTCTAACGCCTGTTTGAGCCGTTCGAATTTGAACGGTTTGACAATATAGTCAAATGTGCCGTTTTGCAGAACGCGGCGCACGGTTTCGATGTCGCTTGCGGCGGTGATGGCCAGAATATCCACTTCATGCCCACGGGCGCGAATTTCCTTTAACGTCTCGAGGCCGTCTAATTGCGGCATGTAAATGTCAATGACCGCTACATCAGGGTGGAGTTCCTCGATCAACCGCAGCCCTTCCTCTCCGTTCCCGGCGAGGCCGACGACGGTGAAACCGTTCACTTGTTCAATCATTTGCCCGGTTTACTTCTTGAACCATCGGGTCATCTTCAATGAGCAATACACGATACATTGCCTTTCCTCCTTTATCTCGAGGGCGGAAGCGCGTCGAATGCGGCCGCCGCTGCATGAATCAATGGCGTTACATATCAAACGTAATGGTAAATACGGTTCCTTTCCCTTCCTCGGACTGAACGCTGATGTGGCCGTTTCCCTTTTCCACAATTTGCTTCACCAAATATAGGCCGATGCCGCGTCCGTTCTTTCCTTTTGTTGAAAAGCCTTCGTCAAAAATGCGATCGATATGCTCGCGGGCGATGCCTTGGCCGTTGTCCTCAACCGAGAGGGAGCAAATCTCTTCATTTTGTTCCATGCTGATGTAGATTTCTTTCTCCCGATCGGTGATCCCTTGGAACGCATCGAAGGCGTTTTCAATCAGGTTGCCAAGGAGAATGACGAAATCATGATGGTCGAGGTGCGGCGGGAAGCGGTGCAGCCGGCTGTGCCGGTCGATCGTCACACGAATGCCGAGCTCCTTGCCGCGGCGGATTTTGCTTAACAATAGTCCGGAAATGCTCTCATCCTTGATGTTGCGGCTTAAAAACTGCGTGAGCTCCGCCTGTTCTTCCGTAACTTGGAACACGTACTCAAGCGCCTTCTCAACATGACCGAGCTGGATCAGGCCGGCAATCGTATGGAGCTTATTCATGTACTCATGGTTTTGCACACGCAAGGCGTGGACAAACGCCTTTACCCCCGTTAATTCCTCAGCCAGCCGTTTCACTTCGGTGCGATCTTGGAATATGGCAATCGCGCCAACCGTTTCCCCATTGACCTTAATCGGGATGCGGTTGCTCCAAATCGTTAAGTTGCCGAGCTGTAGTTCTTTGTTGTAAATCGGTTTGTTCACTTCCAAGATCTCCGGAAGGTACGTATCCGGGATTACGGAACGAATCGGGCGTCCGATTACGTCCCCTTCGATGCCAAGCATTTGCTTCGCCCGATCATTAAAAATGGTGATGTTTTCATTGCTGTCAATGGCGATGACGCCTTCGTGCATGGCGTTAAACGCCTCTGTCCGCTCCACAAGCAGTTTGGCGATTTCATGCGGTTCAAGCTCAAACATTTGCCGCTTAATATGAGAGGCGAGCAGCCAAGCTCCGCTTCCGCCGGCGGCTAGCGACAAAACGACCGCCATGGCGATTTCTTCTTTTAACGTATCAATCGCTTCCCAAAACGTCGGCAGTCGGTAAGCGGCGATGGTAACGCCAATTTGTTCATGATCGCGATTCATGATGGGGACGAAGGCGCGAACCACTGTCCCGATTTCTCCGCGCGCTTTCGATGTATACGTATGTTCCGCGAATGCCGGCCCTTCATCAGCCCCGCGGGAGACGGTACCAATCATCGCTGGAAGCGGATGGGAGAGGCGAATTTTGTTCATGTCGAGCACAACAATATAATCGGCGCTATGGATGACACGCACCCGTTCGACGATCGGGTTCACGAGCGCTCGGCTTTGCTTTGACCCGACAATGTGCTGCTTAACTTCCGGCAGTTCGGATACGGTGCGCGCTGTCAACAAGGCGCGTTGGCTTAATTCTTCTTCCTTCGTATGGAAAAAGTCGCTAATGATAAATACGCCGCTCAGCAGCATCGAAAAGCTGACGATGACAAAAATTAAAATCGTGATTTTCCAACGGATCGGCAGTCGATTCATCGATGAACTCCTCTTTACTATGCGGAAAATTCATTATTATTCATTCTAACATGATTCTAGTGATATGATAAAAAGGAAGAAAACAAAGGATGAACATGGGGTGAATAATGGGGAGAAAGTGGAAATGGTGGGTGCTCCTTCTTGTCATCGGTGTCGGTCTTGCCGCATGGACCGGCAGCCGCCAAGCTGATCAAGAGCGGATTGTATACGATGATGAACAAAGGGGGCTGCAAAAACAAATTATCATTTACTTTAGCCATGTCGTTGCGGAAAATACACCGAAAGGGCTGGCAGCGCAAAAGTTTGCCGAACTTGTCGAACAAAAGACAAACGGCCGCGTTAAAGTCGAAGTGTTTGCGAACGGCTCGCTTTATTCGGATGGAGAGGAGCTTGATGCGCTGTTGCGCGGCGATGTACAAATGATCGCCCCGTCGTTTTCGAAGGTGACAGAACTCATCCCGGAGTGGCAGGTGCTCGATTTGCCGTTTTTGTTTCACGATGACAACGATGTGCGCCGTGTGTTCACCGGAAAAGTGGGAGCCGAACTGCTCGGAATGCTTGAAGAAAAAGGAATCAAAGGGCTGGCGCTTTGGAGCAATGGATTTAAGCAAATGATGGGCACAACGCGTCCGCTTGTCGAGCCTGATGATTTCCGTGGGTTGCGTTTTCGCATTATGCCGAGCGAGGTGATCGACAAGCAGTTTCGCCTGCTTGGCGGCGAACCGGTTGCTGTCTCATTTGACCGTGTATACCGGGCGCTTGAACGGCATGAGTTTGACGGCCAGGAAAATACGATTTCTAACATTTATTCGAAAGGGTTTTACAAGTTTCAGCCGTATATTACAATCAGCAACCACGGCTATCTTGGCTATGCAGTCATGATGAACCAGTCGTTTTGGAACAGTTTGCCGAAAGAGATCCAGCAAAACATAGCTGAAGCGATGGACGAGGCGACAAGATGGAATTTGCGCCAGTCAAAGGCGCAAAATGAGCGGGAATTGCAGCAGCTGAAGCGGCGTGAGGATGTCCATCTTTATTTGCTGTCGGAAACAGAAAAGCGGAGATGGGAACGGAAATTGGCCCCGCTGTATCAGGAATTTACGAGACGGTTCGGTTCTAGACTTTTGAATGAAATCAAGAAATCCGATGAATAGGAGGCTGACCCAAAAGGTCGTCTGCCTTTAAGATCGGAACAACATATAGTTTAGCACAAACAGTCAGTACGTATATATAGCGGCGAAAGAGGGTGTCCTGATCCTTTTCGGACACCCTCTCTTTTCTGGCGATAGACGCAGCCTTTGTAAACGTTTGAGAACAAAAAGACCAAAACGACCATTATCACCATAATATTTTTATTTGATCGATTTTTCTTTATGATAGTGCTGAAAGCGTTGTCAAGGAGATGAAAGGAGTGGGAGAAATGCGGGGGAAATTTAAAAATTTAACCGTGCAAGTCATTATCGGTATTCTTTTAGGGATTATCGTCGGGTTTTTATTCCCGGAATTCGGCGCTAAGTTAAAAGTGTTAGCCGATGGGTTTATTAAGTTAATCAAAATGGTGATCGCGCCGATTATTTTCTTTACCGTTGTGATCGGGATCGGCAACATGGGCGACTTGAAAAAGGTCGGCCGCATCGGCGGCAAGGCGCTCCTTTATTTCGAGATCGTCACGACATTTGCTTTAGCGATTGGGATTGTCGTTGTTAACTTCGTCAAACCGGGTGTTGGTTTCAATACCGATGCGGTCAAAGGTGGAGACATTTCGCAATATACGAAGCAGGCGGAAGAGACGAGCCACGGTTTTGTCGATTTCGTGCTCAGTATTATCCCGGATAACGTCGTCGCAGCGATGGCCAGTGGAGAATTGCTTCCGGTGCTCTTCTTCGCCGTCCTGTTTGGCGTGGCGGCAGCCGGTTTAGGGGAAAAAGCCAAACCAGTGCTTTCTTTGTTCGAACGGATTGCAGAACTATTCTTTAGCGTAGTCAATATGGTCATGAAAGTGTCGCCAATTGCCGCATTTGGCGCGATGGCGTATACGATCGGCACATTCGGTCTCGGCTCGCTCGTGTCGCTCGGCAAGCTGATGGGATCGGTATACATTACGATGGCGCTCTTTATTTTCGTCGTGCTTGGCGGAATTGCCAAGTTTTACGGATTTAACATCTTTAAGTTTCTCGCCTATATTAAAGAGGAACTGTTGCTCGTTCTTGGTACGTCCTCGTCTGAATCAGCTCTGCCGCGTCTGATGGAGCGGCTTGAAAAATACGGCTGCTCGAAGTCGGTCGTTGGCCTTGTCGTTCCGACCGGGTACTCGTTTAACTTGGACGGCACATCGATTTATTTATCGATGGCGGCCATTTTCATCGCTCAAGCATACGGCATTGATTTAAGTATTTGGCAAGAGTTGACATTGCTCGGAGTGTTAATGCTCACCTCGAAAGGGGCGGCGGGGGTCACCGGTTCTGGGTTTATTACGCTGGCCGCAACGTTGGCGGCGTTTCCGATGATTCCGGTCGAAGGCATCGCCTTGTTGCTTGGGGTCGACCGTTTTATGTCTGAGGCGCGGGCGATTACAAACATTATCGGCAACGCAGTAGCTACGGTTGTCGTTTCGAAAATGGAAAATGAGTTTCATCCTTCTGCCGAACAACAACTAGCGGAAGGGAATATGAAAATCGCGAAGTAAGAAACAAGGGGCTGCTCCAAAAGGCCGCAGCGGTTGGCCTTTGGAGCAGTCTTTTTTATTTTTCAAGGGATGGAGCGGATCTCGTTTTTTAGCCATTCTTCGTTCGCTTTGCATTTCCGGCGATAAACGATTTTGGACAGTAAAACACTGCACTCATATAGAAACAGCAGGGGGATGATGACAAGAATATCTGAAAGCAAATCTGGAGGAGTGATAAACACTGCAACTAAAATTAAAACAAAGTAAGCGTATTTTCTCATTCGCTGCAGCCGGTACGGATTTAACACCCCAAGACTCGTCAAGAACATGATGATGACCGGAAGTTCGAATAAAAATCCGAACGGAACCGTCATATGAATGACAAACCGAAAGTATCGTTCCGCCGTAAAGAGCGTTGTAAACATCTCGCCTGACAGGGAGAGAAGAAAGTGAAAAACAAACGGGAAAATGATAAAGTAACCGAAGCATATTCCTAATACAAACAGAATGAAAAGAGCCGGAATGTAAGCTAATGCCAGTCTTTGCTCATGCTCGTGCAATGCCGGGCGAACGAACAGCCACGCTTGATGGGCGGCAATTGGTATTGTCCCGGCAATGGCGATCACGCCGGCTAAGACGAAATAGACCCACAAAATGTCGCTTGGGCCGAGAACGGCCAGCTTCAGTGGCAAGTCCTGAACGAGCCATCGATACATAGCCGGTGCGTAAATGAGCGATCCAATTAACAAAATAGTAAAAGCGCCAAGTGTAATGATGAGGCGTTTGCGCAGTTCATTCAAATGACCGATCAAGTTCATTTCTTGGTTTTTCATCGTCTCCCCTCTTTATATCAACAAAGGATGAAACACGAATTACAGATGTCTTTCGCAAGGAAACTAACTTGTCTTTTCCACTTTATGATTTAACCTCTCTTTGTTTGACTCGTCATCTGAAACCAATTCCCGCGCTGACTTTTTGAATTCTCTCAGCGTTGTGCCAAAGGCGCGCCCGATTTCGGGCAGTTTTGATGGACCGAAAATGATCAAGGCAATGACAAGAATGAGGATTAAACCAGGGATACCTATATTTTGCAGCATGGCAACGTCCTCCTGTTTGTATGTATTATTTTGTATGGAAACGGGCTAGCCCGTTTCCATATGTTGCATTGTGCATTTATTTCACTTATTTATTGAAATGTCCGCCCTGCACGGCTACGAGGCAGGAACGGCCGAAACGTTGGCCGGGATAAGGATTCCACGTTTCCGGATGCTGTACATCTAAAAATAACGTGCGTTCATCGGGAGTGAACCATGGACCGGTGACTTCGCACCCTCTCGGACCGGACGCAAACTGGAACGGCTCCCCGTACTGTTTGCCGTCGGTCGGAATCATGAACACCCCGCAGTTTTTATACGCGGCATACACGTTATCTTCTGTCGCATAAAAATCTTCAACAACCCAAAGGTTCCCTTTGCTGTCAAAGTGAAGGTTGTCAGGGCACGTAATGCCGCTTTGGCGTCCGCCAGCGATGAAAACTTCAAACGTGAATCTTTCGCTTCCGTGGTCACCTTCCGCAGGGATCAAACGGATGATTTGGCCATGGAAGTTTCCGTGCTTCGAATTGTTTGTTAAAGATAAAAATACGCTGCCGTCATACGGATGGATTTCGACATCTTCCGGACGGTCGAGCGGTGTTGCCTTAACAGCAGCGCCTGCTTCCCGCGCGTAGGTCAGCACATCCGCCTGGCTAGTGAAAAACTTTTTGCCGTTTTTTTCATAGTTTTGCAAATCTTTATTCGTCTCGTAATCGAGCGCGATCCATTTTTGTTTTCCGAGATCAGCGACGTATAATGTTCCGCTTTCTAAAATATCGAAGTTGGCCTCGCGGTTATTCGGGTTGAATTTCTTTTGGCTGACAAACTTGTAGAAGAAGGCATCGGCTTTGTCATCTCCCATATAAACGACCACCCTGCCGTCTTTCGTTAATCCCATTGCCGTATTTTCGTGAGCGAAGCGTCCCAGTGGGGTATGCTTCCGTATCGGCGCATTCGGGTTAAATGGATCGACTTCCACCACCCAGCCATAATGCTCATCAATAAAATCAGGCCATCCGTAGTCATCGCCGTAATATGTATTCTCCTCACAAGAAAGAACGGTATTCCAAAGCGTTCTTCCGCCGCTGCAGTTTCCGAGCGTTCCTGTCACCGTTGTCGCGCCTTTGACCGCCTTGCTTCCGCTTGCAGGGCCGGTTAATCGAATGGGAGTGTTCGCATCGATCCGTCGGTTATATTGGTCATTTTTTACTAACCGCCATTCGCCTTTTTCTTTTTTTACGTGAATGACTGAGCCGCCAACTGCCTCTTTTTCCATTTTTAACAATTCAGGGTAGCTTGAAAGATTCGCCTTGTTAAATGTACTCGGGTCAATTCCTAGTATTTTCATGTAGTTTTCTGGCTCAGGGAATTCATGGTTAACCCAGATGAGTCCTTCTTCGGAGTTGTTGCCGCCTTCGAGGCTGTCGATCGGAAAGTAGACCGTAAGATCCGCCGAGTCGCCGAACCTTTCGCCCTTCGAGTTAATGATATCCCCATATGAAGCGATAATGTTGTATCGATAGCCTTTCGGCAGAACTAAATCGTTTTCCCATGTGCGGCTGATCGGTTTGAAAGGTGCCGTAAGCGGTTTGCCGTTTCCTGACGGTTGACCGTTCATTAAATGGTTTGCCGTCATGGCGCTTGCCTTACTTGTTAATGTGTCTATGCCGGATGACGCGGCGACTAATGCTGCCGTACTGCTTCCTACATATTTCAAGAATAAACGGCGATCCATCACTGACCATCCCTTCCATCGTTTTTAATCAATTCACAATTATGATTCTACGGGGGGAAAAGGGAAATGTTAATAAATTGAATGTAAATAATTGTTAAGTGTTGATAAAATTTTTAACCGTTTGTAAATGGCATTTATTGTGCAATAGGAGAAATAGCGGTTTAAGCCGCTTGTCGCTTTTTTTGCCTTTCATTGTTCTCTAAGTTGAAAATGACGAGTAGATTTCTTTTGAAATACAGGTGGAGGATGATGAAAAAAGAAGGGAAATGATCAATGACCAAAATCGCTGAGTGATTGAAAAAAGGATGCCATGGTCAGGAGAGGGAATGGTTCCCTCGCTTTTTGTGCATATATTTTGCTTTTTCCTGGCCGTTTTTCCATAATAAAGCTATACCGATGTTGGAGGGGGAAGAAGAGTGAACAGTTTGCAAGACTGCGCTGTATTACATAACGGTGTGCAAATGCCGTGGGTCGGCCTTGGCGTTTATAAAGTCAAAGAAGGGGAGGAAGTAAGAAGCGCGGTGCGCACCGCGCTCGAGATCGGCTACCGCCATGTCGATACAGCCGCTTTTTACGAAAACGAAGAAGGGGTCGGGCAAGCGATCCGGGAATCTGGCATTCCGCGCGAGCAAGTATTTGTGACGACGAAAGTATGGAACACCGACCAAGGATACGAAACGACGCTGAAAGCGTTTGATACAAGCTTGAAAAAGCTCGGCTTTGACTACGTTGACTTGTACTTAGTCCATTGGCCGGTGAAAGGGAAATATAAAGAGACGTACAAGGCGCTTGAAAAGCTATATAAAGACGGGTATGTGCGTGCAATTGGCGTCAGCAACTTCCAAATTCACCATTTGCAAGATGTGCTGGCTGACTGCGAAATTAAGCCGATGGTCAACCAAGTCGAGTACCATCCGCGCTTAACGCAAAAAGAGCTGCAGGCGTTTTGCCGGGAAAACGGCATCCAGCTTGAGGCATGGTCGCCGCTTATGCGCGGGGAAATTTTAACCGAACCGACAATCGTTGAAATTGGCAAAAAATACGGGAAAACGCCAGCGCAAGTCGTGTTGCGTTGGGATTTGCAGCACGGCGTCGTGACGATCCCGAAATCGGTGACGCCGGCGCGTATTAAAGAAAATGCCAACCTTTTCGATTTTTCGTTGACAGCCGAGGAAATGAAGCAAATTGATGCGTTAAACTTGAATAAACGGATTGGCGCCGATCCAGACAACTTCAACTTTTGATAAACAGGATCGGCCAAACAGCGCCCGTCGTCGGCGCTGTTTTTTCTATAAGAGAAATGAAACCAAGGTGACATATTTGACGTATGAAATGATGAACAAGTACAATAAATAATAGTATACACAATTGGAAAAACGGAGGGTGCTGAGATGCTATTCCATCCGATGGATATTTTCATTTTTATCGCCTTCTTCATATCGCTTTGGGCGCAATGGAAGGTATCAAGGAATTTCAATGCCTGGTCTGAAGTTCCAGCCTCATCGGGGTTGACGGGGGCGGAAGTGGCGCGCATGATTTTGGACCGCCACGGCTTGCATCACGTGCCGGTTGAGGTCGTTCCGGGACGATTGTCCGACCATTACGATCCAATTTCCCGCACTGTTCGTTTGTCGGAACCTGTCTTTTACGGGCGTTCGATCGCTTCCATTTCCGTTGCCGCCCATGAGGTCGGTCATGCGGTTCAGCATCAGCAAGGGTATGCGGCGCTCGTTCTTCGCCACCGGATGTTCCCGGTTGTGAATTTGGCTTCCGGCGTGGCTCCGTTTTTACTGCTCGTTGGGTTTTTGCTCCATCAATTTTCATTGATCGGTCTCGGCATTTTGTTCTTCTCACTGGCGGTGGCGTTTCAAGTCATCACGCTGCCGGTCGAGTTTAATGCGAGCGCCCGGGCGAAACGGTTTATCTTGGCGGAAGGAATTATCGCTCCGGATGAAGTTCGCGGCGTGAACAAAGTGCTCGGCGCAGCGGCGTTGACGTATGTGGCCGCGACATTGATCGCCGTATTTGAGCTGTTGAAGTATGTGCTCATCTTTACCCAAGGGAACAATAACGAAGAGTCGTAATGCGTTGTGCCGCCTTAGGCTGTCCGCCGTTGGCGGCATGGCGAAACTTTTGCACGCAGGAGGTGTACCTGGGCGCTTCATCCGCGCTCGGAGATGAATTGGACATAGCCAGTTTGCTGTTAGTGGCGCTGCTTATTGCCTGCACCGCCTTTTTCGTCGCTTCGGAATTTGCGATCGTCAAGGTGCGCAGCACGCGCATCGACCAACTTATCAATGAAGGCAATAAACGGGCGATCGCGGCGAAAAAAGTGATTTCGAACTTGGATGGCTATTTATCGGCGAACCAGCTTGGCATTACCCTCACTTCGCTTGGCCTTGGCTGGTTGGGGGAGCCGACGGTGGCGCGGATGTTGCTGCCGCTGTTTGAACGTTTCCATTTATCGGAATCCGTCTCCCACTTTTTAGCGTTTATTATTTCATTTTCGCTCATCACGTTTTTGCATGTTGTTGTCGGCGAATTGGCGCCGAAAACATTTGCTATTCATAAAGCAGAAGCGATTACGCTGTGGACAGCCAAGCCGCTCATTTGGTTTTACAGAATCATGTACCCCGTGATTTGGTCGTTAAATAACACAGCCCGATTAGTGACGCGCCTGTTTGGCCTCAGGCCGGTGGCGGAGCACGAAATTGCCCATTCCGAGGAAGAGTTGCGCCTAATTTTATCGGAAAGCTATAAAAGCGGGGAGATCAATCAATCCGAGTATCGCTATGTCAACAACATTTTCCGCTTTGACGATCGCATAGCGAAGGAAATTATGGTGCCGCGCAAAGAAATTGTCGCGCTCGATATTAACAAAAGCGTGAAGGAAAACCTGGAGATCATCCAGGAGGAAAAGTATACGCGCTACCCGGTCATTGATGGCGATAAGGACCATGTGCTCGGGCTCATTAACGTGAAGGAAGTGTTTACGGATTTCATCGCCAACCCGTCCCATGATAAACAGATCAAAGACTATATCCGCCCGATTATTCAAGTGATTGAATCGATCGCCATTCACGATTTGTTGGTCAAAATGCAAAAAGAACGCATCCATATGGCGATTTTAGTCGACGAGTACGGCGGCACATCCGGATTGGTAACAGTTGAGGATATTTTGGAAGAAATTGTCGGTGAAATCCAGGATGAGTTCGATATCGATGAAACGCCGCTTATCCAAAACATTGGCGATCGGTTCATTTTGGATGGCAAGGTGCTCATTAGCGAAGTGAACGATTTGTTAGGGCTTGAAATCGATGATGACGATGTCGATACAATCGGCGGTTGGGTGTTGACGAAGCATTATGACATCAAAACAGGCGATACTGTGGAAATCGACAACTATCTTTTTACGGTCAAAGAGATGGATGGTCATCACGTCAAGACGCTCGAGGTGGTGAAAAAAGAACCGGATCGAGAGGAAGAAAGCGAAACGGCGGACGTTGAAGAAGAGCAGCTGCGTTTGTAAGGCAGACGGGGAAACGTCTGCCTTTTTTGCGTCTGCCTTGGGGGCGCCTGCTTTGGCGTGCCGCGAAACGTTAGCAGTGTTCTTGGCTGTAAACGGATGGAAGGGGAACGGGAAAGTCGTCCGTCGGTGCGAGGCAGACGACTTCCTCATTTGTAAACGGGTGGCGGAACGTTAGTTTAGCGGCATGCAGCGCATGACGATGAAATATCGGCTGGCCGCCGTAAAGCGTGTCGCCGACGAGCGGATGGCCGAGATGGGCCAAATGGACGCGAATTTGGTGCGTCCGTCCGGTGTCAAGGGTAAGCTCGACAAGCGACGCAGCGGGGAACGTTTGGAGCACGCGATAGTGCGTCACTGCTCTCGCCCCGGTTCGCGAGACGCGGCGGCGCGTCGGATGATGGCGGTCGCGGCCGATCGGTGCGGAAATCGTTCCGACTTTCGGCGACAGGCGGCCGTGGACGAGGGCGATGTACGTTCGTTTCACGGTACGGCGGGCAAGCATTCGGTCGAGTGTCGCCCCGGCGAGCGGGTGTTTGGCAAATAAAATCGCCCCTGACGTATCACGGTCGAGCCGGTGAATATGGCGGATCTTGGTCAAAATCGCCTGCGCCTGCAAATAAAAGGCGACCGCATTGGCGAGCGTGCCCGTCTGCTCCGGCTCAGACGGGTGGATATCGATGCCGGCTTCTTTATTCAAGATGAGCAAATGATCGTCTTCCCATAAGACGGAAAGCTCCCGGTATTCCGGAATGATTGGTGACGGCTCCGGTTCATATGCGTAAAACTGAAGGCGGTCTTGTTCGCGAAGCGCCGTCTGCCAGGAGACGGCTTGGCCGTTCAGTTTGACTCCCTGTTCCATTCGCCACCGGTGGGCGAGTTTTTTGGACGCGGCCCATACTTCTTTCAGCAGCTGCTCAATGGTCAGCCCACTCCATAGGGCGGGGATGATGCATTCAAGCCAATCGCCTTTTCTTGTCCACAAACGTTGTTGCACCTCCCAGTTCTCTGTAGTCGTGGAAACACTTTCTACCCCTATAAGTGCATTGAATATGATACACTCATAGTATCGTTTTCGCGATGGAGAACGCAAGCATTGCGGCAAGAAAAGGTGGTATGAACATTGAAAATTATGTACGCGGTGACTCCGGAGCAAGAAAATTACATGCATTATTTGTTAAATTATTTCTACACTGATATTTTCCCATACTATTTCGATGATGAACAAATTCACCAATTTGAGGAACTTGGCATTCTTTCGTTGGACCATGAGCATGTTACATATAACGGAACAATGAAGGAGGCGTTCCAAATCATCTCAGCGTTGCAGTCGTTGATCACGGTCATCGAACATATTGGGGAACAAGGGGAATGCGAACAATACGAATGGTTGTTTGCGCGCAATCAAAAGATTTTGGCTCGCCATGGCATCGCTTTTCCATTTGAGGCGAGGCAGTTTACCCGTAAGCGTGCGTTGCCGTGCAGCATCTATTTCCCTGCAACGAGCCAGTGGGTGATGTAAGAAAAAAGGAGCTAGCCGCCATCCGGTGCAGCTCCTTATTTTTTTTGTTCTGACAATGAAGCAAACCATTGGCGGAACGTTTGTTCATCGTGATACCCTTCCATGCGTTTCGTCTCTTTTCCGTTTTCGTAATGAACGATCGTCGGTGTGGCTTCGATATGGTATGCATCCCACCCATCTTCAAATTCAAGCAAGTTGAACAGTTTTAAATCGATGCCAAGCTGTTTCGTTAACGGCACGACAATGGGCGTTGTCTGCCGACAATGCGGGCATGTCGGGCTGTAAAAATAGACGGTAAGTGATTTTCCATCGGCTAACTGTTGGTTTAACTCATCAGGCAAAATAATGTTTTGGTAATTCGGGTCATCAAGTTGATCGATGGTGGCCGGATGCAGCTCATTTTTCTGATAAGGGTTATGTTTAGCTGCTTCTTTTTGTTCATACAACGTGACAAAAGCAATAGCGGCAAATAAAGCGACAATGATGCTGCCAAATATGAGCAGTTTTTTCAACGTTCGCTCTCCTCCTGTTGCCGGCGCATGACAGCAAGGCTTAAGAAAATAATCATGGTAAAGGCTGTCAACGCCAAAAATGGAATGGTAATAAAGCCAAGCCAGTTAATGTATTGCCCTGTACATGGGACGCGGCCGCAGCTGATGGCGTAATCTTGGAAAAACGGGATCTTTTGCAGGGCATAGTGATATAAGGAAATCATGCCGCCGACAAGTGATAGCGCCAAGCTGTAACGAGCAGCTGCAAAATCTTTACGGGCGATGGCGATCCCTAAAATGATGACTTGCGGATACATAAAAATGCGTTGAAACCAGCATAAGTCACAAGGAATAAAATGGAGCACTTCGGAAAAGTATAAACTTCCAAGGGTGGCAACAAGCGCTGTCAACCAAGCGGCCAAAAGCAAATTTTCTTTCCCCACCTATTCACCTTCTTTCTTATGGAGTGCTATGCCATCTCAACCAGGAAATTAGCGGGAAAATAGGCTTTTTCAGGCTCTTCACCACAAGTTGTACTTGATCATTTAAGGTAGGTGTGCATAGAGGGTACAAAAAATGCGAATTTTCCTGTATGGTAAAGGTGACCAAACCAAACCATGGAGGGAAATTCGCATGTACTCTCAGTTTATCAAAGAACTCATCGATTTACCAGATGTTTTGATTCAAAAGGTGCGAAAAGAAGGGGAACGTTGGATTTTCGAACTTTCTCTACCCGAACAATGCCCGTTATGTCCTGTCTGCTTGAAGCGCACGATCAAAATGACAGACAAAAAGAAGCAATGGATGCATGGCTATGCTCAGCGAATCGGAATTTTTTGGATCGAACTTCCTGTCGAGCGCAGACGTTGTAGCACGTGTGGCGTGACGTTCAGCACGTCGTATCCAGCCATCTCTCCTCGAAGTGTGGCGACGGATGCTTTTCAGCGATGGGTCGCGCAATCTTGCATCGGAACATCCATTCAGGCGGTGGCTCGTATGCTCAAGCTTCCTTACACGACCGTTGAACGATGGTTTTATACCCATGCCCCTTCCTTCCTATCGAATGACGTCCAACCAAAGGCGGTTTGTGTCGATGAGTTTGCTTTTCGAAAAGGGCACGACTATGGAGTGGCGATCATGGATGCCGAAACGGGAGAAGTGTATGCCATGGAAGCAGGAAAGAACGAGGAAGCCATTGGGCGTGCATTGGCTCATGTGTCTCGTTCCGTTCAGTATGTCGTGAGTGACTTGGCTCCAGCGATGAAAAAAGCGATTCAACGGGTTTGCCCAGAGGCGACACATGTCGTCGACTATTTCCATGTCATTCAGCTGTTTACCGATGCTTTAGAACGTTGTCGCAAATATTTGGGCAAAGGAGGCAAGAAACACGGAAATGTTCGTTACGTTTGCCGTTTATTGAGCCAATGCCCAGAGAAATTGACGGAGGAAGAACGTCAAATCATACGAGAATGGTGTAATGAAAGCGATTACTTAAAGTCTGTTTACCAATCGCTCCAACATGTTCGCTATGTGTTCAAAAGCAAAGATGAGCAACAGGCGAAACGACGCTTGAAGGCTTGGATTCATCGGTATTTGTTTTGTCCTTGTTCCGTTGTTCGTGCCATCGCAAAATCACTCGTCAAACGAACAGACGAAATGATATCGTGCATTTTATCCCATTATTCGAATGGGAAGATGGAGGGAACGAATAACAAGATCAAGCTGATGAAACGTCGGGGATACGGATACCGAAATATCCAGCGTTTTGCACTGCGGGTTCGGCTGGAAACAGCTAACATACTTTCATGACAGGTGCAAGTACATCTTTTGGTGATGAACCCTTTTTCAGGATTGTATTCCTGACGGCCATTTCATTGAAAGAGCTTAACTCCATTATAAGGGAAGAAAAATGGCACGTCCATTCGCGACCGGAAAAGGGGATATTTTCTATCTATATCGCCCGACAAACGAGCCATACTAATCGGTGAAAGGGGAGGATCACATTGACCAATAACAGCGGAAACAAAGTGCAGGACATTATGACGAAAAACGTCGCGACCATTTCGCCGAACCAAACGGTGCAAGAAGCAGCGCAAATCATGAGCCAAAAAAATATTGGCGCGCTCCCGGTTGTGGAAAACGGGCAAGTCAAAGGGATGATTACAGACCGCGACATTACGCTGCGCGTTTCATCCCAAGGGAAAAACCCGGCGACCGTAAAAGTGTCGGACGTCATGACCAACCAAGTCGTCACTGGCACGCCGAACATGAGCGTCCAAGATGCGGCTAACGTCATGGCGCAGCATCAAATTCGCCGTTTGCCGATTGTAGAGAACAACCAGCTTCAAGGCATCGTCGCTTTAGGGGATATCGCGACAAACAGCGCATCGAATGAAGCGGCGGAACAAGCGTTAACAAACATTTCTGAACCGTCGCAGCCGCAAGGATAATGGAAGAAAAAGGATGTCCTTATTTTCCAGGACATCCTTTTTCTTTTAGCAGGTATATTGTATGATGGGAACGAATACATAAACAGGAGAAAGAAAGATTGGGGGTAAAATGGATGGAGTGGAGACAAAAATATGAACAATGGCTTCGTGAGCCGCAGCTAGATCCGGAACTGAGAAACATCTTGGAGCAGCACCGCGACGACGAGCGGTGGCTCGAAGATTTTTTTTACAAAAATTTGGAATTTGGAACCGGCGGTATGCGCGGTGAAATCGGGCCGGGGACGAACCGAATGAACATTTATACGGTCCGCAAAGCATCGGAAGGCTTGGCACGATACATACAATCCTTTGGCGATGAGGCGAAACAGCGCGGTGTCGTCATCGCCTACGACTCGCGGCATAAATCGCCGGAATTCGCTATGGAAGCGGCGAAAACATTGGCTACAAACGGCATTCAAACATATGTGTTTGATGAATTGCGGCCGACGCCGGAGCTGTCGTTTGCCGTTCGCCATCTGCGGGCGTTTTCCGGCATTGTGATTACCGCCAGCCACAACCCGCCGGAATATAACGGTTACAAAGTATATGGTGAAGATGGCGGGCAGCTGCCTCCGGACACTGCAGATGAGGTGATCCGCTACGTTAATGAGGTCGACAATGAGCTCGCCGTTCGTGTCGAGGATGAGGAAACGTTAAAGCAAAAAGGGCTGATTCGTATCATCGGAAAAGAAATCGACGATGCGTACATAGACGCTGTCAAAACGATTTCGCTTCATCCGGAACTGGCTAAGGAAACGGATATGAACATCGTGTTCACGCCGCTCCACGGCACGTCGAACAAGCCGGTGCGCCGTGCGCTGGCTGAACTTGGTTACCAAAACGTCTTTGTCGTCAAGGAGCAAGAACAGCCGGATCCGAATTTTTCAACCGTCGCTTCACCGAATCCGGAAGAGCACGCAGCCTTCGCTTTGGCGATTGAACTCGGCAAGCAAGTCAATGCTGATTTGCTCATCGCCACTGACCCGGACGCAGACCGGCTCGGCATTGCTGTAAAAAATGAGCAAGGGGAGTACATCGTCTTAACCGGCAACCAAACGGGCGGGCTGCTGCTTCATTATTTATTGTCGCAGCGGAAGGAAAAAGGCCTGCTTCCGCCAAATGGCGTCGTTTTAAAAACGATCGTCACGTCCGAGTTCGGGCGGGCGATTGCCGCCTCGTTCGGCTTGGAGACGATCGATACGCTGACCGGGTTTAAATTCATCGGTGAAAAAATCAAGGAATACGAACAGACAGGGCAGTATACGTTCCAGTTCGGCTATGAGGAAAGCTACGGGTATTTGATCGGGGATTTTGCCCGCGACAAGGACGCGGTACAAGCGGCTGTCCTTGCGGCGGAAGTGTGCGCGTTTTACAAACAGCAAGGGCTGTCGCTGTATGAAGCGCTTCTTCAGTTGTTTGCTAAGTACGGGTACTACCGTGAAGGGCAACGATCGCTCACATTAAAGGGCAAAGAAGGAGCGGAAACGATCGCCGCCATTTTAGCTTTATTCCGTCAGCAACCGCCGGTGGAGGCCGGGGGGAAAAAGGTGACGGTGATCGAGGATTACAAAACGAAGGAGCGGACGAACACAGTAACCGGGGAGAAAACGGCGATCACGCTCCCTGCTTCGAACGTGTTGAAATACGTATTGGAGGATGGCTCGTGGTTTTGCTTGCGTCCGTCGGGGACGGAGCCGAAAATGAAAGCGTATTTTGGCGTTAAAGGAACATCACTGCAAGACAGCGAAGAGAAGCTGGCTAACCTTACTGATGCTGTCATGCAACGAGTGCACGACGTGTTGCGCACCGTTTCGCCTTCTTACGCTCAATAACCAGCGGACAAACAACGGCGGGGAATTGGAGCAAACCAATTCCCCGCTTGATTTACGAGTAAAAATAGGCGTACTGCTCGACTCCCATTTTTTGTTCGCTCACTTCAAGCGCGTGGTCGATGTAGCGCAACAAGGCCGAGAGCCTCTCCTGAATGACGGAATAGTCGTGTTCGAAATTATAGGCGTGGAGAAACTTTTCAATTTTTTTCGACAGCATGTCATCAGGCGTGCGCACCATTAAAATGAGCAAATTGTCCCACTCGGAGCGATGTGTATAATAGAGCGCCTTATCGTAGTCGACGGTGTTCAAGCGGCATGCCTCCTTTATCGAGAAGGAGTCATTGTTAGTGTATGACGCTAAGACGTTTTGTTGCCCTGTAAATGTTGTGTCATAAGGGAAAATATAAATTATAACCGAAATGGAGATAAAAAAGGAAAAATAAATGTTGCAATTTTGTGACAAGGATAGTATCCTTTAAGCAAGGGGATGATGAGAGTGAACAAGCGGCACGAGGGACAAGAAATCACGAGGATGTGCAAATGGATGGCGTCCGTCGGCTTAATTGTTGGAACAGCGCTTTTTTTGCTTAGTTTTATCGCAAGCGCTTACAACAAGGACTTTTTCTTAACGATCGTCAGCCTCGGAATCATCGGGGCCTCGATGGTGATGTTTGGCTTTGGTTTGTTTATGGGATTGCTGATGGAAACGTATCGCTGCAATTCAACCGAAAACGTATAGTATAGGCAGGAAAAGAAAAAGCACCGGTGTTCAATCCGGTGTTTTTCGTTTTTGTCGGGTGTGCCAATAGAAGAGGGCAAAGCCGAAAACGATGAGAAACACAGGAAATAACAGTGGACGGTAGGCATCGATGTACTGCTTGACGGCCGTCCAGCGGCTCTCAAAGTAGGCACCGATCGTCAAAAAGACAGCGACCCACACCATCGCTCCACTGTAGGCGAACAAGGCAAACTTTCTCCACTGGTAGGCGTTCATGCCGGCCCAAAAGGCGGCGAGATGCCGAACGCCTGGGATGAAATAGCAAATGAATAATACCGCCGGGCCGAACTTCGAGAATAGCGCTTTCGTTTGCTCGAGCCGTTTTTCTGTCAGATGAAGCTTCGGGCCGAATTTATGCAAAAACGGCAAGCCGAGCGTAAACCCAAGAATATAGCTAAGCGAAATGCCGATGGCTGCCCCGAATGAGCAGGAAAAAAAGGTGAGCGGATACGAAAATGCACCGGTCGAGACGCGGTAGCCGGCATATGTCAACAGCAGCTCGTCGGGGATCGGCAGTCCAACAATGCCGAGCATAAGCGCGATCATAATACCGATATAACCAAAGTGATCGATGAGATAGTGCAAATAATGTTGCAAATCATCACCACGCTTTGTTGCGATTTCTTTTGTATGACCATTATAATCCAACGGTCAGCAAATGAAAATGAGGCGCTGCATGTTCATGCCAAACGATTGCACGTATCAAAACGCCGTTTCCCTCATACATTGTGATAAGGGGAAAGGGAGGGAAATTGGGATGCGGCAGGACGAGCTGAAAGAGCTGGAACGGGCGATTGCTGAGATTACGGAAATTGCTGAAGGATTTGGGTTGGATTTTTACCCGATGCGCTATGAAATTTGCCCGGCGGACATTATTTACACGTTTGGCGCCTACGGAATGCCGACGCGTTTTTCCCATTGGAGTTTTGGTAAGCAGTTTTACAAAATGAAGCTGCATTACGACTTAGGATTAAGCAAAATTTACGAACTCGTCATCAATTCGAATCCTTGTTATGCCTTTTTGCTTGACACGAACACGCTCATTCAAAATAAGTTGATCGTCGCCCACGTGTTGGCGCATAGCGACTTTTTCAAAAACAACGTCCGCTTTAGCAACACGAAGCGCGATATGGTCGAAAGCATGGCGGCGACGGCTGAGCGCATTAAACATTATGAACATCAATACGGAAAACTGGAAGTGGAAAAATTTTTAGATGCTGTCTTGGCCATTCAAGAGCATATCGACCCCTCGCTGTTGCGGCCGAAGCTGTCGTGGACATGGGAAGATACGGAGGTGTATGAGGAAGAAGAATCGGCAAAAACACCGTCGCCATATGATGACCTCTGGTCGCTTGATGAGCGGAACAAGCCAAAAACACCGCCGCGGAAAAAACGACGCAAGTTTCCGCCGCAGCCGGAAAAAGATGTGCTGTTGTTCATTGAAGAATACAGCCGTGAACTCGAAGATTGGCAGCGTGACATTTTGACGATGATGCGCGAAGAAATGCTCTATTTTTGGCCGCAGCTCGAGACGAAAATCATGAACGAAGGATGGGCGACGTATTGGCATCAGCGCATTTTGCGCGAGATGGATTTGACGAGCGATGAAGCGATCGAGTTTGCCAAGCTGAACGCCAACGTTGTGCAGCCATCGCGCACTGGCATCAATCCGTACTATTTAGGGTTGAAAATTTTTGAAGACATCGAAGAGCGGTGGAACAACCCGACGGAAGAGATGAGAAAATATGGAATTAAACCAGGATCAGGACGGGCAAAACTGTTCGAAGTGCGTGAGTTGGAGTCCGACATTTCGTTTTTGCGCAACTATTTGACGAAAGAGCTGATTATGCGTGAAGATATGTATTTATTTCAAAAGCAAGGGAAAGATTACAAAATTGTTGACAAACATTGGGAGCATATCCGCGATCAGCTCGTCAGCATGCGGGTTAACGGCGGATTCCCGTACATTACGGTGAATGACGGCGACTATATGCGCAACGGGGAGTTGTATTTAAAGCATTGGTACGAGGGAATTGAATTGGATCTGAAATATTTAGAAAAAGTGTTGCCATATATTTATCAGTTGTGGGGACGACCCGTCCATATGGAGACGGTCGTCGAGGAAAAGCCGATGTTGTTTACGTATGATGGGAAGACGGTGCATCGGAAATATTTATAACATTAGGGCAGGGATATCCTGCTTTTTTTGTTTGTCACAATGAATATGTGAAAAATGACACAAATTATTCGAAATCATGCCGGATAGCGTGCCCGATTTTATGAAATAATATAAAGTGGATAATTTGTGATGGCTGTCACAAATTCTTCATCACTGTTTGCTCATCCGGGGGGATGGATATGTGGAAGCGGCACGAAAAAACGCTTGTGTTCGTTAGCTTTGCTGTTGCGGCTGTTGTCTTGCTTTCCTTGATTGGCCGCTTGTTTTCATAAGGGGGGATGAATCGTGAACGGCTACGATCCGGTGCTGCTTAGCCGTATTTTGACGGGATTGACACTGACGGTCCATATCATTTATGCCACGATCGGCGTCGGGATTCCACTGATGATCGCTATTGCCCAATGGGTTGGGATTCGCAAACGTGATATGCATTATATTTTGCTCGCTCGCCGCTGGACGCGCGGTTTTGTCATCACCGTAGCGGTTGGCGTGGTGACAGGAACAGCGATCGGCTTGCAGCTGTCGCTTTTGTGGCCGAACTTTATGCAGCTGGCTGGCCAGGTGATCAGCTTGCCGCTGTTCATGGAGACGTTCGCCTTCTTTTTTGAAGCGATTTTCCTCGGTATTTATTTGTATACATGGGATCGGTTTGAAAATCAGAAAAAACATTTGCTTTTGCTTATCCCGGTGGCGATCGGCTCTTCGGCGTCGGCCATGTTCATTACAATGGTGAACGCGTTTATGAACACGCCGCAAGGCTTTGAACTGAAAAATGGCGAGCTCGTCAACATCGACCCGATCGCCGCGATGTTCAATCCGGCCATGCCGACGAAAGTCGCTCATGTGCTGGCAACGGCGTATATGACGTCAGCGTTCGTGCTCGCTTCGATCGCCGCTTGGCATTTATGGAAGGGAAACCGCCATGTGTATCACCGCAAGGCGCTTCATTTAACGATGAAAACAGCGTTGATTTTCTCAGTGGCGAGCGCGCTTGTCGGCGACTTGTCGGGTAAATTTTTGGCCCAATACCAGCCGGAAAAACTGGCGGCGGCCGAATGGCATTTTGAAACGGGCTCCCATGCACCGTTGATCCTGTTCGGCACGCTCGGAGAAGACGGGGAAGTGAAATATGCTTTAGAAATTCCATACGCCCTCAGTATTTTAGCCCATAACCATCCCGCTGCGGTTGTGACTGGATTAAATGATATTCCAGAAGATGAGCGTCCGCCGCTATACATTCATTACTTATTCAATGTGATGGTCACGATCGGGGTGTTTTTAATGGTTGTCGCAGCCGCGTATTGGCTCGGATCGATTTTCCGCTGGAAATGGACGGCGAAAAAGTGGTTTTTTGGACTCCTGGTGGCGGGAGGGCCGCTGGCGATGGTTGCGATTGAGGCGGGATGGTACTTAGCGGAAGTCGGGCGGCAGCCGTGGATTTTGCGCGGCTATATGAAAACGGCGGAAGGAGCGACATCGTCTGCGCATGTGGATACGATGCTTGTGTTGTTTTGCCTTTTGTATATGGTGTTAGTAATTGCAAGCGCAACAGTGCTCGTCCGTATGTTCCGCCGCAACCCGGTTGAACGGGAGCTGGCAGAGCGGGCTAATAACGGGGAGGTGGCGCCATGACGCTCGAAGTCATTGGCATCTCGGTGTTATGGCTGTTTTTGTTCGGGTACATTATCGTTGCTTCGATTGATTTCGGGGCTGGGTTTTTCAGCGCCTATAGCCATTGGGCAAACAAACAGCATATTTTGCACCGCATCATTCAGCGCTATCTTTCCCCTGTATGGGAAGTGACGAACGTCTTTCTTGTCTTTTTCTTTGTCGGCATTGTCGGCTTTTTTCCGAAAACGGCGTATTATTATGGTTCTATTTTGCTTGTCCCGGCGAGCATCTCGATCATTTTGTTAGCTATTCGCGGCTCGTACTACGCGTTTCATACGTATGGGGGGACGGAACGGAACTGGTATTTAATCGCTTATGGATTGACGGGGTTGTTTATTCCGGCCTCGCTGTCCATTGTGTTGACGATTTCCGAAGGCGGGTTTGTAGAGGCAGGCGCCTCAGGCGTTGCGCTTGATTATGGGAAGCTGTTTGCAAGCCCGTTGTCATGGAGCATTGTGCTGTTAAGTGTGACGAGCGTTCTTTACATTTCTGCCGTTTTCTTAACGTATTATGCGGACGCGGCCAAGGATGAACGGGCGCGGGCGCTGTTGCGCCGCTACGCTCTTCTTTGGAGCGGGCCGACGATGTTGTCAGCGCTGCTCATTATTTATCAGCTTCGCTACCATAATCCCGAGCATTACGCCAACCTATGGAACGTGGCATGGATGCTGGCTGTCTCTTTTTTGTTTTTTGTCGTCACCGTTTGGCTGCTTTGGCGGCAACGGCGGTTCGGCTGGGCGTTTATTGCGCTTTTGTTTCAATATGCGTTCGCCTTTTACGCCTATGGCATTTCACATTATCCCTATTTGTTATACCCGTATTTGACAATTTATGACGGGTTTACGAATGAGACGATGGCTATGGCGTTGATCGTTGCGTTTATTGCCGGCCTCCTGTTATTAATTCCGTCACTTTATTTGCTTATGCGCCTTTTCTTGTTTAACAAGGCATACGTTAAAGGAAAATGGGAAGGAGGGAAAGGATGATGCAAACATTTTTGATCATGTATGCGCCGATGATCATCGTCGCTCTGTCGATCATCGCCGCGTTTTGGGCTGGTTTGAAAGATGTGCACGTAAATGAATAAACATCAGCGTCTTAGTAGTGCATAGTTTGCCGCCAATCGCCCACACTAGCGGATGACAACGAATAAAGAAAGGATGGGCGATGATGAAAGAAATATTAGAGCGTGTGAAAGAGCAGCTGGAACAATCGTTTGACGAACCGCGCTCGACGAGTCTTGATGGGGCGATTCATGAGCTTGAACGGTTAAAAGCGAGCGCCGGGGACAAACGGCAAATGATCGAAGATGTCATTCGTGCGGTGACTCACGCACGCAATGCACGAATGGAGCTGGCCGAGGCGGGAGATGAATCGGCGACAAACGCTTTCGCTGAGGCCTATCGGGCGCTCGATCAAGCGATTGAATCGTACAGCGATGTTGATAACGATCCGGTATAAGGCAGGTGGGCATGTCCCGTCTGCTTTCTTCTATGATGATAATGCGGCAAGTCAAATCAGTTGCCGGTTGGCAACGAACATGATACAATAACAGCGGATAAAGGAAGAAAAAGGTTTTCTAGGGTTCCGCGGCTGCTTTGCGGCTGGCCTGCGACCGAGAGAAAACGCGCGGCATTCTCGCGTACACGGAGGGACAAAAGCCCGGGAGGAGTATCATTTTGATATTTCTCACGGCTTTTTTATTTTTTGAAAGGAGGAATGAAACATGGCGTGGATATACTTAATTGTCGCCGGGATCTTCGAAATCGTCTGGGCCATTTCCTTGAAATATACGGCTGGGTTCACCCGCCTGTGGCCGTCTGCCGTGACCGTTGCCGGGATGATCGCCAGCTTTTACTTTTTATCGATTGCGACAAAAACTTTGCCGATCGGCACCGCCTACGCGGTATGGACAGGAATTGGAGCGCTTGGAGCGGTCGTCATTGGCATGATGTTTTTAAACGAACCCGTCAACGCGCCGCGGATCATCTTTTTGTTGTTTATTCTCGTCGGGATCATCGGTTTAAAGTTTACGGCAGCGCAGTAAAAAACGGAAGGAGCAAGAAATTATCAGTCGGTTTCGAAGGCAGACGTTCCGTTCCTTCTTCCGTCCGGGATGGAAAGTTCGATTTTTTATTGCGGTTAGAAAAAAATTGCGTTGACAGCACGCATAAACATTGAATATCATGGAATTGTAAAAAGTAAATATCCTTTTGTTAAAGGGGAGTAGCTTTAACAACAAAGTCGTCAGTTCAGGGTGTACGCCCTCGGCTTTGTTGGCAACGGTGACGTTGTTAGCGAGACCTTTACCTGCTGCGGTAAAGGTCTTTGTTTGCTTAAAGACCTTTACCAAGTATGGCAAAGGTCTTTTCTTATTTTTACGAAACGAAAGGGGGAAGCTAATCGTAAAGGAAGATGGGCTCGATTCTTAATGGGATAAACGATGATAAATACGGAGGGAGATGACGTGCGCAAGTGGTGGAAACGACTTCGCTTCATCGTAAACGTCCGACGCTTTCTTCCGTTTTTGCTTGAATTTTTCGTCTCACGCGATGTGCCGATGCAAAAAAAAGCATTCGCGATTGGGCTATTGCTGCTGTATATGGCGTTGCCGTTTGATCTTATTCCTGATTTTCTCGCGTTATTTGGTTTTATCGATGATTTGGCCGTTTTCATGTTTATTTTGCAGCAAGTTATTAAGATGGCTCCAGTTTCATTAAAAGAAAAATATAACCTATAAAGGGGGACAATGCTGTGGATTTCTTTTCTCCAGAGTTTTGGACAGCGTTGCTGTCCATTATCATTATTGACCTTGTCTTGGCGGGGGATAATGCGATTGTCATCGGACTCGCGGCCCGCAACTTGCCAAAGCATCAGCAAAAAAAGGCCATCATTTGGGGAACGGCCGGCGCCGTTGTTGTTCGGGCGTTAGCAACGATTTTCGTTGTATGGCTTCTTAAAATTCCAGGCCTCTTGCTTGTTGGCGGTCTCTTACTTGTCTGGATCGCTTACAAGCTGCTCGTTGAGGAAAAGGGGCACGATGATATCGAGGCTGGGGGAAGTTTATGGGAAGCGATGCGCACGATTATTATTGCCGATGCGTTGATGGGGCTTGACAACGTGTTGGCGGTCGCCGGTGCCGCGCATGGAAGTTTTCTCCTTGTTATCCTTGGGCTGCTCATTTCTGTTCCAATCATGGTATGGGGCAGCACGCTCATTTTAAAATGGATTGAACGCTTCCCGATCATTATCACGATCGGCGCTGGCGTTCTTGCTTGGACAGCGTCAAAAATGATTGTCGGCGAGCCGTTTTTGAAAGAGTACTTTGCCAACCCTGTGATTAAATACGGATTTGAGCTGCTTGTTGTTGCCGCTGTCCTTACAGTTGGAACGCTGAAAAAAAGGAAAGCCGCCAAAGAACCGCAGCCGAAAGCCGCCAACGAATGATTGGCGGCTTTTCTGATGGAGCGGTTATGAAATAGACGGTTGCTTCCATTTCAACAAAAGGAACTGCAATAGCCAACCAATGACCAGCCCGGGGATGACGGATAACATCGGCAGCCAAATCGGTCCGAAAAATACGCCGCCAACCGTTACGTGCGTTGAGTACATCAAGCCGATCGTCACAAAGTAGGCGGAGACGACAAACGGCAAAAATGAGTACGGTGTCCGTCCTCCCCCGGCGTCTTTAAACGCATCCCACATGGCAAAAAAGTATAGACATGGATAAAACATCAGCCATCCGATGTCGATGATGCGGGCCGCCTCATCCGTACGTCCCAAAAAGCTGAGATGGATGGCTTCGTTGAAGTGAGATTGGGTATTAATCACAAATTCCAACGCAATAAACAAAATTCCTTTGATATATTTTTTGTTCAACAGTTGCCCGAAGCCAGGCAAGGCGATGCTCCACAACAATGCCTCGATCGTTTTCACTTTCTCGACCCTTTGCTAAGATAATGGTGATGATGGTTGCTTCATCCGTTGCACCATGTGATGGAGTGGACAGCAGCAAAAACGAGACATCTATCAAAAAAAGGGAAACGGGTGGCGCGCAATTACATTTTTCGCACGAAAGTCCTAATTTATACTTTTTCGAAATAATAAAGCAGGAGCGCACCCCTTATAAGAGGAAAACAATGGGCGGGCCAAAGGAAGAAAAATGCCTTTCGATTTTTCGGAATAATGAATATAATAGTAATGTGTAGAATCTTTCTGCTGAAAAGGAGGAACAGGTGTGAAGGGACTAAAATCGATCTTGTTATGGGGGCTCATTTCCGTCCTCGGGGCTGCCGCGTTTGCCATTTTGGCTTTAAGCCGCGGTGAGTCGGTCAACGCCATGTGGCTGATCGTCGCCGCCGTCTGCACGTATGCGGTCGCCTATCGTTTTTACAGCCGGTTTATCGCCCACAAAGTGTTCGGTCTTGATGATAACCGAAAAACGCCGGCTGAAGTGTTTAACGACGGGAAAGACTATGTCCCGACGAACAAATGGGTGCTGTTCGGGCATCACTTCGCCGCCATTGCCGGCGCCGGACCGCTTGTCGGACCGATTTTGGCTGCGCAGATGGGGTACTTGCCCGGGACGCTTTGGATCATCATTGGCGTTGTGCTCGGCGGCGCGGTGCAAGACTTTGTCATTTTGTTTGCGTCGATGCGCCGCAATGGGAAGTCGCTTGGCGAAATGATCAAGGAAGAAATGGGACCGGTGACGGGCTTGATCGCAGCGCTTGGCATTTTGGGCATTATGATTATTTTATTGGCCGTATTGGCGCTCGTTGTTGTGAAAGCGCTTGTCGGAAGCCCGTGGGGGATGTTTACGATCGCCGCGACGATTCCGATTGCGATTTTGATGGGCATTTACATGCGCTTCATTCGCCCGGGGCGTGTTGCCGAGGCGTCGCTCGGGGGATTTGTATTATTGATTTTGTCGATCGTGGCCGGGCAATACGTTGCGGAGCATCCAACGCTCTCGGCAATGTTTACGTTAAAAGGCGAAACGATCGCGATCTTGATGATTATTTACGGTTTTGTCGCCTCGGCGCTGCCGGTGTGGCTGCTGTTGGCGCCGCGCGACTATTTGAGCACATTTTTGAAAATCGGCACGATTGTTGGACTAGCACTCGGCATTTTAGTCGTTACGCCTGATTTGCAAATGCCGGCTGTAACGAAATTTGTTGATGGAACGGGACCGGTGTTTGCCGGCGACTTGTTCCCGTTCTTGTTCATTACGATCGCCTGCGGGGCGGTGTCCGGGTTCCACGCGCTCGTTTCATCCGGCACGACGCCGAAGATGATTGAGCTTGAAAGCCATGCGCGGACGATCGGCTACGGTGCGATGTTGATGGAGTCGTTCGTCGCGGTTATGGCGATGGTGGCGGCTTGCGTCTTGACGCCGGGGGTGTATTTTGCCATCAACAGCCCGGCGGCGGTAATCGGGGCGGATGTGGCGCAGGCCGCCAAAGTCATATCGTCGTGGGGGTTTACGCTCACTCCTGACATGTTGACGGAGCTGGCGAAAGATGTCGGTGAACAAACGGTGTTGTCGCGCACCGGCGGGGCGCCGACGCTGGCCATCGGGATGGCGGTCATTTTGTCGAGCGTCATTGGCGGCAAGGCATTGATGGCATTCTGGTATCACTTCGCCATCTTGTTTGAAGCGCTGTTCATCTTGACGACAATTGACGCCGGCACGCGTGTCGGCCGTTTCATGATCCAAGACATTATGGGCACGTTCTACAAGCCGCTCGGCAAAACGGATTCGCTTGCCTCGAACTTGATCGCCACGACCCTTTGTGTGTTGGCGTGGGGTTACTTCCTGTACCAAGGCGTCGTCGATCCGCTTGGGGGCATCAACACCCTATGGCCGCTGTTTGGCATCGCCAACCAAATGTTGGCGGGCATCGCCTTGTTGTTTGCGACGACCATTCTATTTAAAATGGGCAAAAAGGCTTATGTTTGGGTGACGCTCGTGCCGACGACATGGCTTTTGGTCGTCACGTTGACGGCGGGGTATCAAAAGCTGTTCCATGAAAACGTTAAAATTGGTTTCTTGTCGCATGCGAAAATGTTCCAAGACAGCTTGAGCCAAGGCAAAATTTTGGCGCCGGCCACGAATGAGGCGCAAATGCGGCAAATTATTATGAACGACTACATTGATGCGACATTGTGTGCGATTTTCATGCTCGTTGTGATTGCGATGTTGATCTCGGCGTTGAACATCTGGATCAAAGTGCTGCAAAACAAACATGTGCCGCTCAAAGAAGCGCCGTACGTGCCGCGCGATGGAGAAGGAGCGAAGCATTATGCCTAAATGGCTGCAAACTGTGTTGGCCTATCGCCGGCAGTTTCTTGACTTGCTTGTCGGCGTGCCGAGTTATGAAAAATATGTCGAGCATATGAAAACCCATCATCCGGGTGAGCCGATCAAGTCGCGGAAAGAGTTTTTCTGCGAGGCGCAAGAGGCGCGCTACAATGCCAAGGGCGGCAAAGTGTCGCGTTGCTGCTAGCGGCTGGAAAGGAAGGAGGGGGGTCCCCTTCTTCCTTTTTTCAACGTCTGCATCGAAACGCTGTCCATTCCAGCCTAGGCTTGGCTATGAACATGTGGGAAAAGGGGGATACATAACATGCGCGTTCTTGTCGTGGGAGCGGGGGCGGTTGGCGGCTATTTCGGCGGACGCCTGCTCGAAAAAGGCGTCGATGTGACATTTCTCGTCCGTGAGCGGAGAAAGCGGGAGCTTGAGGAACGCGGGCTTGTCATCCGCAGCGTTCACGGCGATGCAGTGCTCGCGCCGAAACTGATCGCGGCCGGTGAACGGACGGAGCCGTTCGATCTTGTTGTGTTTTCAAACAAGGCGTATCATTTGGCGGGCGCCATCGCTGATGCTAAACCGTACGTCGGTGAGACAACGATGATTTTGCCACTCTTAAACGGCATGGCCCATATGGATGTGTTGCGGGAGTCATTTGGCGATGACAAGGTGTTGGGGGGTCTTTGTTTCATCGAAACGACGTTAAACGAAAAAGGGGAAATCGTTCAAACAAGTCCGGCCCATGAAGTTCGTTTCGGCGAGTGGTCGGGAGAACGGACAGGGCGGGTGAAAGCGTTGGAATCGTTGTTTGCCGGCGCCAATGCCCGGTTTCGGTTAAGTGAGCGAATCGTTTCGGACATGTGGAACAAGTATTTGTTTATTGCCACTATGTCAGGGGTGACGACGCTGTTTCGCGCTCCGATCGGGCCGATTCGTTCCGGCGAGTACGGGAGCGTCATCATCAGCCGACTGCTTGGGGAAATCAAAATGATTATGCAAGCGCACGGCGCGCCGCTCACTGAGGAGATGGCAGAACGACAGCGCGTTCAGCTCGAACAGATCGCCCCGACGATGAAGTCATCGATGCAGCGTGATATGGAAAAAGGGCTGCCGATTGAAGCCGATCATTTGCAAGGGTATTTGCTGGAGCTGGCGAAACAGTATGACATCCACGCCCCGATGCTTGAAACCGTCTATCATAACTTGAAAATTTACGAAGCGGGCCGCACCGCTAATGAACGTTGATTATCGTTCGAATCGGCCGTTTGCCAGCATGTCGATCGTCTGGCAAACGGCTGTTGTTTTACGGGCGGCAATTGAAAACAACAGCCTAAAAATATTCATCAATCATTTTTTCGCTAGTCTTGAAAAAGAGAGTTGTATATTGCCGTCATGTAGTGTACAGTGGATAGTGAAAACGTGTGCACAAAGGGGGAGGCAGCCTTGAAAAAAACATGGTGGAAAGAGGGCGTCGCCTATCAAATTTATCCGCGCAGCTTTATGGATGCCAACGGCGACGGCATCGGCGATCTTCGCGGCATCATCGAAAAGCTGGATTATTTGGTGGAGCTTGGAGTCGACATCGTTTGGATTTGTCCAATTTACCGGTCGCCGAACGCCGATAACGGATATGACATCAGCGATTATTATGCCATTATGGATGAGTTTGGAACGATGGATGACTTCGATGAATTGCTTGCCCAAGCCCATCGGCGCGGGTTGAAAGTCATTTTGGATTTGGTCATCAACCATACGAGTGATGAGCATCCGTGGTTTATTGAATCGCGCTCCTCGCGGGACAACCCGAAGCGCGACTGGTATATTTGGCGCGACGGCAAAGACGGGCGCGAGCCGAACAACTGGGAAAGCATTTTTGGCGGCTCGGCATGGCAATATGATGAGCAGACGGGACAATATTATTTGCATATTTTCGACGTGAAGCAGCCCGACTTGAACTGGGAAAACGACGAAGTCCGTCAGGCGCTGTATGAGATGGTCAACTGGTGGCTTGACAAAGGAATTGACGGGTTCCGCGTTGATGCGATTTCTCATATTAAGAAAAAGCCGGGGCTACCTGATTTGCCGAATCCGAAAGGACTGAAGTACGTTCCGTCGTTTGCTGGACATATGAATCAGCCGGGAATTATGGATTATTTAAAAGAGTTGAAAGGGCAAACGTTTGCGCGTTATGATATTATGACGGTTGGCGAGGCGAACGGGGTGACTGTCGACGAGGCGGAACAATGGGTGGGCGAAGAGGACGGCATTTTTAATATGATTTTCCAATTTGAGCATTTAGGGCTATGGCAACGGCGGACCGATGGCTCGATCGATGTCCGTCGGCTGAAGCGGACGTTGACGAAATGGCAAAAGGGGTTAGAAAACCGCGGCTGGAACGCCCTCTTTTTGGAAAACCATGACTTGCCCCGCTCCGTTTCGACGTGGGGGGATGACCGTAATTATTGGGCGGAGAGCGCAAAGGCGCTCGGCGCGCTCTACTTTTTTATGCAAGGGACGCCATTCATTTACCAAGGCCAAGAGATCGGTATGACGAACGTGCAGTTCGATGACATCCGTGATTATCGTGATGTGTCCGCTCTTCGCCTGTATGAACTCGAACGGGCGAAGGGGCGGACCCATGAGGAAGCGATGACGATCATTTGGAAAACCGGGCGCGACAACTCGCGCACCCCGATGCAATGGTCTGGTGCCTCAAACGCTGGATTCACGACAGGTACGCCATGGATCAAGGTGAACGAAAACTATCGTACGATCAATGTCGAGGCCGAGCGGCGCGATCCGAACTCGGTATGGTCGTTTTATCGACAAATGATTCAGCTTCGGAAAGCGAACGAGCTGTTTGTTTACGGAACGTACGATCTGCTTTTGGAAAACCACCCATCCATTTACGCGTACACAAGAACGCTCGGACGTGATCGCGCGCTTGTAGTCGTCAACTTGTCGGACCGCCCGTCACTTTACCGCTATGACGGCATCCGCCTTCAGTCGGACGATTTGGTGCTTGGCAACTATCCGGTCCGGCCGCATAAAAACGCGACCCGCTTTAAGCTCAAACCGTATGAAGCTCGGGTCTATGTCTGGAAAGAATAAGAAGGAGTTCGCTCCCTTGCGTTGAATAAATAAAGGTGGAAGGGAGATGATCAACGATGTCAACGATCGATCCGATCCGTTACCCGATCGGAACGTTTCAAGCGCCGGCACAGTTTCGCACGGAGGAGGCACAAGGATGGATCGCCGCCGTCCGTGAGCTGCCAGGCGCATTGCGGGCTGCCGTCTCCGATTTGAACGATGAGCAGTTAAACACGCCATACCGTGACGGCGGCTGGACTGTGGCCCAAGTCGTCCACCATTTGGCTGACGCAAGCATGAACGCATTTTTGCGCACAAAATGGGGCTTGACAGAGGATACGCCGGTCATTAAGCCGTTTGAAGAAAGTGAATGGGCAAAAACGGCCGACGCCCGCTCGCTGCCGATCGAACCGTCGTTACGGCTGCTTGACGGACTGCACGCACGATGGGCAGCGCTGCTTGAGTCAATGACGGAAGCGGATTTCCACCGCCTTGTTCGCCCGGAAGGGGCGAAACAAACGATGCCGTTGTACGTATTGACGGCATTGTACACATGGCATGGGAAGCATCATACGGCGCAAATTACGGCATTGCGCGAACGGAAAGGATGGTAAAAAGCCGCCAATTCGGCGGCTTTTTACATTTACATAAAAAATATGGATGAAAAACATTTTGGTTAAACAGAAGCATACAGTTATGTTATACTGACAAATATTAAGGGACACGAAATACATATTTCATAAGGGGGATCGGCATGAATGCGCAACAAAAGCAAGTTGTTGCGGAACAAAAAGAAAAAATTTGGACGCACAATTTTGTTTTAATTTGCTTAGCTAACTTTTTCATCTTTCTCGGATTTCAAATGACGCTGCCGACATTGCCGCTGTTTGTCGAACATTTAGGCGGCAATGATCAGTTAATTGGCCTTGTTGTCGGAGTGTTTACGTTTTCGGCGCTCATCGTCCGGCCATTCGCTGGCCATGCGCTTGAGACGCGGGGGCGGCGGTTTGTGTTTTTGCTCGGTTTGGTGATTTTCGTCGTTTCGGTCGGCTCGTACAGCTTCATCTCGAGCATTTTTCTTCTCTTTTTGATGCGGGTCGTCCAAGGGATCGGCTGGGGGTTTTCGACAACGGCATCCGGCACGGTGGCGACAGACATCATCCCGGCGAACCGCCGCGGGGAAGGGATGGGGTATTACGGGCTGTCAGGGAACATCGCCCTTGCCTTTGGACCGTCGCTCGGACTCGTGTTGGCAGCCGCCATTCCGTACAGCCACTTATTTATGATTTGTGCGGCGCTCGGTGTGGCCTCCTTGTTGTTTGCCGCTGTGATTACATATAAAAAAGCGGAGGCGGGACATGGCCAGAGGGTGAACAAATGGGATCTTTACGAAAAGACGGCTTTGATTCCATCGGTGTTGCTCTTCTTTTTAACGGTGACGTTTGGCGGCATCGCCTCGTTTTTGCCCTTATATACAGCGCAAAAACAGATCGGAGGCTTGCAGCTTTACTTTTTGCTTTACGCGCTCGCTTTAATGGTCACGCGGGCGTTCGCTGGTCAGCTGTATGACCGGAAAGGTCATCGGGCTGTCTTTCTTCCCGGCGCTGGGCTCATTTTGCTGGCGATGCTTATGCTCGCCTGGCTGCCGGGGGAATGGGCGTTATTGGCTGCGGCAGTGCTGTACGGTTTTGGGTTTGGCATGGTGCAGCCAGGGCTGCAGGCATGGTCGGTGGAGCGGGCGCCTGTTCACCGGAAAGGGATGGCGAACGCGACGTTTTTCTCGTTTTTTGATTTAGGCGTCGGCATCGGAGCCATCGTCTTTGGGCAAATCAGCCATTGGTTCGGCTACCCGAGCATTTATCTAGCTGCCGCCGGTTCGGTGTTTGTTTCAATGCTCGTTTATTTGAGCGTGTTGCGCAAAGAACAGCCGCTTCGCCCGAGACAAGAAAGAAACGCTTAAGGCTTGCCCTTAAGCGTTTTTCTTTAACGCCGCGAATGCACTTCATAAATGGCGAATTTTAAATAGTCGCCTTCATCGGCAGCGAGCAACTTCGGATGGTCATAGCCGGCGCCGTTCCAGTACACTTGGCGAAGCACTTTTTTGGCGTCAAACGCTGCATCGGCGACCATCTCTTCGAACATGTGCGGACGGACATGGTACGAGCAGCTCGAAGTGACAAAAAAGCCGCCGTCCTTGACGAGCTTTAATCCGTTTAAGTTAATGTCTTTATAGCCGCGCAGCGCTTTCGGGACCGCATGGGCTGACTTGGCAAACGCCGGCGGGTCGATGATGACGACATCCCACTGCTTGCCGGCGCGCACCGATTCGCGCAAATAGTCAAAGGCGTTGGCGACGACAAAGTCGACGTTTGAAAAGCCGTTTAAGGCTGCGTTTCGTTTCGCCGTTTCAATCGCATGCTCGGAAATGTCGACGGCGGTGACGTGCTTTGCCCCATACAGACAAGCGTTTAACGTAAATGAACCGGTATGGGTGAAGCAGTCAAGCACCGTTGTTTCCGGACCGATGAGCGGGCGGAGGGCGGCGCGGTTTTGCCGTTGGTCGAAGAAAAAGCCGGTTTTTTGACCGCCTTCAATATCGACCATATATTTGACGCCGTTTTCCTCGATTTCGATTTCCGTTTCCGCTTCTCCGTACCAAAAGCCTTTTTCTTGTTCGAGCCCCTCAAGCTCCCGAACGTACACATCGTTGCGCAAGTAAATGGCTCTTGGCGCGAACACGTCAAGCAAACCGCGCAAAATCCAGTCTTTGCGCTTTTCCATCCCCAGCGCCAAAATTTGCACAGCGAGAACGTCCTCGTATTTATCGACGATAAGCCCCGGCAGAAAATCGGCCTCTCCATAGATGGCGCGGCAAGAGCGGACGCCGGGGATCATCCGTTCGCGGTATGCCCATGCCTGGCGGATGCGCTCGATAAAAAACCGCTCATCCAATTCGTCATCGGGGTTTTGCGTCAGCACGCGCACGATGATTTGCGAGGCCGGGTTGATGTACCCTTTCGCCAGCCAATAGCCTTGATGGTTATAGACGTCAACGAAGTCGCCCGGCGTGATGTCGCCCTCGATGCGGTCGACTTCGCTTTGGAAAATCCACGGATGACCTTGTTCAAGCCGTTTTTTTCGCTGCCGTTTTAAAATGACTTTTGCCATGTAGTTCCACTCCCATTCGATAGTGAGTCGTTGCGTTTTAATCATAGCGAATCGCGGTGGGCGACGCAACGCAGGACGGAAAAAAAGGTTGACAACCGCCGTTGCCGTGATATGATAAATGTAAACAGAACAATGGCATCATGACGGAACATCCACTAGGGGGGCCTTTAGAAAGGCTGAGATCAAAGTGTGCCTTTGAGACCCTTAGCACCTGATCTGGGTAATACCAGCGTAGGGAAGTGGAGAGGAGCTATGCATAGGCGACGATGGCTTTGCCTTGCGACATTGTAGGCTCACGCCGCTTTCTTTACGCTAGTCGGTAAAGGAAGCGGCGTTTTTATTTTGCAAAAAGGGGGAGGAAGAATGTCTTTTGCCAAGCGAGTGCGCGAAGCCGCCGACCCGATCTGGCAGGCGAGTTTTCGCCATTCGTTCGTTCAAGAGCTCGGCCAAGGAACGCTCGAGCGCGAAAAATTTCGCTATTATGTGATGCAAGATGCGTATTACTTGCGCCATTTCGCCCGCGTGCAGGCGATCGGGGCGGCAAAGGCGCCGGATTTGGCCTCGACCGCTCGGCTGGCGCATCATGCGCAAAGCACATGCGAGGCGGAGTTGTCGCTGCATGAAACGTTCGCCGAGCTGCTCAACATTACTGAAGAGGAGCGGGCAGCATTTGTTCCCGCACCGACGGCGTACGCCTATACTTCTCATATGTACCGTGCTGCGTATGAAGGGCACTTAGGGGACGTCATCGCTGCCATTTTGCCTTGCTATTGGCTGTACTATGAAATTGGCGAACGATTGAAAACGTGCCAACCGAATGACCCGATTTACGAAAAATGGATCGGTGCATACAGTTCTGATTGGTTCCGTTCGCTTGTTGAAGAGCAGATCGCCCGGCTTGATGTCATCGCTGCCGCTGTCACAGAAGAGGATCGGCGCCGGATGGAACAGCATTTTTTGATCAGCAGCGAATATGAGTATGAGTTTTGGGACATGGCGTACCGGCTCGAACGATGGCGGTCCGTCAGGCCGGCGGTGAACGAGTGACGTACGGTTCAATCATGGAAGGAGAGGCATGCGATGGAGAAGACAACCAAAGGATTGAAGTTGGCTGACATTTTGACGACGATTGTAATTGCGGTCGTGTTTGGCGTCATTTACAAAGTATGGGGGCCATTATATGAAGTGGTGAAAGTGTTCGGGTTTCATGCGGATCAATTGATTTACGGCATGTGGTTTATTGCTTCTTCGCTCGCCTATTTGCTCATCCGCAAGCCGGGGGTGGCGTTGCTTGCCGAAATGGCGGCTTCGTCCGGCGAGCTGATCATGGGGTCGCAATGGGGGCTTGAAGTGCTCATTTATGGATTCATTCAAGGGCTGTTTGCCGAGCTCGTGTTTGCGGCGTTCCGCTATCGGCGGTTTGACGTGCTCGTCGTATCGCTAAGCGCGGTCGGCGCGACGGTCGGTTCGCTCATCATGGACTTTTACAAAGGGTACATTGAGGCGTTGGCCCCTTGGAACATGGCGCTTTTTTTGCTGGCGCGCTTTGCCGGCGCCATCCTCATTGCCGGCGTGTTCGCTGTCTCGTTGGCCAAGGCGCTTGAGAAAACCGGGGTGACGCAAATGTGGCGTCCGGCTTCAAAGGAAGATTATGATGCGCTTAACCGGTGAGGCGGCGGGGAAATGATGGGACATGTGATTGCGATCGATCAACTGCGCCTCAAATTTCCCGGACATCATGAGCTGTTGTTTCGCGACTTCTCGCTGTCGATTGCCGCCGGGGAGAAAGTGCTCCTTCTCGGCCCGTCGGGATGCGGCAAATCGACGTTGCTGCAAGTGATGGCCGGCATCATTCCGAATTCGATCGATGTGCCGATGAAGGCGGAGCATCTCGAGCTGCCTAAACGGTGGGGCTACGTGTTTCAAGACCCGGATGCGCAATTTTGCATGCCGTACGCCGATGAGGAAATCGCGTTTGCTCTTGAAAATAGAGGTGTGCCGCGCGAGGAGATGCCTGCCCGCATCCGCGCGCTGTTGGATCAAGTCGGCTTGGCAATCGCGCCGCATACGGATATCCATACTCTCTCCGGCGGGATGAAACAGCGGCTGGCGCTCGCATCTGTACTCGCACTTGAGCCGGACGTCCTGTTTTTGGATGAGCCGACGGCGCTGCTTGATGAGGAAGGGACGAAGGCGGTGTGGCAAACGGTCAAGAAGGTGGGCCGCGATAAAACGGTCGTCATCGTCGAACATAAAATCGATCATGTCCTTGACTTTGTCGACCGGATTATCCTGCTCGGCCGCGATGGGCAAGTGATGGCTGACGGAAAGGCGGGGGGGATATTTTCTGAATATAAAGACGTCATGAGCACCGAAGGCATTTGGCATCCAGGCGTTTGGGAGGAATATGACCGGAGGGCGCAGCGGCGGAAGTGGTGGGAAGGAGAGGAACTCCTTTGCCTCCGCGATTTTCGCGGCTTTCGCAACCGGGAAGTGAAAATCAACGTCCCTGAAACGACGGTGCGCGCAGGCGAATGGATTGCCGTCACCGGGCGAAACGGCGCCGGCAAGAGCACGCTTTTGCATGCGCTCATGCAGCTTATCCGTACACAAGGAGACTATCAGCTGTTAGGGGAGGATGTCAAGCAGCGGCAGCCGTTGCACCGTTACATCGCTTTTGTGTTTCAAAATCCGGAGTTTCAGTTCGTCACGCATTCCGTACGCGATGAGCTCGCCTATTCGCTCCGGCTCGAGGGGCGTTCAACGGAGGAAACGGAAGAAACGGTCGCCCGTCTTTTGCGCGAATTTGACCTTGCCAAGCTGCAAGATATGCATCCGTACCAGCTGTCAGTCGGCCAAAAGCGGCGATTGAGCGTGGCTGCTTCAATCGTTGCCGGCCAGCGCCTCTTTTTGCTTGATGAACCGACATTTGGACAGGATGCGAAAAGCACGTTCGCTTTGCTCGAAATGCTTGAGTCGTACCGTGAACAAGGGGCAGCGATTGTGATGGTTACTCACGATGAACAAATCGTCCGCCGCTTTGCGACGAGGCGTTGGGTGATTGAAGACGGAGCGCTTGTTCGGGACGAGCGGTTAGACATCAGGCGGCTGGCGCTCGCCGAAGGGGGAGCGGGACGGTGAAATGGGAGATTCATCGCCGCGAGACATGGCTTTATGAGACGAACCCGAGCTTGAAATTGATCGTGCTCGTTGTTCTCTTTTTTGCCGTTTTGTTTATGCATAATCCGAACGTGCTCATCAATTTTTCTCTTGCCCTTTTTGTTTTGTTTTGCTTTGCGACCGGCTATCCTGCGAATGTGCTTGCCTGGCTGTTTTTGCCGTTCTTTCTCATCTTTGTTTCCACCGCCTCATCGATGATGATGTTTGGTGAGGGAACGACGACATGGTTTCGCTGGGGGCTCATCCATGTTACGGAAGAGAGCTTTTGGCGCGGCGTGCATCTTGGATTCCGCGCTTTGGCGCTCGGGCTGTTGGGATTGATTTTTTCTTTGACGACCCGGCCGGTGCACCTGTTTTATTCGCTTATGCAGCAGCTGAAGCTCAAGCCGAAATATGCGTACAGCTTTTTAGCGGCCGTCCGTTTGCTGCCGATGATGATGGAGGAGTTTCAAACCGTGCACTATGCTTTGAAGGTGCGCGGCGTCCCAAGCCGCGGCGGGCTTAGCAAGGTGAAGCGCTATGCCATCCCGCTTTTGTCGCAAAGCATCCGCCGCGCCCAGCGCATCGCGGTGGCGATGGAGGCGAAACAATTTTCCGGCAGCGGTCCGCGCACGTTTTACTATGAAATCGGGTTTAGCAAATACGATGTACTGTTTGTTGTTTTGTTTGCCATGTTGGCGTTTGCTTCTTATTATGTCGGCATTCATTATCCGTATCTTTCGATCAACGATGTACGGTAGAAAGAAAGGGATCGCGATGGGAATGCTTCATTTCGTTTCGACCGGTCGGCAGACGGCCGATGAGTTCGCTGCCATTTGTCAGCACATCCATCCGTACGCCGACGCCATTCATATTCGTGAAAAAGAGAAAACGGCGCGCGAGGTTGCCGCGTTTGTCACCGCGCTGCTTCGCGCCGGAGTGCCGCCAAAAAAAATCATCGTCAACGACCGGGTCGATGTTGCCGCTGTGTACGGCGTCCACGGCGTGCAACTCGCCTATCATAGCCTGCCGGTGCGCGCTGTCCGCCGTTCGTTCCCTAGTTTGGCAGTCGGCTGCTCGGTGCATGGATTGGCGGAGGCGAGGCAGGCGGAAGAAGATGGAGCCCACTTTTGTTTATTCGGCCATGTTTTTCCAAGCAGCAGCAAGCCCGGGTTGCCGCCGCGCGGCGTGGACTCGCTCAAAGAAATAGCCGCTGCTGTACATATTCCCGTCATTGCCATCGGCGGCATCCATGCCGGCAATGCCCGTCAAGCGCTCGAAGCAGGCGCGGCGGGAGTGGCGGTGTTGTCGGCTGTCTTTTTCGCAGCGGATCCGGTCGGCGAGGCGAAACGGCTTGCTGAATTGGTTAAAGGGGAGGGGATCATATGACGATACATCATTATGACGTCGCGATTGTCGGCGGCGGGGTGATCGGGGCGGCGGTTGCCTTCGAGCTTGCCAAGCGGCAGCACCGCGTCGCGATTTTGGAAAAAGGAACGATGAGCGCCGAGGCGTCGAGCGCGGCCGCTGGCATGCTCGGGGCGCAAGCAGAATTTTCCGCGCCAAGCCCGCTCGTTCCGTTCGCCTTAAAAAGCAGAGCCCTCATGCCGTCCTTGGTGGAAGAGTTGAAAGGGCGAACCGGGATTGACATCGGTCTTGTTGAAAACGGGATGATCAAAATAGCGGCAACGGACGAAGAGGTGGATGAGCTTCGCCGCCATTATGCATTTTGGCGTGCGACCGACCAGCCGGTGCGCTGGCTGACGAAGGAGGAAGCGCTTGAGATGGAGCCCCGCCTCGCAGCGGAAGCCATTGTTGGTGCCATGTATATTGAAGGGGACGGACAAGTGAGCGCCCCGGATTTGGCCAGCGCTCTCGCTCATGCTGCCGCATCAGCTGGCGCTCGCTTATATGAGCATACGGAAGTAGTAAACATCCGTTCAGACGCCGGCGGGCATCTCATTGACACGACGGGTGGAACGTTTGCCGCTGGGGCGGTCGTCATCGCCACGGGCGCTTGGGCGTCGCGGCTTGGTGCACTGCTTGGGCTTTCTCTCTCCGTATACCCGGTCAAAGGGGAGTGCGTCATGGTGCGCACGTCGGTTCCGCTGCTAAAGGCGACCGTGTTTGCGAAAAACGGCTGCTACATCGTCCCGAAGCGGGGCAACCAGCTGCTGATTGGCGCGACATCCGCTCCGGGCACATACGACCGGCGCGTGTCCGCCGGCGGGGTGATGAGCCTGCTTCACCGCGCTGCCCGCCTGCTTCCGGACGTTCAACAGGCCGAATGGGTAAGGGCGTGGAGCGGCATCCGCCCGCAGACGAAAGACGGCTTGCCATACATCGGCGAACATCCGGAACGGCGCGGTTTGTTTGTCGCTGCCGGCCATTACCGAAACGGGATTTTGCTTAGCGCAATCACCGGGCGTCTAATGGCGGACTTAGTCGAGCGAAAAGAGCTGGGAGTTGATTTGTCGCCGTTTTCGTTGACGCGCCATACAGAAGAAAAGGTGGGGATTGAATGACGTTGATCATTAACGGGGAGACCGTTACGGTGCCCGATGAGATCAAAACGGTGAGCGATTTGCTTTCTCATTTCCGGCTTGACAATAAACTGGCCATTGTGGAAGTCAACGTCCGCATTATTCAAAAGCATGAGTATGGAATAACGGCGCTCGCGAACGGCGATCGCGTCGAAATCGTTCATTTTGTAGGAGGCGGTTGAGATGTTGAAAATCGGTCCATATGAATTTTCTTCGCGGCTGTTGCTTGGCACAGGCAAGTATCCAAATTTGGATGTACAAAAAAAGGCAGTAGAAGCATCAGGTGCAGAAATTTTGACGTTTGCCGTCCGGCGGATGAATATTTTCTCTCCGGAGCAGCCGAACTTTTTAGAACAGCTGGACTTAAGCAAATATAAGCTGCTGCCGAACACCGCCGGGGCGAAAACAGCCGAGGAGGCGGTGCGCATTGCTCGGTTGGCGAAAGCGTCCGGGTTATGTGATATGATTAAGGTAGAAGTGATCGGCTGCGACAAAACGCTGCTCCCGGACCCGGTTGAAACGTTAAAGGCAGCGGAAATGCTCCTTGAGGAAGGGTTTATTGTGTTGCCGTATACGTCCGATGATGTGGTGTTGGCGAGACGGCTGCAGGAGCTTGGCTGCCATGCGGTCATGCCGGGAGCATCGCCCATCGGGTCAGGACAAGGCATCGTGAATCCGCTCAATTTGCGCTTCATTATCGAGCAGGCGACCGTGCCGGTCATTGTCGATGCCGGCATCGGCGGTCCGGCGGATGCGGCGCTGGCGATGGAATTAGGAGCGGACGGGGTGCTATTGAACACGGCTGTTTCTGGCGCAGCTGATCCGGTGAAAATGGCAAAAGCGATGAAGTTGGCGATTGAAGCGGGCCGGCTTGGCTATGAAGCCGGGCGCATTCCGAAAAAACGATACGCGTCAGCGAGCAGCCCAATGGAAGGAATGAGTGTTGTTTGAACGAACGATATTCCCGACAGCAATTGTTTACCCCGATCGGTGAGGAAGGACAAAAGAAAATACGGGAAAAGCATGTTGTCTTAATCGGCGCCGGAGCGCTTGGCACGGGCAATGCCGAAGCGCTCGTGCGCGCCGGGGTCGGCAAATTGACGATCATTGACCGCGATTACGTCGAATGGAGCAATTTGCAGCGCCAGCAGCTGTATAGCGAAGCGGACGCGAAAGAGCGGCTGCCAAAGGCCATCGCTGCCAAGCGGCGACTCGAACGAGTTAACAGCGAGGTCAACATTGAGGCCATTGTTGGGGATGCCGGCGCACAAGAGCTGGAGATGCTTGTGGCCGAACAGCGCCCTCATTTATTGATTGACGCGACTGACAATTTTGACGCGCGCATGGTCATGAATGACGTCGCCTATAAATACGGCATTCCGTGGATTTACGGCGCTTGCGTCGGCAGCTACGGCTTAAGTTACGCCTTCATCCCCGGGCGCACCCCTTGTCTATACTGCCTGCTTGAAACGGTGCCGCAAGGGGGCTTGACGTGTGACACGGCCGGTATTATTAGCCCGGCTGTGCAAATGGTCGTCGGTTATCAAACGGCTGAAGCGCTGAAAATTTTAGTGGAAGACTGGGCAGCGCTGCGCGGCAAGCTCGTCTCGTTTGATCTTTGGACGAACGAATACGCGGCCATTCGCATTGATGCGGTGAAACGGGATGAGTGCCCGACGTGCGGCCATCATCCGTCCTATCCGTTCCTTTCTTATGAACAGCAGACTAAAACCGCCGTGTTGTGCGGGCGCGATTCCGTCCAAATCCGCCCGTCCGGCCGGCGTGAGTACGATTTAGACGAATTAGCAGCGCTGTTTCGCCGCCAAGGGCTTCAAGCCGAAGCCAACCCGTATCTCGTCTCCGTTTCCCTTGGCGACAAGCGGCTCGTTGTATTTGGGGACGGCCGTGCGCTCGTGCACGGCACGAAAGACGTGCACGAGGCGAAAACGATTTATTATCGTTATTTAGGGTAAAGCTAATGGCAATGAGGGGCGCCCCCTCGTTTTCAACTGTCACCAAACTGTCAAAAAGCGTTCTTTCTTTTCCCGCTTCTTCCGCCCGTCAATATGGTACGATGAGAACGGGAGGGGAAGATGAATGGATGAGTGGTCAATTACGCTGAACATTGCTTCATTGTTGGTGCTCGTGTATTTTATTGGATCTTGTTGGCTTGAATCCTAAAACGCGCCGGCGCGCTCCGGCGTGTTTTAATTTTGGGTTTATTTGGAAATACAACCTATCCATTGTAGCCAGTTGGCAAAAAATTTGTTATATTTAAAGTGAAGGACGGAAATCGACGACTCGTGGCATGTACAGCCGCTTCCGTCGGGTAAGGCAAACTTTGTATTCACAGGCATGTTTCGGCGAAAAAATGGATATGAATAACATAGTCATGTTCCTATAGGAGTGTGAAGATTCGTTGGAAGAGTGGCCGTTAAGGTTGTTCGGTTGGTTTTTTCTTTTCCTGCTCGTAAACGCATTGTTCGCTTCGGCCGAGGCGGCGTTTTCATCGGCAAGCAAAACCCGGTTAAAGCATTATGCGGGAGAGCGCCCACACAACAAGCGTCTGCAGGCGGTGATCGAACAGCTTGATCGCGCGTTGTTGACGCTCGCGATTGCCAACCGTCTGACGAGCATCACAGCGGTCGCGCTGTTTATTCATATCGCTGCTTCACTGCTTGGGGAACAGACGGGGTTATTTGTCTCGATTGCGGTGATGACGATCTTGTCCGTCGTCTTCGGTGAAATTTTGCCAAAATCGATGGCGAAAGAGCAGGCAGAACCGCTCGCGATTCGGTATGCCAGCCTCGCCTACGGGCTGATGAAACTAATGGCGCCCATAACGGCATTGTTCCATGCCATAAGGGAACGAATTGCCCGACGGTTCGCCAACGGGGCCGCCGCGCCGGCCGTCACGGAAGAGGATATTAAAGTGATGGTCGAACTGAGTGAAGAAGAAGGGGTTATTGACAACAAAGAAAAAGAACTGATCCAACGTTCGCTCGATTTTGATGAAATTTTAGTCGAAGAAATTTTCACGCCGCGCGCCGATATGGTGGCGGTTGAGGTGAATCAGCCGATTGAAGAGATCCGCGACGTGTTTTTGGAAGAACGGTACTCTCGCATTCCGGTGTATGAAGGGGATATTGACAATGTCATCGGCATTTTGTCGGAAAGCGACTTTTTCAGCGAACTTGTACAAAAGCACGATGTGCGCATCCGCGAGTTGTTGCGCCAGCCACTGTTTGTCGTTGAATCGATGAAAGTATCCGACCTGCTGCCGGAACTGCAAAAAAGCAAAGTGCATATGGCGATCGTCGTCGATGAGTTCGGCGGCACGGCCGGCTTGATTACGCTCGAGGATATTATCGAGCAGATCGTTGGGGAAATATGGGATGAGCATGATGAAGCAGTGAAAACGGTGCGCCAAATCGATGAGCATAGCTTTGAATTCAGCGCCGAACTGCCGCTTGACGAGTTTTGTGAAGTGATGAAGATCGATGTGCCGGAAAGCGAATCACATACGTTAGGCGGCTGGATTTTTGAAATGTTTGAGCGCATTCCGGCAGTCGGCGAAACGTTGCAGTACGGCCCACTGACGCTGACCGTCCGTCAAGTGGATAACCGACGCATTCGCAAAGTGCTCGTCTCCTTGAGCCAACCGCTCGCTGAGCAGGCAGGAGGCATGTGACGATGAGATGAAAGAGCCCCAGGCTGACCGCCTGGGGCTTTTGCCATCTATATGGAATTGTCTCTGAAAAGGTTATTGAACGTTGCCGAATTGGCCGCCGAGTTGTTGTTGGGCCATCGCTACAAGGCGTTTCGTAATTTCACCGCCGACCGAACCGTTCGCGCGGGAAGTCGTATCAGCGCCAAGGTTGACACCAAACTCTTGAGCGATCTCGAATTTCATTTGGTCGATGGCTTGTTGGGCACCAGCGACTAACAGTTGGTTATTGTTATTGTTGCGTGCCATAGTTGATCATCTCCTCTTGTAAATTTTGATGGCTGGGTTGGCTGGATTTGCACCAGCGCCGCACGCCGTAAGGCGCGCTGCCAAGCTTGGCTGAACCCAACGCCCACCCGCTTTTGCCTTCGCCAGCATAGTCGTTATGGCGGGTGGCCTATTTGGCTGGCGGTACTCATAGTTTGGGTCGTTTTTAGCCCGTTATTCATCGTGGGGATGTGGTAATTTTTAACGTTTTATCGCCGTCATCATTAGGGAATATGTAAAATAAGGAGCATCTTAGAGGAGGAAGCAGCATGAATGTGTGCCCGCTTTGCAACGGGCTGCGCCGGATGACGGTATACTGCAGCTACTGCCGGCAGCCGATGGAAGACCAAGGGAAAATTACTGACTATTTCGATGATTACAGTCCGTATATGGATGCAGACATCATGAAGTTTGTCGACGGTTACCCGCGCACCTATACGAACCATGAGTGCGTTCACTTGTTTTATTGCCCGCACTGCCGTGAAGAGGAAGTGCGCTTTATTAAAGAATAGGCTCTAGCACAACGCTAGAGCCTATTGCATCTATATCGAAACAAAAGGGGGGCTTACTTTTCGTCCGCCGCTCGAATGCGCCGCTCCGTTTCAATGTCAAAGAAGTGCGCTTTGTTCATATCCAAAGCGAGGTCAATGCGGTGGCCCGGTTTGATCTCGGTGCGGGCGTCAATGCGGGCGACGAACTCCTGGCCGTCGATGTTCGAGTAAATCATCGATTCGGCGCCAAGCAGCTCGGCGACTTCAACGTGCGCTGTAATTTTTGTCGCCGGCGATGCCTCCAAGAAGAGCGGCTCGTCGTGAATGTCCTCCGGACGGATGCCTAAAATGACTTCCTTGCCGATATACCCTTGGTCGCGCAATACTTTCATTTTTCCTTCCGGAATGCCGAACGATGTGCGGTCGACAACAAATTTGCCGTCTTGCAGCGTCCCTTTAATAAAGTTCATGGCCGGAGAACCGATAAAGCCGCCGACGAAAATGTTTTCCGGTCTTTCGTACACTTCGCGCGGCGTCCCGACTTGCTGGATGACGCCGTCTTTCATGACGACAAGGCGAGTCGCCATCGTCATCGCTTCCGTTTGGTCGTGGGTGACGTAAATCGTCGTTGTTTCCAGACGCTGGTGGAGCTTGGCAATCTCCGAACGCATTTGCACGCGCAGTTTCGCATCCAAGTTTGAAAGCGGTTCATCCATTAAAAATACTTTCGCATCGCGGACGATGGCGCGCCCTAATGCCACGCGCTGCCGCTGTCCGCCGGAGAGCGCCTTCGGTTTCCGGTCTAAGTATTGTTCGAGCCCGAGGATGCGGGCCGCCTCGCGGACGCGTTTCTCGATTTCCGCTTTTGGGAACTTGCGAAGCTTTAAGCCGAATGCCATGTTGTCATAAACGCTCATATGCGGGTAAAGGGCATAGTTTTGGAACACCATGGCAATATCGCGGTCTTTCGGCGGCACATCGTTCATCCGCTTGCCGTCGATATAGAGATCGCCTTTTGAAATTTCCTCAAGACCGGCGACCATCCGCAATGTCGTCGATTTGCCGCAGCCGGACGGACCGACAAAGACGATAAACTCCTTATCTTGAATATGTAAGTTGAAATCTTTGACGGCGGTGACATTGTTGTCGTAAATTTTGTAAATATGATCGAGAACGAGTTCTGCCATCGTGAATCCCCCCTGTTATTGAAATCGTTTTCTTGTAGTACTAGTGTATAGAAAAATACGAACATTGGTAAATGGACAAGATGCACAAAAAATGCCGCCCGTTTTCGGCGACATGACAAGACGGTGCATCGGGGATCAAGAGCGGCGGCGGTGCAAAATAGCTAAGTAGATCGCTGCCGCCCCTTTAAATCGCTTGATGTCGATACCGGTTTGCTCCGTCCATTTATCGATCCGGTATTGCAAACTGTTGCGGTGCATATACAGCTTTTTCGCCGCCATCGAGACGTTTAAATTGCATTGCAAAAACGTCTCCATTGCCCGGATTTCATCTTCATCAAACTCATCGAGAAACGATAAGAGTTGAGCAGTCTTCTCATCGATGCCAGCGCCAAGGAGGGGAAGTGGAATGACATCTTCCCACTCATACACCGTCTGCTTCGGCCAAAAGCGGCGGGCAGCGGCAAAACATTCTTTTTCGAGGAGAAACGATTCATATAGCCGATCGTCGACCGGACGGACCGGACCGATAAATAGATGGATTGCAGCGTAAAAATCGGCGGCGAGCGCGTCAGCCATCTCCGTCAGCAAGGGCAGTTCAGCCGTTCGTTTTTGCCTCGCTTCGATGATCAGGCCGCCCCTGTCTTTGTCCCAAACGATCGTGATCGGGGACTCAAACAAGCTGCGGATTGTTTCGGTAAACTCGGCTTTGTTCGCGATCGACCGGTTGGCAGTAAAGTGAATCAGCCGGCAGTACGGAGCAGCCAGCATAGCGGATGCCGCCGGGTCGCCGCTCGCCATCCAGCGCTTCCACGCCCGCTCCTCTTCGCTTTCCCGCTCCCGCCGGTGTTCGGCTGGGGTCAAAAACAGCGTCAACAATTGCCGTTCCCGCTTCGTTAACCGCTGTTTGGCGATGCCAATTTCATCGCCGTCAGCGGTATAAAACCATTCATATGCCTCTGGATATTCCGGCTGGCCGTTAATGACGATATCCCCTTCGTAAAGCGATTCGAGCTCCTTTAACATCGCGGCGCAACCCTTTCTGTCGTTTTTCATTCATTATAACAAAAAGCCGACTTCCCGGCGGAGGGAAAGTCGGCTCGTCGGTCACTCGCCTGCTTCATAAGGAGGTTCCTCTTTGACAAGATCGCGCGCTTCCTCGATATTGACCTCATCGCCGCGGCCGTGCACGGCGCCGCCGGCCATTCCTTCATTAATCATGCGGTCGATATCGAGATAATATTCGTCGCGCCCCTCGTATAAAGCGTCTTGGCGTCCGGCTTCTTTTCGTTCCATCGTTTTGCTCCTCCCTCATTGTTTTTCCTAGTTTGCGCCGAATAGGCATACGTTATCCGCTGCCGTCATATGGATAGAGAAGAAACAGACGAGGGAGGAGTGATCCGGTATGATCGTTCCCATAAAAAAACTGATCGGCATAACGACCGCGGCCGAGAAAAAGGCAAGACAGCTTGCCGAGCTCGAAACGGACGAGCCGACATGGGCCGGCTACTTAGATGAGGCTTGCCGGCAGCAGCGGCTCTGGCAATATGTGTACTATTTAGCGGCTGGCGTTGATGTGGAATGCGGTGAAGCAAGGGGGAAAAAAGAAGCGGATGCCAGCCGTTTTGATTTGCTGCAATCCCTTGCTGAAGCAGAATGGGAAAAGGCAAAGTTATGCCAGGATATTAGCAAACGATTGGACGGTGCGGCCAAACAGGCAGCTGACCAAGTGTTTCGCCGGGCTCTTCAGTACAGCGGTGAGTTTTTAGCTATGGCGCAAGATGAGCTAATTCGGCGAACAGTTGATGGAGCCGTTTAAGCCGCTCTGCTTCAATTGCCGATTCATCAAACACCATCGGTTTCGCATTGATCTCATAAATGTATAGCTGCCGCTCGCGGCCGACGCCGATGTCGGCGGAAAATTCGCCGACAAGGCCGAACTGCTCGCTAAGCCGTGCGCCGCTAAGCGCAATCAGCTGCTCGAGCGCCTGTTCGTCGATGCGTTCTTTGACTTCGGTGTAGGGCAACACCGTTCCGCCATGAAAGACATGGGTGGTCACCGACTGCGTTCCGGCGAGGCGGACACCGATGCCGGTAATGGTGTGGCAGCCGCGCTGCCAATGAGCAAGCACGCGCAAATCGTAACGGTGGCCGTTCCATGTATCGGTGTCAGCTGCTGCTTGGACAATGTAGCGGCAAGATCGGACAAGCGGCGCCAGCTCATCGAGCGATCCGAGCCGTGTTTGGCCGCGGGGGGATTCGCAGATGACCGCCGCTTCGGGCAAGGAGGTGAGACGGAGCAAACCGCTTCCCCTTGAGCCGTCATCTTGTTTTACATAGACGCAGCCGTACTGAGCAAGCCAAGCGCGCACATCGTCCACTGTGTCAATCGGCGCAGTCGGCAACAAATGCGGCCAAAGCCGACGGTCAGCCCGCAATGCGTCGTAAACGTCCGATTTGCGGAAAAAGGAACGGTTAACAAGCGGGATGCCATGGGCAGCAAGCCGGGCGGCCGCTGTTTGAAACGGCGTGTTTTGTTCTTCCTTGCGGCTTTTCACCCGATTGTAGACGACGTCTGGCAACGGAGTCGATGCCTCGACAAAACGCTCGAGCGACGGGACGAATACATAGCCGGAGACCGCTTTCTCGCCGATGCCGGCGGCGGCACTGACGATGGCGATGCCGCCGGCAGCATGGAGCGAGCGGATGACGGACTCAAGCCACCGCTTTCTCCCGTCAAGCAAAGCTGGAATAGATGAGGCGCTGATCAAAATGCCAACAAGCGGCCCGACCCGCCCGCCTTGCGCACGGACAGCAAAAGTGAGATCAGGAAGGGAAGCGGCGGAAGTGAGAGAGCCGCTGCCAAATCGGTAAAGCCCGCTCCCTTCCTCGCAAACCCACTCGCCAGTGTCGCGCCGGTAACCGATGGTGATCATGGCCAAAGCGCCTCTGGTTCGGTGAGGGCCGTTTTGCTTAGATGGACAGCGTAAGCAAGCGGCAGCAACGCCGTGCGCTCATCCGCTTCTTTCAGACCCGGATGCTTAAAAATCGAGCGTCCTGGTTTGGAGTTGGCTTCGAACATCCAAATTCTCCCTTGTTTATCCACACCGAGATCAAAGCCAATTTCACCGATCAATGTTTCCGACGTTTCGTCAAGGCAACGGCTAAGCGTGAGAGCGGCATGATGCAGGCGGGTTAGCACGGTTTCGCGTTGGACGGTGTCCGGAAAAATTTCTTCGAGCGTTTTGACGATTCCACCGCTGTTCATATGGGTGGTGATGCTTTGCCTCCCGGCGATTTTGGCGGCAATGGCGCTCACTTGCCATTGACCGTATTCGTTTTTATTGGTGTGGACGCGAAAATCCGTCGGCCGGCCATTGACGGTCATGAGCGGCACAGCTTGCTGGATGACATAGCGGTGAAGCGGCGCATTGGCGAGCAAGTGGTGCCATAATGCCATAGCGGTCGGAAACAGAGCGGTTTTCGTTTCCCCTTGTTCATCGCGAAAACGGCATTCGTAGACATTATTTTTTTTCGTTAAATGGTAGATGCCGCGGCCGAGGCTGCCGTCGGCCGGTTTTACGTATGCCTCTGTGTGGCGGGCAAGAAACTGTTCGACCGTCTGCCATGTGATATGGGCGGCTGTCGTCGGCAAGTATGGCTGCGCTTCGGGATGGGAGGCGAGCCGGCGGTAAATCTCCCATTTGTTGAAAAAATGGCCATTAAAGACCGGGATGCCATAGGCGGTTTGCAGCGTCTCAGTGATCGTTTGAAATGTTTCGTCATTTTCGATGCGCCGGTTCGGCAGGCGGTTGTAAATCACGGTCGGCAACGGCACGATATGACGCTCCCAGCCTCGTTCCGTATAAAAATAACCGTTGACCATGCCGTTTTCCCAGTCGATATGAGAAGTGCCGAACAAAAAGGCAAACCCGCCGACTTGCTTCTCTTGTGCCAGCAACTTGGCGAAAAAGAAGCTCCGGCTTCCAACTGGGCGATGGAGCGACTTGGTGAACCCGGCGGTCAAAATGCCGACGAGCGGGCCGAGGTGGACGGCCTCCGCCGTCAAAAAGACATGGATGTTAGCAGCAAACGGAATGGACAGGCGTCGGGCGATGTCGCTTGTTATGATCACGCAGTCAGTAAGTGCGGAAGAGGAAACGATTCGGCACGGGACAAGCAGGCTGCCAAACGCGGCTGCCGTTTGCCCGGATGTTTGCAACGAAGCCGGCAAGGTGACGGTGTTTTTCCCTTTGTCATCAATGAGTAACGTATAGGTCATCGGTGATTCACCTCGCTTGCTAGAAACAAACAGTAGCGGAGCGGTGCCTCATAGATGTCGTTTTGCTGCTCCGGCGGGAGAATACTGATTACTTTTCTTCCTGGTTTCGAATTTACATCCAAAATCCAGACCGCTCCGTTGTCAGTCACGCCAAGGTCTAAGCCGATCTCAAACAGCGGTCCGAATTCACTGTCGATATAAGTTGGCAGTGTGCGAATGATCGTTTCGATGCCGTCAAGCACCAGGATGCGCTTGGGAGAAGGCAAGTGGTCAAGCCAATCGGCGAACGGGCGAATATCGGCACCAGCGCGGACGTTGGCCACCCATGTTCCCGGGCGTCCGATCCGCACAGCCCGCACCTGTTCGATCCAACGGCCCGTTTCATCTTTTTGCAAGAAAAAGCGGAGATCAAACGGTTCGCGCGCCGGAGTGGACAGCGAAAGAAGCGGCTGCAGCGCATAGCCGTCGCGGCGATTCAAAGAGGTGATGAGCCGCTCGAGTTCTTTCCGGCGGGCGATGACCGTCCGTTCTTGGCCAAACCCGTCCTGGACGGACAGCGTTTTTCCTTGTTTTTGAATGATGTAAATGCCGCGTCCGCCGGAGCCGTGCACCGGTTTGGCGACGACGGCGTGTTCATGGCGGAGAAGTTCGAGCATGTCATCGGCGCGCTCGAGGCGGATGGTCGGCGGTACATACGCTGACAGAAGCGGGTGAGAGGAAAGCGATTCGTACACCTCCCACTTGCCCGGCAGGCCGTAGCCTAAAAAGACTACATCCGGCCGCTGCTTCAGCCAATGCATAATCGGTTTCGCTTTTTTCGAACGATCGTCATAGCCGTAAAAGCAACGGTCGTATAAAAACGGCGGAATAGCAAAGACGGCGTCGGTCCATTCGCTCGTTTCCGCCTGAAAGATCGAGCCGTGAACATATTCCGTCTGCGGGTCGATATTTAACGGTGAAAAACGGCAAACCGAAATGCCGTAGCGCCCGGCGCGTTTGGCCACCTCGGTGCAATACCCGCGCTCTTGCTGTTCGTCAAGGGTGACAAAACCGAGTGAAATCAATGTCGTTCACTCCTTTTCCTCTATCAGTGTCAAACAGTAGTCAATAATCGCTTTCGCCGACGGGCGAACGGTTTGTGAGGCAGCCGTCGTCTCTGTCTGTTTCGACGGCTTTGTATTCACCTCAATGATCCATGGCTGCCCATGAACATCGATGGCGAGATCGATGCCAAACTCCCCGTACAGCCCTTCCGCCTCGAACGCGAGCACAGTCGCTGCTTCAATTGCAATTTCTTTGAGAAGCTGTTTTTGGTGGAAGGCGTCCGACGCCGTATGCCATTTCCGCAATACCGCATTGATCGCCATCAGTTCCCCGCCGCGGGCGAGGTTGGCCACAAACTGATCGGGCGGCGCTACGCGGGCAACGGCTGAGGTGACGCGCCAATGATTGTTGCGGACGCGATGGCAAAGGAGCCGGAAATCGACCGGGCGGCCGTCAAGCGTGCGGAGCTCAAGCCCTTGTTGAACGATCATTGGCAGCTTCGTTCGTCGCCGTAAAGCGGAAGCTAATGTGTCTGTTGAGCTGTATATGGCTGCTGAAGCGGAAGTGGAATGGCGAAGGCGAATTCCGCCGTCTGAACGTTCAAGGCAGAAGATCCCCCGTCCTTGACTGCCGTGGATCGGTTTGAGAAAGACGGATGGGAAGGCGCCGAGAAATGACTCCAGCACATCCTCGCTGCTCCATAACGCCGTTTTGGGCAAATGCGGGTGCAAGTATTCGTGACGCTCGAACAGGCGGTATACTTCCCATTTATGCAAAAAACGGCGGTTGAACATCGCCCCGCCTTCCTCGGCAAGACGGATGAGCAATTCAGCGAACAAAGGAGAATGTTCCGATTGCCGCGAGTGAAGCCGGTTGTAGACCACGTCAGCCGGGGGCACGTCCCGTTTCGCCCACTCGCCGTCAATCCATTGATAGCCGGTGCGCTGCAAGTAAAGCGACGGCGATGTGACGTAAAAAAAGAGGCCGCGCTCTTTCCCGTATTGCGCCAATTCTTCGCAAAAACGATGAATGGACCTAAACGATGTTTGTTCACTTGTTTCCTTTATTTCCGTCAGCACGGCAACGGTTCGTTGTTTGCTCATCGCAGTCCCTCATTTGCGCATTCGTCAGGTAAGCTCTATAATGGAAAATTAGGCAAACGTTTATACCGTATCGTATGATGGGGGAGGCCGTTTGGTGACAGCGGTACGGACGAAAGGGGAAGACGATGGACACGTTCGTTTATTTGGTGTTTATGATGGCGGTCGGGGCGCTCATCGGCGGGGTGACGAACTTTATCGCGATCGTCATGTTGTTTCGCCCATATGAACCAATCTACATAGGCGGGAAGCGGCTGCCGCTAACTCCCGGCTTGATCCCGAAACGGAAGCGGGAACTCGCCGAACAGCTCGGGAAAACGGTCGTTGAGCATTTAGTGACGCCGGAAGGGCTGCGGCGCAAGCTCACCGATTCTGCCTTCGCGGCGGGGGCGGCTGATTGGGGGCGCGAATGGTTGAAACGGTGGCTTTCGCGCCGGGAAACACCGGCCCAACTGCTTGAACGCCTCAGCGTCCATTTGCCTGATGAGCGGCTTAGTGAGCTGGCAGCTGAACAAGCGGAGCAGGCGTATGAACGATGGGGGGAAACGTGGCGTCTGCGGCCTATTCGCGATCTATTGCCGCCGGAATTGAAGGGGGCGATGGAGGCGCGCATCGACACATTGGCCGACTACTTGGCTGACCGGGTGCTTGACTATTTCAGCAGCGAAGAAGGAAAACGGCAGCTGGCGGGCATGGTTGACCGCTTTTTCCAAGAGAGAGGGATGGTCGGAGGCATGTTGCACATGTTGCTCGGCAATGTCAATCTCGTTGATAAAGTGCAATCGGAGCTGAGCAAATTTTTACGCCATGCCGGTACAAGAACGATGCTAGCCCGCCTTCTTTGGACGGAATGGAACAAGTGGCTCGACTATCCGCTGGCCGCTGTGGAAGGGATGATCGGGCGCCAGCGTATTCACGAGGCGGTGCGCGCCGCCGCCCGTCGTCTTGTGCGGAGCAACGGCTGGCTGCACCGCCCCATCGCCGAGCTTGTCGCTCCGTATGAACAGGAACTGTTTGACCGTCTCGTTCCACAGGCAACGGGCAAAGCGATCCATGTGCTTGGTGATAAGATCGAGGGAATCGTGGCGCAGCTTGGATTGGCAGACATTGTCCGCGATCAAGTGGAGTCGTTTTCACTAAGAAGATTAGAGGCGATCATTTTATCAATTGCCCGCCGCGAGCTGAAAATGATTACGTATTTGGGCGCTTTGCTTGGCGCGCTGATCGGCGCCGTTCAAGGCACGATCGGCTTATGGCTGTAGCTTTGGGCATATCGCCGCCCGTTGGCGCATACGTTAGAACGTGAACGATATTCGTGTAGGAGGCTCTTTTTATGTCTGAATCTCTTCACGCGCTCGCCAGACAGCTTGAGCAGGCGATTCGGGCGAGCCAGCCATTTCAGCAGCTGAAACACGCGTACGAAGATGTCCGTCGTGATGAAACCGCCTACCGGCTGTTTGCCAACTTCCGCGACATTCAGCTCCGGCTGCACGAAAAACAAATGCGCGGAGCGGCCATCTTGCCGGATGAAATGGAACAGGCGCAAAAGGCGATGGCGCTCGCCCAGCAAAACGCCAAATTAGCTCGCTTGATGGCACTCGAGCAGCAAATGAGCATGACGATCGCTGAAGTCCAACAGATCGCCATGAAACCGCTCGAAGAGTTGCATCGTTCGTTGATGGGAGAAAAATAGGAAAGAACACCCGGTCGGGTGTTCTTTTTTTGTCCGTTCTGTCATAGTCATGAGAATGACAGGAAATGCAAAGCTGCCGCTAGCAGATGAAGAGGCGGCGTCAAAGAAAGTTGACGGAAAACGAGGGACGGACAAAAGGGGGAGACAGCCGTGTATAAGCTGTTAGCGCTCAACATCGATGGAACCATTTTGAAAAATAACGGCCGCCTGCCGCGCGAAACGAAAGAGGCGGTCGACTATGTGAAGCGAAAAGGGGTTTACGTCACATTAATCACGAGCCGCAATTTGCTCTCCGCCCGCAAAGTGGCCAAAGCGCTGCGGCTTGATGGGTTGCTTATCACCTTTCAAGGGGCGATCATCGGCAAAACGCTTGATGACAAGCTGTTTGAGGCGGTAATTCCAGAAGAGCGGACGTTTAACATTGTGCAGATTTTGGAAAACTTTAACTGCAATATTCGTCTGATGCATGAGCGGTATTCGCTCGGCAACCGGAAAAAAGTGAAAAAAAATCTCGTCGTACAGACAGTGCTCTCGTCAAGCGATCCGTTTTTCTACCCGACCCAGTTTGTCGATTCGCTCGGCGATGTGCTGATCGACGAACCGATGGCCGTGCCGAAAATGGATGTCTATTTTGCCGGGGATGCGGAGCGGGATGAAGCCGCGGCTGTGCTGGCGAAATCCGTTCCGTCCATTGATATGATTATGCAGCCGGGCGGAAAAATGGAAATTGTCCCGCAAGGCGTATCCAAGCTCGCTGGGCTGCGCCGGCTCGCTCAGCATATCGGCGTATCGCTCAAAGAAACGGTAGTGATCGGCGATGGCGTTGACGACTTGCCGGTGATTGAGGCGGCTGGGCTTGGCGTCGCCATGGGCAATGCGCCGGCCGAGGTGAAGCGGGCAGCCGACTGGGTGACGCGCTCGAACGAACAGCTCGGCGTCGCTTACATGGTAAAAGAACATTTCCGCAAACAACAGCGAATCGAATTTTTGCAAAAACTTAAAACGAAACAGTAAACGGCAAGGGAGGGGACTGACTCAAAAGCGGTCTGCTCTCTAGTGGGACAGAGCATATCGAATTGTGAAACCGTTCAATGTATATATAGCCTATTGAAAAAAGGGGGTCCCGTTGTGTTGGAGACCTCTTTTTTTCTTTCTGAAACCGCCATCGAGAAACGATCTGTGGTCTGTTTGCATCGTTGATTTTTTCATCACCTGGATCGAAGCGGCGCTTTCCCGTAAAGGCGGCGGGGGAGGTGCATTCTTCCGCTTGACGAGGGAAACAGCAGTTCTGTACACTGAAAGAAGTTTGACAGAAAAGGTGATGAACGTGCGTATCGAAATTCAAGGACTGCCGAATCCCGAACGGTTTCAGCGTCCGCTCGAAGTGATGAGCGAGCTGTTTTTTGAATCGGCCGCGCTTTCATTTACGCCGCTTCCGGAAGCGGATATCTCCGTTTCGTTTACTGTTAACGAGAACGGCCGCATCACCGTTTCCGGAACGCTGGCGGATCGGACGTCCGGGCGCGTCGAGGAGGCCGGGCATGAGCATGAGGCGCCGGCTGAAGCCGATGGAAAAGCGCGCGAAAAACAGTTGAAAAACGCGGTTTTCCATGTGTATATAACGCTTCTTGAACGTTATACCGGCATCGTGCAGCCGTGGGGCATTTTAACCGGCGTCCGCCCGGTGAAGCTGCTTCATCAGCTGCTGCGTTCCGGGATGACGAAAGAAGAGGCGCATCGGAAGCTAGCGCAAGAATATTTAGTAACAAAAGAAAAAATCGAGCTCATGCAAGCGATCGTTGACCGCCAGCTCACGGTGGTGCCGGACTTGTACGATTTGGCCCATGAAGTGAGCATTTATATCGGCATTCCGTTTTGTCCGACGAAATGTGCGTACTGCACGTTTCCGGCGTATGCAATCAACGGCCGCCAAGGGTCGGTTGACGCCTTTTTAGCCGGGCTTCATTACGAAATGGAAGCGGTCGGCCGCTTTTTGCGCGAACGCGGCATCCGGATTACGACGATTTATTACGGCGGCGGGACGCCGACGAGCATTACGGCCGAGGAAATGGACCGGCTGTACGCCCATATGTACAACGTATTTCCAGATGTCGACCGCATCCGTGAAATAACCGTCGAAGCTGGGCGGCCGGACACGATTACGCCAGAAAAGCTTGACGTCTTGAAAAAATGGCGGATCGACCGCATTAGCATCAATCCGCAATCGTATATCCAAGAGACGTTAAAAGCGATCGGCCGCCATCATACTGTTGAGGAAACGATCAACAAATTTCACTTGGCACGAAAAATGGGGATGAACAATATTAATATGGACTTAATTATCGGCCTGCCTGGCGAAGGGCTGCCGGAGTTTACGCATACGCTCGCCGAGACGGAACGGCTCATGCCGGAGTCGCTCACCGTTCATACGCTGTCGTTTAAGCGGGCTTCGGAAATGACGAAAAACAAACAAAAGTATAAAGTCGCCGGCCGCGAAGAAATACAGGCGATGATGAAAGCGGCCGAAGAGTGGACGAGCAAGCATGGTTATGTGCCGTATTATTTGTATCGGCAAAAAAATATTCTCGGCAATCTCGAAAATGTCGGTTACGCCTTGCCGGGACATGAGAGCATTTACAATATTATGATCATGGAAGAGCAGCAGTCGATCATCGGACTCGGCTGCGGGGCGTCAAGCAAATTTGTCGACCCGAAAACAAGGAAACTCACCCGTCAGGCGAATCCGAAAGAGCCGAAGGTGTATAACGAACATTTTATGGAATATACAGAAGAAAAATTGACCATCATGGCCGCCTTGTTTGGCTGAGCGAAAACACCCCGGGCGCCCGGGGTGTTTTCGCTTAGCGGTGAAACAAAATCAGCTTGCCGCTTGCGTTGACGCAGCGATGTGTCTTATCAAAACAGCCGCGTTCGCGCAGCTTCTGTTCGCCGATTTTTTTTGCTTCCTCATCATTGGCCGCTTCAAATGTCTCATCAAGCAACTTTTCTCCATTACGTTCAAAAGCGGTCAACGTATACGTCGGCATGTGAACATCTCCCTTCGCTGAATCATGATTCACTTCTTTTTCATTAGCGAATCATAAGGAAAATTCCTGCTTGTGGTTGAAACTTTTTTTAGGTGGTAGACGTTATATATAGGGGTGGAAATTTCATTTTATTTTGGGGGAATGTGGATGAGTTTAGAGATCATTGATGTGACGAAGCGATTTGGTCAGACGACGGCTGTTGATCATTTGACGTTGACGGTTCCAGAAGGGAAAATGTTTGGATTGCTTGGGGCAAATGGAGCGGGAAAAACGACAACCTTTCGGATGATTTTAGGGCTCCTATTGCCGACAGAAGGCACGATTCGGTGGCAAGGAGAATCGATTGATTACTCTAAAAGTCACCTGATCGGTTATTTGCCGGAAGAGCGCGGATTGTATCCGAAGTTGAAAGTGCAAGAGCAGCTTTTGTATTTAGGACGGTTGCGCGGAATGAAAAAGGCCGATATTGTCCCAGAAATCAATCGCTGGCTCGAGCGTTTTCATATCCGTGATTACGCCAACAAGCGGGTTGAGGAGTTGTCGAAAGGCAACCAACAAAAAATCCAGTTTATTGCCGCTGTGCTTCATCGACCGAATCTATTAATCTTAGATGAGCCTTTCAGTGGACTTGATCCGGTAAACGTCGAGCTGTTGAAAGAGGCGGTGCTTGATTTAAAACGAAACGGAACAACCATTGTTTTTTCAAGTCATCGGATGGAACACGTCGAAGAGTTGTGCGAGCATGTATGCATTTTGCGCCGCGGCCGCGCGGTGGTGGCGGGAGCGCTGCGTGAACTGAAACGTTCGTTTGGCAAGCAAATTCTTATCATTCAAGGAGACGGACCGTTTGAACAATTGGCGCGGTTTCCTGGTGTTTTGCAGTGGAAGCGGACGGCGGAAGGGGTGCGGCTGCAAATCGCCAATGAGGAGACGGCGCAAGCGATACTCGGTCATATAGCAGGAAAATTCGCGGTTCGTCTGTTTGCCTTGGAGGAACCGTCTCTGAATGATATCTTTATTGAAAAAGTAGGTGCGGCGTATGAATAAGTTTTTCCTTGTGGCGGTACATACGTATCAGACGAAGCTGAAGGCGAAAGCATTTTTGGTGACCACTGCCATCACTTGCCTGTTGATCATCGGGGTGGCCAACATTCAGCCGATCATTGAGTTTTTCACCGGTGATGAAAAGCCTCATGTCGCGGTCATTGACCGCACGGGATCTTTGTACGGTCCGCTTGCGAAGCAGGCAAACCATAATCAAATCGCGTTGACGAAAATTACGGATATGGAAAACGAAGCGAAAGAAGCGGTCAAAGAAGGCAAATGGGACGGATTGCTCGTCTTGTCGATGGATGCGGAAGGATTGCCGGCAGCGGTGTATTATGCCAATACGATTGTGGACAATCAGACGCCTGAGGTGTTGGAACGAGCGCTAAGCCAGCTGAAAACAGCACTTTCAGCTGCTAAGCTCGGGCTGACGGATGAACAGATGGCGGAGCTTTCCAAACCGGTTCCGTTCCAAAAGGTGGCATTGGAAAAAAACGCGAAGACGGAAGAGGAGCTGAACGAAGCGCGCTCTCTCGTTTATGTCCTTCTGTTCGCGATGTATATGTTCGTCTTGATGTATGGCGGCATGATCGCGACGGAGGTGGCGACGGAAAAATCGTCGCGCGTGATGGAAATTTTAGTGTCAAGCGTCCCGCCAGTCCAACAGCTGTTTGGCAAAATCATCGGCGTTGCGCTTGTCAGCTTGACGCAATTTTTCGTGTTTTTCGCCGTTGCGTTCGCCGCGTTAAAAACGAGCGGACAGGAAGTGTGGCGTTTCCTCGGATTGGATCACCTGCCGGCCTCAATCTTTGTGTATGCACTCGTTTTTTTCTTGCTCGGTTACCTCTTGTACGCGGTGCTGTTTGCCGTGCTCGGTTCGCTCGTCAGCCGGGTTGAGGATGTACAGCCGGCGATTACGCCGGTCATGATGCTGGTTGTCGCTGCCTTTATGATCGCGATGTTTGGCTTGAATGCGCCAGAGTCGGCGTTCGTGACCGGCGCTTCGTTCGTTCCCTTTTTCGCGCCGATGCTCATGTTTTTGCGCATTGGCCTCGTTTCCGTGCCGGGATGGGAAGTGGCGCTTTGCCTTGCGCTTTTGGCGGCGACGATTGCCTTGCTCATTTATTTTGGCGCCAAAGTGTACCGAGGCGGCGTGCTGATGTATGGACGAATGAACATTTTCAAGGATATAAAACAGGCCATCCAGCTGACAAAAAAATAAACAGTGGACGGGCCGTTTGGGCTAATGTTCCCTTGCCGTTTCGGCAAGGCTTTCTTTTTGCCCTTTGCCCGTTATGATATACTAGAAAATACGTACAGAGAAACGGAGGAGAACGAAGTGGCGAAAGGCATCATCCATTATGAGGTTGGGGAACAAGTTGATCTCTTTTTGCTCATCAAATCCGCAACGAAAGGCATTGCCAGCAACGGCAAGCCGTTTTTAACATTAATTTTACAAGATAAAAGCGGCGACATTGAAGCAAAGCTGTGGGATGTGTCTCCTGACGATGAGGAACGGTACGCGCCGGAATGCATTGTCAAAGTGGTCGGTGATATTCATAATTACCGCGGCAAACTGCAGCTTCGCATCCGCTCGATCCGCCCCGCCCATCCGAGCGAAGCGGTGCGTGTTGATGATTTTTTAGAGACTGCTCCGCTTACTCGTGAGGAAATGAAGGCGAAAGTGATGGATTACATATTTTCCATGGAAAATCCAAACATTCAGCGCATTACGCGTTATTTGCTGAAGAAATATGAAAAGCCGTTTTTTGAGTATCCAGCGGCGACGAAAAACCATCATGAGTTTATTTCTGGACTGGCGTATCACGTCGTCTCGATGCTCGAACTTGCTGAGGCGCTTGTCCGTTTGTATCCGTCGCTCAATAAAGACTTGCTTTATGCCGGCATTATTTTGCATGACCTTGGCAAAGTGATCGAACTGTCCGGCCCAGTATCGGCGGTGTATACGCTTGAAGGCAATTTGCTCGGTCATATTTCAATCATGGTCAGCGAAATTAGCAAGGCGGCCGAGCAGCTCAGCATTCAAGGTGAAGAAGTCGTCATTTTGCAGCATCTCGTTCTGTCGCACCATGGCAAAGCGGAGTGGGGCAGCCCGAAGCCGCCGCTTGTCAAAGAGGCGGAAGTGCTTCATTATATTGATAATTTGGATGCGAAAATGAATATGATCGACCGCGCGCTGGAAAAGGTGAAGCCGGGTGAGTTCACGGAACGCATTTTTGCCCTTGACAACCGTTCATTTTACAAGCCGGCGTTTTTGGCTGTTTCAGCACCAAAGAAAGCGGGTAATGAAAAATAGCGTCATGCAAAGGAGGGATGAGGCGTGATCGAACCGGTCATTGAAATCGTCCCAACGACTCAGCACGAACAGGCGAAAGAAAAGTTGAATGAGCTGCGCCGACAGTGGAGGAAAGCGAAGAGGAAAAAGAAAGAGCGAAACGAAGCATAAGCGTTGTCCCGAAGAAAGAGGCGGCATGTCCGTCTCTTTCTTTATGCATACGGTTGTCTGCTTGCGCGTATAGTTTAGTAAGACAAGCACATGAAAAAGGGGGATGGCGATGCTTAGCTTGCCGTGGTGGATTTACTTAGTTGTTGCCGGCATTATTTTCAGCGGCTATATGACCGTGAAAACAGCGGCGCGGGAGCGGGAAATCGATGAGGTGTTCATTGAAAAAGAAGGGGAAATTTATATGGAGCGCATCCGCCAAGAGCGAGAACGGCGAAAGCAGGCGAAGCCCTTGTAAGATCCAAGGGCTTTCTTTTTTGGAAAGCATCATTTGAAAACGCTTTTTTCGAAAAATTCCCTTTCTTTTTTAAAAATTCATGTTAGGATAGTAATATCAAATGGACTACTTGGACAATAAAGTGAGGGATGACAATGAAACGCGCGTACAATTTCAATGCCGGCCCGTCGGCGTTGCCGCTGCCGGTGCTCGAACGGGCGCAAAAGGAGCTGCTCAATTTTCAGGGCACCGGCATGTCGGTGATGGAATTAAGCCACCGGAGCAAAGAGTATGATACCGTCCATCGTGCGGCGCAAGAGCGGCTCAAACGGCTCCTCAACGTACCGGATGACTATGATGTTTTGTTTTTGCAAGGCGGGGCGAGTCTGCAATTTTCGATGGTGCCGATGAATTTCCTCACCGAAGGGAAAATCGGCTGCTACATTTTAACCGGCGCATGGTCGGAAAAAGCGCTGAAAGAAGCACAAAAAGTCGGCTTGACAACAGTCGTCGCGTCAAGCAAAGAGGCGAACTACACGCATATTCCGGCGTTGGACGACGTGAAATGGCCAAAGGATGCTGCCTACGTCCATATTACGTCCAACAACACGATTTTCGGCACGCAATGGCAGGAGTTCCCGGATGTGCCGGCTGATCTTATCGCTGATATGTCAAGCGACATTTTGAGTCGGCCGTTTGATGTCGGCAAGTTTGCCTTGATTTACGCCGGGGCGCAAAAAAATCTTGGCCCGTCGGGGGTCACGGTCGTCATCCTCCGCAACGATTTGCTTGAACGCATTCCGGACGGGCTGCCGACGATGCTCGACTACCGGACGCACCAAAAAAGCAATTCGCTATACAACACACCGCCGACGTTTGCGATTTATATGTTGTCGCTCGTGCTCGAATGGGTTGAAGAACAGGGCGGCGTGACGGCGATCGAAGCGCGCAACCGGCAAAAAGCGGCCGTGCTGTATGAGGCCATTGACGAAAGCGGCGGCTTTTACAGACCACATGCAGAAAAAGGAAGCCGCTCGCTCATGAACGTCACGTTCACGCTGCCGAGCGAAGAACTGACGAAGGCGTTCCTTGTTGAGGCGAAAGAGCGGGGCTTTATCGGGCTCGGTGGACATCGGTCGGTCGGCGGCTGCCGGGCGTCGATTTACAACGCGGTGCCGCTTGAGGCGTGCGAGGCGCTCGCATCGTTTATGAACGACTTCCGCCGTCGTTTTGCCTGAAAATTTCTTCTTCACTTTTACACGGCAAAGTGATATAATGATAGAAACATTCTCAAGCAGGAGAATAGATGAGGAGAGATGAGGAGAGATGAGCATGAATGTGAGAACATTAGTATCGATGGCGCTGTTAGTCGGAATTGGAGCTGTGTTGCACGCGGTCATTCCCGGGCTGTTTGCCGGCATGAAGCCGGATATGATGCTGGCGATGATGTTTTTGGCGATTTTGTTGTTTCCAAGCGCCAAAGCGGCCGGCCTTGTCGGTGTCGCCACCGGCTTGATTTCCGCCATGACGACGACGTTCCCAGGCGGTCAGCTGCCTAATGTAATCGATAAAATCATCACTGCCTTTGTTGTGTTTGCCCTAGTGACCTTGCTGAAAAAATATAGCCAAACAGTTGTCGGGGCCGCGGTGTTGACGGCTGTCGGCACCGTCATCTCCGGCGCGGTATTTTTGACGGCGGCGCTCCTGCTCGTCGGGTTGCCGGGCGGAACGGCGTTTTCGGCGCTGTTTGTCACCGTTGTGCTGCCAGCCGCGGCATTGAACACAGTAGCGATGGTCATCGTCTATCCGATCGTGGCATCGATTTTCCGGCGGATGAACGTGACAGCGCACGTGTAAACGGCAAAAAACCCGATCATTGCTGGTCGGGTTTTTTGCTATCAAGGGGACGGGCGAAAAAATGCCCATTCCCGGCCTGTTTTCATCTTTTGTTATGTGAAAATTCAAATAAGTGCTAGGCGTAGCCAAGAAGCCAAGCGGCGAGCAGACAGATGGACGCTATTCCAATATAGCGCACAGCCTGCTCTTTCAACAGCGCTTTCGGCGGATACGCCCGCGCTTTCCATAAGGCAAAAAAGGTGTTTATAAAAAGACAGAAAAATAAGAATCCAACAGCAGAAAGCAGCCATTGTATATACATCATTATGTTCTCCTCCTGTATGCGGCAAACGTTTTATGCTTACTACTATGAATATGCAAAAAAAATTATAAAAATAAATGTTTTTGTCTTTATTCCTTTTTGTTTTATTGATATAATAGAAAGCAAAAAATACGGTGAGGGAAGAGTGGGTGGAACGATGAAAGCGACAGAACAGCATTATTCCGTCAAAGAGGCTATGTTATTTAGCCAACGGATCGCCCAGCTAAGCAAGGCGCTGTGGAAATCGATTGAAAAAGATTGGCAGCAATGGATTAAGCCGTTTGACTTGAACATTAACGAACACCACATTTTATGGATTGCTTACCATTTCAAAGGTGCTTCGATTTCGGAAATCGCCAAATTTGGCGTGATGCACGTTTCGACGGCGTTTAACTTCTCGAAAAAGTTGGAAGAAAAAGGGCTGCTTTCGTTTTCGAAAAAGCAAGATGACAAGCGCAACACGTACATTGAGCTGACGGAAAAAGGCGAAGAAGTGCTGATGAAATTGATGGAGACGTACGATCCGACAAAAAACGCTGTCTTTAACGGGGCGTTGCCGCTGCGCGAGCTGTATGGGAAGTTTCCTGAAATTTTAGAAATGATGTGCATCGTCCGCAATATTTACGGAGACGATTTTATGGAGATTTTTGAGCGGGCGTTCGAAAACATTAAAGAAGATTTCGTCGAGCAGGACGGCAAGCTCGTCAAGCGGGCGCCAAAAGCGGAAGAGCACGAGAAGGAACTGGCCGGTCAGGCTAACTGACGGTTCGGATGAGCGTTTTTAGCTCGGTCATGAGCGGCACAAACATTTGTTGGGCTAACATGGCATCAACTGTTTGTTCAAGCGGAAGGTTCGGATGAAGCATCCCGGCAAATTGCACGAGCAGGGGAGTAAAGATCGTCAATCCTTCCGCTTTTTGCTGCTCATATTGTTCGGCGAGCTCCTGGCAAAACGAAAGGAACGCGTCGACTTCTTCCTTTGTTAAATCGGCGCGGATGATGAGGGAGTAAAACGGTTTTTTCGCTTCATCCACCATTTCCATCAGCAATGACTGGTGAAATTCGAGCTTGGCCACTCGCTTTTCCAACGATTCCATACACCGTGCTCCTTTGGCTGACATAAAATGTGACCGCTTTTACGTATATTTTACCGAATTTGTGCACATTCACCAATAGGTAAAATCGGTTCGCCATGCTCGAAAGAGAAAAAAAGATTGATTTCCGGCCGTGAACGATGTAAAGTTAAAGCCATGGGCGGCGTTTGGCTAAGATGGGGAGGAGGGGAACGGCTTTGGCGCTTTATTTTATCCCTCTGGCGGTTACGGTCTTGTTTTTGGTGAACCAGCTCACCCACTCGCTTTGTGCACAGCGTGATATTCCGGAGGAGCAACAGCCGGCCGTTTTTCGCACGATCAATGTACTTATTACGATTTTATCTTAATTAGGCGAGAAGACTCCCACTTCGACGAAGCGAAGCGGAGTAAGTGGGAGATGAATCGCCTTAACTATATTTTGCTGAAAATAGGATAGATTCAGTAAAATATAGTATCATATAGTTAGATGGGAGGTGAAAACATGTATTTTTGTATCAAACAACAGCTAAATGGTTTGACCAAAGAAGAATACTTGACTCTTCGAGAACTGTGCCATATTGCCAAGAACATGTACAACGTCGGATTGTACAATGTCAGACAATACTATTTTGAACACAAGGAATTTCTTAATTATGAGAAAAACGATCATCTTGCAAAAACTAACGAAAACTATAAGCTGTTAAACAGCAACATGGCACAGCAAATTTTAAAAAAGGTCAATGAAGCCTTTAAATCTTTCTTTGGTTTGATCAGTCTTGCCAAACAAGGAAAATATGACCACAAGGCTATCAGTATTCCAAAATATCTTAAAAAAGATGGCTTTCATTCACTGATCATTGGCCAGATTCGTATAGACGGCAACAAATTCACGATACCGTATTCTCGCCTATTTAAAAAGACTCACAAGCCTATCACGATAACGATTCCGCCTGTGTTGCTGGACAAAAAGATTAAGCAGATTGAAATCATTCCTAAGCATCATGCCAGGTTCTTTGAGATTCAGTACAAATATGAAATGCCTGAAGATCAAAGAGAATTAAATGACCAAAAAGCACTGGCCATTGATTTAGGATTAAACAATCTTGCCACTTGTGTCACATCAGACGGCAGATCATTCATCATTGATGGGCGGAGATTAAAAAGTATAAATCAATGGTTTAACAAAGAAAATGCCAGACTTCAAAGCATGAAAGATAAGCAAAAAATCAAAGGCACGACTCGTAAACAGGCTTTGCTTGCTATGAATCGCAATAATAAAGTGAATGATTATATCAACAAGACTTGCCGTTACATCATTAACTACTGTATTGAAAATCAAATTGGCAAACTTGTCATTGGCTATGCGGAAACATTACAACGCAATATTAATCTAGGAAAAAAGACAAATCAAAACTTTGTCAATATTCCTCTCGGTAACATAAAAGAAAAATTAGAATATCTTTGTGAATTTTACGGCATTGAATTCTTGAAACAGGAAGAATCATATACGTCTCAAGCCAGCTTTTTTGACGGCGATGAGATTCCTGAATATAATGCCGACAATCCAAAAGAATATAAGTTCAGCGGCAAACGTATTAAGCGCGGCTTGTATCGAACAAAGTCTGGCAAACTAATTAATGCTGATGTCAATGGCGCATTAAACATTTTAAAGAAAAGTAAAGCTGTAGACCTGAGTGTCTTATGCTCTAGCGGCGAAGTGGACACGCCTCAAAGAATAAGGATTGCTTGAAGCAGTCAAACTTCTTTGGAAGCCCCCACTTCAAATTTTCGCTAGAAAATTAAGTGGGGGTAGTTCACTAATTTCTTCCTATTTTGAAGTGTTATTTACATAAAAAGCTGCCTGCTCCGCTCACAGGCGAAGATGAGGATGATGAAGGAAGAGGGTGCTCCCAGCGCGGGAACACCCTCTTTCGTTTAGTAGATGACGCAAGCACAGCCGACAATGATTAGCAAAATAAACAGCACGACAATTAACGCAAAGCCTCCGGCATAAGGTGCGCTCATCGTAACACCCCCTTTCGGCAAGGAGAAGCCCGCTGCGGTGCTTCATCCCCATCATATGTATGGCAAGCGTACATGTGGTGGGCGGATGACTAAAACGGAAAGAGGTTTTTTTTTTGCCGCAAATGTGATATAGTTATTGTCGTGGTTTAGGCGGCTCGGCGTTTTGTTTCGCGATGCCGCCGCAAGTGCATAAGGCGTCGCCTGGGGTGGAACGGATCTGAAACCCTGGTGCCGGAATATCAATGGCCGGCAGCGCCGGAAAGGGAAAACGAAAAAAGACGTGGGTAGGAGTTGTGAAGCGGATGAAAAAATGGATGATGGCTGCCGCCGTTGTTTCGCTGATGGCTTTGTCGGCCTGCAATAACGGCGATTCAGAAGCAATTGTCGAGACAAAAAGCGGCGATATTACGAAGGATGAATTTTATCATGAGATGAAAGAGCGCGTCGGTAAAACGGTGCTTCGCGACTTGATCGACGAAAAAGTGTTAAGCAAAAAATACAAGGTGACTGATGAAGAGATCGACCGCGAAATCGAGCGGATTAAGGAGGCGTACGGCACACAGTACGACTTGGCCGTACAACAAAACGGGGAAAAAGTGATCCGCGAGATGATCAAGCTCGACTTGTTGCGGACGAAAGCGGCGATTGAGGACATTAAAGTGACGGATAAAGAGCTGAAAGAGTATTATGACAACTACAAGCCGAAAGTTCGTGCCAGCCATATTTTAGTGAAAGATGAAAAAACGGCAAAAGAAGTGAAAGCGAAGCTCGACAAAGGCGAGGACTTCGCCAAGCTGGCGAAAGAGTATTCACAAGATCCTGGTTCGGCATCGAACGGCGGTGATTTAGGCTGGTTCGGTCCGGGGAAAATGGTCAAAGAGTTTGAAGATGCCGCCTATAAGCTGAAAGTCGGTGAAGTAAGCGATCCGATCAAAACGGATTACGGTTACCATATCATCAAGGTGACGGATAAGGAAAAGAAAAAATCGTTTAACGAAATGAAAGATGAAATTACGTTTGAAGTGAAACGGAGCAAACTCGACCCGGCGGCGATGCAGTCGAAAGTGGACGAGCTCGTGAAAGATGCTGATGTCAAGATCAAGGACAAAGATTTGCAAGATGTGCTCGGGCAACAGTAAAAAACCGGAAGCAGGCAATCCTGCTTCCGGTTTTTAGTTGAGCTGCTTGCGGATGGTGGCGGCAATCGCCTGCAAGTCGGCAGGGGTATAGTCGCTTGCGTGCGATTTCCAAACGGCGCCAAACCCGTCGCCTTTGCCGTAGCGCGGAATAAGGTGAAGGTGGTAATGGAACACCGTTTGCCCGGCCGGTTTGCCGTTGTTGTTCAGCAAATTGAGCCCGGCTGGCGAGAATGCTTTATTCAGTGCGTTGGCGATCATTGGCACGACGCGAAACAGCTGGCTGGCTACATCCGGCGTGAGGGTAAAAACGTTTTCGGTATGTACTTTCGGGATGACAAGTGTGTGCCCTTTCGTCACTTGGCTGATGTCCAAAAAGGCGAGTACGTGCTCGTCTTCATATACTTTTGCCGCCGGCAGCTCGCCGTCAATAATTTTGCAAAAAATGCAATCGTTCACCGAAACGGTCACCCTTTCTTTTCGTTTTCTTCATTTTACCATAAAAAAACCGGGATGTAATCCCGTAAAACGGTTACATCCCGGCCGGTGAAAAGGGGAGAGAATCATTCAACATCAAATGTGCGTTTGATGAACACCCCATTTGCGACAAAGTCGTTTAGACGTGAGCGCTTCCTTTGTTCAACGCGACCATCCCCTTTTGGACAGGTTCGTTGCTTCCCAGCAACAGATAGATGGCCTTTGTTCATGAACGGTTACAACGTCTTGCAGCTCACAATGGTGTCTTTGACGAACACCCCATTTCAGATGGATCGTTCATCAGCCTTTGCTTGGTGATTCCCCATCCCCTCTTCGCTATTTATCATGCCCGGGATCAGCGCATTTATGCAGGACGACGAAAAGAACTTTTTTGGTAAAGGCAGCCGTTCTTTGGTACAATGGGGACAAAAGTGATTCGAGAACGGAAAGGAAGCGGACGATGACGCTTTTGCGCGTGGAACACTTATACGGGGGGTATACCGCACAAAACGTGCTTGAAGATGTGACGTTTTCAGTTGAACGCGGCGAAATGGTCGCGTTGATCGGTTTAAATGGAGCTGGCAAAAGCACGACGATCAAACATATTATCGGCCTGATGGAGCCGCGCCGAGGCACGGTTTCAGTCAACGGACATACGCTTGCGGCGGAGCCGGAAACGTACCGGAAGCAGTTTGCCTTTATTCCGGAAACGCCGGTACTGTATGAGGAATTGACGCTTGAGGAGCATTTGCGTCTGGCGGCGATGGCGTACGGGCTGAGCGAGGAGGAGTATGAGCGCCGCGTTCCGCCGCTGCTTAGCGAATTTCGGTTAGAGCGGCGGCTTTCCTCCTTTCCGGCGCATTTTTCCAAAGGGATGAAACAAAAAGTGATGATCGTTTGCGCCTTTTTGCTTGAACCGCCGCTTTATATTATCGATGAGCCGTTTCTCGGCCTTGATCCGCTCGCCATCCATGCATTGCTTGAGCGGATGAATGAACAAAAGGCGAAGGGGGCAGGCATTTTGCTGTCGACCCATATTTTGGCGACAGCGGAGCGGTATTGCGATTCGTTCATCATTTTGCATCAAGGGCGCGTCAAAGCGAAAGGAACGCTTGATGACATTCGCCGCCAGTTCGGGCTGAAAGCTGCGACGCTCGATGAAGTATATATCGAATTGACAAAGGACGATGCGCCATGATCGATGCGCGTAAGCTTTGGCAGCAGCGCCTTCAAGACGAAGGGAAAAAGAGGCTTCGCTATTTGCGCTATATGCTGAATGATCATTTGCTCGTCGGCTTAATCATTGTTCTTGGCGGCATCGCGGTCATGTACGAGCGCTGGGTCGAGACGCTTCCCGGCTCGTTTCCATACCCGGCCATTGCTGCGGTGATATTCGGCTGGGCGGCTGCATCCGGGACGGTGCGCACATTGTTTCGCGAGGCGGATACGGTGTTTTTGCTGGCCGCTGAATGGCAGCTGCACCCGTATATTCGCCGGGCATTCCTCTTCTCGGCCATGTGGCACGCATACGGCCTCTGTTTGTTGCTATTGTTGGCCGGACCGCTCCATTCCCGGTTTTCCCCGGTGCCGTGGCCGCTTTTTTTGCTTGGCCTCATCGCCTTGAAGCTTTGGAATTTATGGGCTGCTTGGAAAGGGAGTTACATCGCTGAGCCGTCTTTTCATCGTCAGAGCGCGCTCGCCCGCTTCGGGCTGGCGGCATTAGCCGTTTATTTTTGGCTGGCGGCGGCGCCGTGGCTGTTTTCCGCGACGATCATTGCACTGATCGCGGCTCTTTCGGTTTGTCTGTCACGCTTCGCAAAAGGAAAAACATGGAAGTGGGAGCGGCTCATTGCCGAAGAGCAGCGCGCACTACGGGCATTTTACCGATTGGCAAATTTGTTCACCGATGTTCCAGAATGGCGGGAGGAAGCGAGACAGCGCCGTTGGCTTGACCCGCTGCTTCGTCTCATCCCATACGGACAACGAAACGTCTTTTTTTACTTATACGCGCGCACGTTTCTGCGCGCCGGCGGGTATGCCGGGCTGTACATCCGCCTGACAGCGATTGGGAGCGTGCTGCTTGCTGTGATCGACCATGAATACGTACAAGCAGCCATTGTGTTTTTGTTTCTTTATGCGACCGCTGTTCAGCTGGCGGCGCTGCCTTCCCGCCATCGCTATTCGCTTTGGACGCAGCTGTACCCGCTGCCGCAGACGCAGCCGGCTGGCGCTGCTGTTCGGTTGCTCTCCATTTTACTCGCCGGGCAAAATACGGTATTTCACCTTGTGCTGGCTGCCGTTTCTCCGCGCCCTCTATGGCTCGCCACATGGGTGGGGGGGATCGGTTGGGGCGTTTGGACGGCCAGACGGTACGTCCGCCCGCGGCGCGGGCACAAAGCCGAGCGTTGATGCTGTTTTGGCGTTGACGCCGGCTTTTTTTGTTTTTGGCGAAAATGCCTGGCAGCTCCCCCATCTTTGTCTACGTTCACCTTTCCGTTTGTGCCCCTTGCTCACATCTCTGTTCTGGCACTGCGCTTTCCCGTGTCGCTCGCACTTTGTTCTCACACCTCTGTTCCGGCTTCATATGCTGTAGTACACCGGCCTAGGCGCACGTCCGGCAGGCCGGGCTGGAAGTTGGAGAGAAAGGGGATTGGTTTATGGGCGTAGAGCTTGTGGCGCTGCACTGGATTTACTTGCTGTTTATCATGCTCATTATCGGGTTTATGGTCGTCCGCAAAGATACATCGCTCGTTTGCATTGCCGGCATTTTTTTGTTGGCGGCGGTCGCCACCCATTCACTGAGCGCGGCAGTCAGCGGGGTGTTTAACAGCTTTATTTACGCCATTACCGAATTGCTGCCAACGATTTTAGTCATCTCGATTATTGTCGCGATGAGCAAAGTGTTGTCAGCGACGGGGATCAATGATGTGATGGTGTCGCCGTTTGTCCGTTTTATCCGGACGCCGGCCTGGGCGTATTGGACGATCGGGATTTTGATGATGGTGATTTCTTGGTTTTTCTGGCCGTCTCCGGCCGTTGCCCTTATGGGGGCGGTGCTGTTGCCGGCGGCGGTTCGCGTCGGGTTGCCGGCGCTAGGAGTAGCAATGGCGATGAACTTGTTCGGACATGGCATCGCCCTTTCTGGTGATTTTATCATTCAAGGAGCGCCGAAACTGACCGCTGATGCGGCCGGATTGCCGGTTGGCGAAGTGATTGCTGCCAGCGTGCCGCTCGTTTTTGTCATGGGGGTGGTCACGACCGTCACGGCGTTTTATTTGCTGCGCCGCGATATGAAGCAAGGGCGCTTGACGAGCGGGGATGCAGAAATCGCCGCTGCCACTGATGCGGCGCTCGAGAAAACGGGAGGGCTGTTGGCCGAGCCGACGAAAAAATGGCTGGCGCTGTTGATTCCGGTGCTGTTTGCCCTTGACGTCATCGCGATGTTTTATTTGCGTTTGCAAGGCGGCGAGGCGACAGCCTTAGTCGGCGGAACCGCGATTTTTATCTTGATCCTTATTTCTGTTTTAGCCCACCGGCAAGAAAGCTTTGCGGAAGTGACCAACTACTTTATTGAAGGATTCCAGTTTGGGTTTAAAGTATTCGGCCCCGTCATTCCGATTGCCGCCTTTTTCTATCTTGGCGATGCCGGATTCGTGAAAATTATCGGCGACTATTTGCCGCAGGCATCCCAAGGCATTGTCAATGATTTAGGGGTCGCCTTAGCCCATGCGGTGCCGCTGAACAACGAAATCGGGGCGGTGACGCTCACCATCGTCGGGGCGATTACCGGCCTTGACGGCTCCGGGTTTTCCGGCATCTCGCTTGCCGGTTCGGTTGCCCATTTGTTTGCGGTCGCCATTGGCGGCGGAGCCGCCACGTTAACGGCGCTTGGTCAGATCGCTGCCATTTGGGTCGGCGGAGGCACGCTCGTTCCATGGGCGCTCATTCCAGCGGCCGCGATTTGCGGAGTCGACCCGTTTGAATTGGCGCGCCGCAACTTAATTCCGGTCGCCGTCGGCTTGGCGGTCACGACCGTTGTCGCCATGTTTCTCATCTAACAAAAAAGCTGTCCCGTGCGGTCGGGACGGCTTTTTTGTTATAATAGGTATGGGTTGAAAAATCGGTCGATTTTTTGACAGTTCGTTTCCTTCTCTATACATTGGGCATCGAAAGCGGTATAGTGAAAAAGAGATAAGCAATGTGAATGGGCAAAAAATAGAGGAACGGTTGATTGGACTGGATGAAAGAAAGGCGGATGGAGATGACAAGACGAATGAACGATACGTTTTTGCGCGCCTGCCGCGGCGAAAAAACGGCCTATGTGCCGGTATGGTATATGAGGCAGGCCGGACGGTCGCAGCCGGAATACCGGGCACTGAAGGAGAAATATTCATTATTCGAGATTACGCATCAGCCGGAGCTTTGCGCTTATGTCACCAGGCTTCCGGTGGAGCAATATGGCGTGGATGCTGCCATTTTATATAAAGACATTATGACGCCGCTGCCGGCGATCGGCGTGGATGTGGAAATTCGCGGCGGCGTCGGGCCGGTGATCGCCAACCCGATCCGCTCGCTTCATGATGTTGAGCGGCTTGGAGAGATCGATCCGGAACACGATGTGCCGTACGTGCTCGAGACGATCCGGCTGCTTGTCAACGAACAGCTTGATGTGCCGCTCATCGGCTTTGCCGGCGCGCCGTTTACGCTGGCCAGCTACATGATTGAAGGCGGTCCGTCCAAAAACTATCATAAAACAAAGGCATTTATGTACGCTGAACCGAAAGCATGGTTTGCCTTAATGGACAAGCTTGCCGAAATGACGATCCGCTATGTGAAAGCGCAAATTCAAGCAGGGGCAAGGGCGGTGCAAATTTTTGATTCTTGGGTTGGCGCTGTCAATGCGGATGATTATCGGACGTTTATTAAGCCGGCGATGGCGCGCATTTTTGCCGCCTTGCGCGAGGAAGGAGCGCCGCTCATCATGTTTGGCGTCGGTGCGAGCCATTTGGCGCGCGAGTGGAACGACTTGCCGCTTGATGTCATCGGCCTTGATTGGCGGCTGTCGATTCGTGAGGCGCGCCGCCAAGGCATTACAAAGGCGATCCAGGGCAACTTGGATCCAGCGGTGCTGCTCGCGCCGTGGGATGTGATCGAAGAGCGGGTGAAGCGCATTTTGGACGAGGGGATGGAGCAGCCGGGCTATATTTTCAACTTGGGCCACGGCATTTTCCCGGACGTCCAGCCGGCGACATTGAAGCGGCTGACTGCCTTTATCCACGACTATACTTCCACGAACTAAAAGAGGTGCAGCACAATGGCGAAACAAACGGTTGGACTGCTTGTCATGGCGTATGGAACCCCGTATAAAGAAGACGATATCGAACGGTATTACACGCATATTCGCCACGGACGGAAGCCGCCGCAAGAGCAAATTGACGACTTAAAAGCGCGCTATCGGGCGATTGGCGGGCTGTCCCCGCTCGCTAAAATTACGGAAGCGCAGGCGACACAGCTCGAGGCGCGGCTGAACGAAGTGCAAGAGGAAGTCGAGTTTCGCATGTATTTAGGGCTGAAGCATATCGAGCCATTGATCGAGGATGCGGTTGAACGCATGCATGCCGACGGTGTGAAAGAGGCGGTGGCGATTGTTTTAGCGCCTCATTATTCCACATTCAGCATCCGTTCATACAACGAGCGGGCGAAAGCGGCGGCGGAAAAGCTTGGCGGCCCGGTTATTTATACGATTGACCAATGGTATGACGAGCCGAAATTTTTGCATTATTGGTCGGAAAAAGTGAAAGCCGTTTTTGCCGCCATGCCGGAGCGTGAGCGGGAGCGGGCTGTGCTCATCGTATCAGCCCATAGCCTGCCGGAAAAAATCATTCAAGCCGGCGATCCATATCCGGCGCAACTTGAAGACACGGCAAAGCGCATCGCCGAGCAAGCTGGAGTTGCCCATTACGCCGTCGGCTGGCAAAGTGCTGGAAATACACCAGAACCTTGGCTGGGCCCGGATGTGCAAGACTTGACGCGCCAGTTGCACGATGAGTGCGGCTATACATCGTTTGTTTATGCGCCGGTCGGTTTTGTCGCTGATCATTTGGAAGTGTTATATGACAATGACATTGAATGTAAGCAAGTGACTGAAGAAATTGGCGCCCGCTATTACCGGCCGGAAATGCCGAACACCGATCCGCTGTTTATTGATGCATTGGCGACGGTCGTGTTAAAGCGGCTCGCAAAAGAAGGCGATAAGCATGAATGAAGGGCAACGGACCGTTGTCATTATCGGCGGCGGCATTACGGGTCTCACTGCCGCCTACTACTTGCAAAAAGCGATCAAAGAACAGCGTCTGCCGCTGACGTGCAAGCTTGTCGAAGCAACGCACCGGCTCGGCGGAAAAGTGCAGACGGTCATGCGCAACGGCTATGTCATTGAGCGCGGGCCGGACTCTTTTTTGGCGCGGAAAACGAGCGCGTTCCGCCTCGTAAAGGAAGTCGGCCTGGAGCATGAAATCGTCCATAATGCGACTGGGAAATCATACATTTTAGTCAACGGCAAATTATATCCGATCCCAGGTGGAGCGGTGATGGGCATTCCGACGCGCATCGCCCCGTTTTTAACGACCGGGCTGTTTTCTCCGGCCGGCAAGCTGCGGGCGGCGCTCGATTTCGTGCTGCCGCCGGTGAAAGCAGACGGCGACATGCCGCTCGGCCGCTTTTTCCGCCGCCGTTTGGGCGATGAAGTGGTGGACAATTTGATTGAACCACTGCTGTCTGGCATTTACGCTGGCGACATCGATGAAATGAGTTTAATGGCGACGTTTCCCCAGTTTTTCCAGCTTGAACAGAAATACGGAAGTCTCGTTCGCGGAGCGAAACGGACGACGCCAAAAGAACAGAAAGAGCGAAAAGGGGCGTTTCAGACGTTAAAAACAGGCTTGCAGTCGCTGGTTGAAGAAGTGGAAAAGCGGCTTGAACCGGGCAGTGTCATCAAAGGGACGCGCATTGAGCGGATCACCCGCACCGGTTCAGCGTACCGGCTGCAATTGAGCACCGGTCAAACGTGGGAGGCGGACAGCGTCATCATCACCACGCCGCACCACATTGTGCCGGACATGCTCGCTGATTATCCGTTTTTTGCCCCGTTCCGGTCGGTGCCGCTGACATCGGTGGCGACGGTGGCGCTTGCTTTTCCGGAGAAAGCGATCCGCCAAGATATCGATGGCACCGGGTTTGTCGTCTCGCGCCGCAGCGATTACACGATGACGGCGTGCACGTGGACGCATAAAAAGTGGCCGCATACGACGCCGCCCGGCAAAGCGCTTTTACGCGGCTATGTCGGACGCCCGGGCGACGAGGACATCGTTGATCAGCCGGACGATGAGATCGTCCGCATTGTGCTTGATGACTTAAACAAAGTGATGAAAATTGATGGCCAGCCGGAATTTGCCGTCATTTCCCGATGGAAGCGGGCGATGCCGCAGTATACGGTCGGGCATCGCGAACGGCTGGCAGCGATTAAGCGGCACATGGCGTCCGATCTGCCAGGGGTGTTTTTAGCCGGCAGTTCTTATGAGGGGCTCGGATTGCCTGATTGCATCGACCAAGGGGAAAGGGCGGTCCGCGATGTGCTTGACTATTTGCGGCAAGGGGAACCAAACCGGCCGGCGGAAGCGGCGTACAGCAGCGCCCGCTAGCCGGCGGCCTAGCTGGCGGTCGATTAGCACCGGGCTGGGGCGTGGAAGGTGTAAACTGCCTTGAAATCAGCGGCGCCGCGGCCAAGCTTTTTTAGGGTGTAATCATTTTTGCTCTTTACGCTAGAGGCGAGAATATGATATGGTAAAAACGGATTGACCAAATTGTTCATTCAGTCAAATTAAAGGATGAGGCCAATGGCAAGCGACCGTAAACGGCAAATTATCGAAGCAGCGTCCCAATCGTTCGCGGCTTTCGGTTATAAGGCGACGACGATGGAACAGATCGCCAAGCTCGCCAACGTCGGCAAAGGAACGATTTATACGTTTTTTAAAAGCAAAGAGGAGCTGCTTGATGAAATCGTTTCTTCCTTGATCGCGGAAATCAAAGCAGAAGCCGAGCAGGCGATGGATCCGTCGTTGCCGTTTTCCGAAAACGTCCATCGCGCCTTGTACCGCATTTTAGAATTCCGCCAGCGCCATCAGCTGACCGCGAAACTGCTTCAGGAAGTGCGCAGCATCGGCACGGCAGCGGTGCAGGAAGTGCTGACCAAGCTCGACCGGGCGATGGTCGAGTTTATCCGGCAAAAAATTGAGACGGCGGTGGAAAAAGGGGAAATCCGCCCGTGCAATGCCGAAATAACGGCGTTTTTAATGCTCAAGATGTACATCGCCCTCATTGTCGATTGGGAGAAAGATCATGAGCCGCTGGCAAAAGAGCAAATCGCTGAATTGTTTACGCTGTATTTTTTGCAAGGATTGTCCAAGTAGATAATCCTGTCTTTTTTTTGTCAGATGTGACCAAATGAATAAATTGGTCATTTGTACAAAAAGGAGGGAACTATCTCCATGTTGGTCAAGGAATTGTGGGCGATCATCTTCCGCCCGAAAGTGCTCATTCCGATTCTTGCCGTTTTGCTTATTCCTCTTCTTTATAGCGGGGCGTTTTTATCTTAATTAGGCGAGAAGACTCCCACTTCAACGAAGCGAAGCGGAGTAAGTGGGAGATGAATCGCCTTAACTATATTTTGCTGAAAATAGGATAGATTCAGTAAAATATAGTATCATATAGTTAGATGGGAGGTGAAAACATGTATTTTTGTATCAAACAACAGCTAAATGGTTTGACCAAAGAAGAATACTTGACTCTTCGAGAACTGTGCCATATTGCCAAGAACATGTACAACGTCGGATTGTACAATGTCAGACAATACTATTTTGAACACAAGGAATTTCTTAATTATGAGAAAAACGATCATCTTGCCAAAACTAACGAAAACTATAAGCTGTTAAACAGCAACATGGCACAGCAAATTTTAAAAAAGGTCAATGAAGCCTTTAAATCTTTCTTTGGTTTGATCAGTCTTGCCAAACAAGGAAAATATGACTACAAGGCTATCAGTATTCCAAAATATCTTAAAAAAGATGGCTTTCATTCACTGATCATTGGCCAGATTCGTATAGACGGCAACAAATTCACGATACCGTATTCTCGCCTATTTAAAAAGACTCACAAGCCTATCACGATAACGATTCCGCCTGTGTTACTGGACAAAAAGATTAAGCAGATTGAAATCATTCCTAAGCATCATGCCAGGTTCTTTGAGATTCAGTACAAATATGAAATGCCTGAAGATCAAAGAGAATTAAACGACCAAAAAGCACTGGCCATTGATTTAGGATTAAACAATCTTGCCACTTGTGTCACATCAGACGGCAGATCATTCATCATTGATGGGCGGAGATTAAAAAGTATAAATCAATGGTTTAACAAAGAAAATGCCAGACTTCAAAGCATAAAAGATAAGCAAAAAATCAAAGGCACCACTCGTAAACAGGCTTTGCTTGCTATGAATCGCAATAATAAAGTGAATGATTATATCAACAAGACTTGCCGTTACATCATTAACTACTGTATTGAAAATCAAATTGGCAAACTTGTCATTGGCTATGCGGAAACATGGCAACGCAATATTAATCTAGGAAAAAAGACAAATCAAAACTTTGTCAATATTCCTCTCGGTAACATAAAAGAAAAACTAGAATATCTTTGTGAATTTTACGGCATTGAATTCTTGAAACAGGAAGAATCCTATACGTCTCAAGCCAGCTTTTTTGACGGCGATGAGATTCCTGAATATAATGCCGACAATCCAAAAGAATATAAGTTCAGCGGCAAACGTATTAAGCGCGGCTTGTATCGAACAAAGTCTGGCAAACTAATTAATGCTGATGTCAATGGCGCATTAAACATCTTAAAGAAAAGTAAAGCTGTAGACCTGAGTGTCTTATGCTCTAGCGGCGAAGTGGACACGCCTCAAAGAATAAGGATTGCTTGAAGCAGTCAAACTTCTTTGGAAGCCCCCACTTCAAATTTTCGCTAGAAAATTAAGTGGGGGTAGTTCACGGGCGTTTTGGGATCCGTACGGCCATTTAGATCAGTTGCCGGTCGCGGTCGTCAATGAAGATGAAGGGGCAGTGCTTGACGGCGAGAACATTCAGCTTGGCGACGACGTGGTGAAGCGGCTGAAGGAAAACGGCACGTTTGATTGGCGGTTCGTCAGCCGCAAGCAAGCGGACGACGGCTTGAAGAACCGGGCGTATTACATGGCCGTCATCATTCCTAACGATTTTTCCGCTAACGCAGCAACGGTGCAAAGCGGCAACCCGAAGCCGCTGAGACTCGTATACATCCCGAACGAAGGGGCGAACTATTTAGCTGGAAAGATTGGCGATTCCGCCATCGAGGCAATAAAAGAAGAAATTGCCAAAAACGTGACGAAAACGTACGCGGAAGCCATGTTAACGAAGATGAAGACAGCGGCTGACGGGTTTGGTGAGGCAAGTCAAGGAACTGCCCAACTGCGCGATGGGCTCCAAACAGCAGAACAAGGAAGCCGTTCGCTTTCCGGCGGGATGGAGGAGGCGAAGAAAGGGAGCGCCCGTTTAGCCGCCGGAGCGGAAAAAGCCAAAGACGGGGCCGCTCGTTTGTCCCGTTATTTAACCGAGCTGGCTGAGCAATCATTGTCGTTTGAAAACGGCTTGCAAGCGGGAAACAATGGAGCGAAACAACTGCAAACTGGCGCAACAGCGCTGCAGGACGGGCTTGGAAAACTGGCTGCCGGCAGCCAACAGCTCGCTTCTGGCGCTCTAGCCGCCCAAAATGGGGCGACGTCGCTCACGAATGGATTGCATGCTTCGCTCAATAGCATGAAAGCACTGCAAGAGCGATTGCCGTCCCTAACTAGCGGGGCGAACGAGCTTCATGACGGGGTGGCTGAGTTGGAGAAGGGGGTGCAAGCGTGGCAACAAAAGGCGGGCGAAGCGGCCGCCGGAGCGGACGAAGTGAACAAAGGGCTGCAGCAATATGCCGCCCAACTCGAAAGGATGATCGAACAAACGGATGACCCGCAGCAAAAAGCGACGTTACAGATGCTGTATGAACAGCTTCAGCCGCTTGTAGCGGGAAGCGGGAACATAGCGACCGGCGTCCGCGGGCTAGCCGGCCAAGCGGGGCAGGTCCAAAACGGGGCTTCCCGCCTCGCTGACGGCGCAGCTGCGCTCGCTTCCGGGCAGCAGGCGGTGCAAGACGGCATCGAAAAACTCGTTAACGGGCAACAGCAGCTTGCTGATGGCGCCGCTCGCTTAGCGGACGGCCAACAAACAGTAGCGGATGGGGCGAAAGAGCTTGAGAACCAGCTTCAGGCTGCTTATCAAGGAGCACAAACGGTCGCTGACGGCAGCAGCAGACTGGCTGAAGGAATCAATCAGCTTGCTTCCGGTTCGAGCCGGCTCGTCTCGGGGACGAGCAAACTGGCGGATGGGGCAAACGAACTTTCCGACGGCGTGTCTGCTGTTGCCAAAGGAGCGGATTCACTCCACCAAGGATTTGACAGACTCCTTGGCGGCGGACGATCGTTGTCGGCGGGGCTTGCGCGTCTTGAACAAGGGGCGGGCGAGTTGGCTGACCGTTTAAGCGAAGGGGCGGAAAAGGCAGATCGTATTCAGGCAAACGAGCTTGTATCTGAGATGATCGCCGATCCGGTACAAAACGATAAGCGGCCGCTTCATCACGTGCCCAACTACGGAACTGGCTTTGCCCCGTACTTTTTATCGCCGCCGCTATGCGGTATGGACGGAAAGTGAAACCGCGGCTTAAGCGCGATTGTTTTCGGCCTGAAGCGTCTGACAACGTACCACCGATTCATTTCACGGACAAAGGGCTGGTCCCAAAAGGTTGTAAACATCCTTTTGAGATCAGCCCTTTTGTTTTTGTTTGACTTGAATGGTTTCTCGAGGGAATTCCCGTCCTGTTTTGGGTCGCCGACTTGTCTTTCTTTTTTGCGGCTGCATTGCGGTGTCTCAAAGTGCGTCAGAGATGCGAGGTGTGCATGGTGCAAAAAAAATGCCCCCTCAGTGGGAGGCGGTAAGAAAAAAGGCAGGCTGCATCGGGGAACAGCCTATCGCCGGCGGGGCGGCCGGCGAACGTGACGCAAGGGCAACGTCCGCTCACCTATTGGCGGTAAGCGGCGCCAAGGCAGTCAGAACACGTGTTGCCGTAACATTCATGCTGTTCATCCATTTCTTTGCCGCAATGCATGCATTTTTTGGGTGGCAGGTTTTTGAAAAATTCCAACACTTTCGTCAACATTTCGATCCCCTCCGTTGTCTTGGTAGTTTTATTGTATTATAACACAAAACAAAATGTCAATATGTGTTTTAAAACAAAAAATCGATAAAGATGAAAAAATGGACGCGATTGTGTATGATGAAGACAAAATGAATGAAAGGAGAGAACAGGAAATGAAAGTAACGGTCATCGGCTATTGGGGGGGATTTCCGGCCGCCAATGAGGCGACATCGGCGTATTTGTTCGAGCATGACGGCTTTCGCTTGCTCGTTGATTGCGGGAGCGGAGCGCTCGCCAAACTGCAAAACTACACAGCCGTGGAAAATTTGGATGCGGTCATCCTCTCTCATTACCACTACGACCATATCGCTGATATCGGCCCGCTTCAATACGCCCGCCTCATCTATAAAAAATCGGGAGTTGACTTGCCGGTGCTTCCGGTTTATGGCCATGCGGAAGATGAGGAGGCGTTTGCCCACCTGACGCATAACGGCATTACGGAAGGGATCGCCTATGATCCGAAAGGGACACTTGCTGTTGGACCATTTTCGCTTACGTTCCTAAAAACAGTTCATCCGGTGCCGTGCTATGCGATGCGCATCACCGCCGGCGGCAACACGATCGTGTACACGGCCGATTCGAGTTATATGCCGGAGTTTGTGCCGTTTGCTAAAGGAGCTGATTTGCTTATTGGCGAGTGCAACTTTTATGCCGGACAAAATGCGGCGCCCGCCGGGCACATGACGAGCGAAGAGGCGGCAATGATCGCTGAAGGGGCAGGCGTCGGCGAGCTATGGTTGACGCATTTGCCGCACGTTGGCCGCCATGGGCAGCTCATCGAAGAGGCGGGGAGGACGTTTCAAGGCGTCATTCGCCTCGCTCAAACTGGCCTCGTCTGGGCACGATAAGCCGGCCACCGAAAAAAGAACAGCAAAGGAAACGCTTTCTCTTGTCCTTTGCTGTTCTTTTTTTTATAATAAGTATAGTTCGAATTTTTTTACTTATAAAATGAATGGTCATTCATTCATTTTTTGGGGGGATGATGATGAATTTAACGGCGCGGTTGGCACAAGTGGCGCAACAACTGCCGGACAAAGATGCGTATGTGTTTATGGGGGAACGATGCACGTATCAACAATTGAATGCCGCCGTATCGAAGTTTGCCGACGGACTGGCGCAGCTTGGCGTCCGCCAAGGCGACCATATCGCCCTGCTGCTTGGCAATTCGCCTCAGTTTGTCATCGGTCTATACGGAGCGCTGCGGCTCGGGGCGACTGTGATTCCGATCAACCCGATTTATACGCCGGAGGAGATTGCCTACATTTTGCATAATGGCGATGTCAAAGCGGTGGTCGGCCTCGATTTGCTCGCGCCGCTGTTTGACGAGGCAAAAAAGCGGCTGCCGCTTTTCAAGCACGCCATCGTTTGCGAAACCCCGCAAGGGAAAGAAAAGGGCATTCCATTGTCAACAGAGATGAAACCGTTTGCAGAAGTGCTGGCTGCCGGCAGTCCGGATTTCACAGGGCCGGAGCTTAATGATGATGATGTCGCTGTTATTTTGTATACGTCCGGAACGACCGGCAAGCCAAAAGGGGCGATGCTTACGCATAAAAACTTGTACAGCAATGCGCAAGACACGGCTGATTATTTGGGCATCAATGAAAATGACCGCGTCATTGCCGCCCTGCCGATGTTCCACGTCTTTTGCCTGACGGTGGCGTTAAACGCCCCGCTTATGAATGGAGCGACGGTACTGATTATGCCGAAATTCAGCCCAGCGACCATGTTTGCGTTAACCCGCGAGGAAAAGGCGACGATTTTTGCCGGCGTGCCGACAATGTATAACTTTCTCTACCAGCATGAGGAAGGGAGCGCGGACGATTTACGCACGCTTCGGCTTTGCATCTCGGGTGGCGCTTCTATGCCGGTCGCACTACTGGAAAACTTTGAGAAAAAATTCAACGTGATCGTCTCGGAAGGGTACGGGCTGTCGGAGGCGTCGCCAGTTACGTGCTTCAACCCGCTTGACCGGCCGCGCAAGCCCGGCTCGATTGGGACGAATATTAAAAACGTTGAAAACAAAGTTGTCAATGAATATGGGGAAGAAGTGCCGGTCGGAGAAGTCGGCGAGCTTGTCGTCCGCGGCCCCAACGTCATGAAAGGGTATTACAAAATGCCGGAAGAAACGGCCGCCGCTTTGCGCGACGGTTGGCTGCACACCGGCGATTTGGCGCGCATGGATGAGGACGGCTATTTCTATATCGTCGACCGAAAAAAAGAGATGATCATCGTCGGCGGCTACAACGTATACCCGCGTGAAGTCGAGGAAGTGCTATACAGCCATCCGGATGTCGTTGAAGCTGCGGTGATCGGCGTGCCGGATCCAGATTACGGCGAGGCGGTGCGGGCGTTTGTCGTCGCGAAAAATCCGGAGCTGACTGAGGAGCAATTAATTGCCTACTGCCGCGAGCGGTTGGCGAAGTATAAAGTGCCGGGCGAAATCAGCTTTTTAAAGGAACTGCCAAAAAATGCGACAGGAAAAATTTTGCGGAGAGCCTTAAAAGAACGGTTAACCGCCTCCCATGCTTAACAGTGCTGAACATTCAGCACTTTTTCTTTTTTTTGAATAGTATATTGAAAATGAAGAAATAAACTTATATAATTTGACACATAAAAGCATAAACGTTCAAAAGGACTAAACTAATCTACATAGGGGGAATCGGATGATGGGCAAACATATGCGGCGGCTTGCCATGTTGTGCGCAGCCAGCTTTTTGCTGCTTAGCGGCTGCGGTGGAGCGAACGAAACAGGAAGCAGCCAAGGAAACGGCGGCGGGCAGGAAGCGAAGGAAAAGACATACAAAATCGGGGTGACACAAATCGTCGAGCATCCGTCGCTTGATGCGGCGCGCAAAGGATTTGAGCAGGCGTTAAAGGACAAGGGGTTGTCCGTCGAGTATGACGTGCAAATCGCCCAAGGAGACCAAAGCAACAACCAAACGATCGCCAACAATTTTGCCTCCGATGGCGTTGACTTGATTTTCGCCAACTCGACGCCAAGCGCGCAGGCAGCGCTCAATGCGACAAAAGACATTCCGATCGTTTTTACGTCAGTGACCGATCCGGTCGGCGCCCAGCTTGTCCAATCGATGGAGAAGCCGGGCGGCAATGTGACAGGCACGACGGACACGCATCCGGAGGCGATTCCGAAAACGGTGCAGTTTATTGATAAATATATCCAAGGCAACCGCGTCGGAATGGTGTATAACGCCGGCGAACAAAACTCGGTCGCACAGGTGGATCAAGTGAAAAAGGCGATGGAAGGAACCGATTTGAAAATCGTTTCCGCCTCGGTATCCACGTCGGCCGAAGTGAAGCAGGCGACCGAATCGCTGATCGGCAAGGTCGACTGCCTGTATATCATTACCGATAATACGGTTGTGTCAGCGCTTGAGTCAGTCATTCAAGTGGCCAATGAACACGACATTCCTCTGTTCGTCGGCGAGCTTGATTCAGTGAAGCGCGGCGGGTTTGCGGCGTACGGGTTTGATTATTATGACATCGGCTATGAAGCCGGTGAGATGGCGGCGCAAATTTTGCAAGAGGGGAAAAAGCCGGCCGATCTGCCGGTGCAATACCCGCAAAAATTGAAGCTGGCCATTAACAAAAAAGCAGCACAAGAAATGGGAATTGAACTCAACCCGGAATGGGATTCGATCGCTGAATATATCGAATAAACGGCCATCCCTCCTTCGGTGAAGGGGGGCGCCAAAAGGCAGGTGAGAATGGTGTGGGCAGCGATGTTTAGTTCTGTGGAAGCCGGCTTGATTTATGCCATCATGGCGCTTGGCGTCTACATGTCGTTTCGCATTTTGGATTTTCCCGATTTAACGGTCGATGGCAGCTTTGTCACCGGCGCGTCGGTCGCTGCCGTGATGATTGTCGGTGGAGCGAATCCGTTTGCCGCTTCGGCTGCAGCGCTGGTGGCCGGCTTTGCGGCTGGAGCGGTGACCGGGCTTTTGCACACAAAAGGGAAAATCAACCCACTTTTATCCGGCATTTTGATGATGATCGCTTTATATTCCATTAATCTGCGCATTATGGGGAAATCGAACGTGCCGCTGCTGCAGCAGGAGACGGTCATTACGAAGATCACAGCTGTCTGGCAGCAAACGGGATTGGATGCGGTGCTCAGTCAGCTGTTTTCCTTTACGGGCTTTGCGCCGCGGACATGGGCGATTTTATGTTCGATGGCGGTGCTGACGTTCGTGATCAAAGGGGTTCTCGACTGGCTGATGAAAACAGAGTTCGGAATCGCATTGCGGGCGGCCGGAGACAACAAACCGATGGTGGCGAGCTTTTCCGCCAACACGGACTGGCTCATTGTCTTCGGGCTCGGGCTGTCGAATGCGCTCGTCGCCTTTTCCGGGGCGCTTATCGCCCAGTACGGGGGGTTCAGTGATGTCAACATGGGGGTCGGGATGATTGTCATCGGTTTAGCTTCGGTGATTATCGGAGAGGCGTTGTTTGGTGCCCGTTCGGTCGTGCGCGCGACGTGGGCGGTCATCGGCGGCGCTGTCGTTTACCGCCTCATTTTGGCGATCGCCTTGCGCGTCGAGTTTTTGGAGACGGGCGATGTGAAATTGATTACCGCATTCATTGTCATGGCGGCGCTCATCGTGCCAAACGTGTGGGCGGCACAAAAAGAAAAGCGGCGGAAAAAGCGAAAAGCGCAGCAGTTGGAGAGGGGGGAGTCCATTGCTGGAGCTAAGACGAATTACAAAAGTATTTAACGAAGGGACGGCCGATGAGAAAATCGCTTTACAAGGCATTGATTTAACGCTTTCCCCCGGCGATTTCGTCACCGTCATCGGCAGCAACGGCGCCGGAAAATCAACGTTGATGAACATCATCGCCGGTCGGTTGTCTCCTGACACGGGCGAAGTGTGGATCAACGGCCGCAACGTGACCGCGCTTAAGGAGCACGTACGCGCCCGCTACATCGGCCGCGTCTTTCAAGATCCGATGGCCGGCACCGCACCGCATATGACGATTGAAGAAAACTTAGTGCTCGCCTACAATCGGACGAAGCGGCGCACGCTCCGCCTCGGCGTGACAAAGCAAAAGCGCGAATGGTTCCGGGAAACGCTGCAAACGCTCCATTTAGGGCTCGAAAACCGGCTTACCGCCAAAGTGGGGCTTCTCTCCGGTGGAGAGCGGCAAGCGCTCTCGTTATTGATGGCGACGTTTACGAAGCCGGATGTGCTTTTGCTTGACGAGCATACCGCCGCTCTCGATCCGGCGCGGGCCGAGCTTGTGACTGAACTGACGAAACAAATCGTCGCCCAACACAACTTGACGACGCTGATGGTGACGCACAATATGGAGCAGGCGATCCGCCTTGGCAACCGGCTCATTATGATGGACGGCGGACAAATCATCTTTGCCGCCGAAGGAAAGGAAAAGGAAGAGTTGACGGTCGAGCGGCTGCTTGAGGAATTTCAGCGCATCCGCGGCAGCCAGTTCGCCAGCGACCGCGCTGTGCTTAGCTCATAAATAAGGCGAGGTGTCCCAAAGGAGAATGATGGGACACCTCTTTTGTGTGGCGAAGCCGGTCAAGCGTTGCTTGCGGCCGGCTGCGTCGCCTTTTGATAGGCGGCTTGCAAGGATTTCGTCACCGCTCCTGGCCGGCCGTCGCCGATTGTTATGTCATCCACTTGGACGATCGGAGTAATAGCCGAGGTTGTGCTCGTCAAAAACAGTTCATCCGCCCTAGCGAGGTCGTGGACCGAAAACGCTTCTTCAATGAACGGGATGCCAAGCTCTCCACAAAACTGCTTCACTCTCGTGCGGACGATGCCGTTTAAAATCCGCTCCGTCGCTGGATGAGTGTACACCGTTTCGTCTTTGACAAGAAAAATATTCGATGAACTGCCCTCGGTCACGATGCCGTCGCGGTGGAGAATCGCTTCAAACGCACCGCGCTCGGCCGCTTCTTGTTTCGCCAGCACGTTTGGCAGCAAGTTCAAACTTTTAATATAGCAGTATTCCCAACGAACATCTTTCGTTAACGTGGCGTGCACACCGTGTGCTATTTCGTCTGTTTTCCGCGCCATCGGCTGGATGTAGGCGTACAAATTCGGCCGATTTTCCGTCGGGAACGTATGGCTGCGCGGAAAGCTGCCCCGCGTCACTTGCAAATACAAAATCGCATCTTCACGCACGTCGTTCATGCGGCGAAGCTGCTCAAGCCGCTCGGACAGCTCTTCGGGAGCGAACGGGACGGACAGGCGAATAGCGGCCGCCGAACGGTATAGGCGATCGAGATGCTCTTGGAGCCAAACGTACGCTCCGCTGTATAGGCGAACTACCTCATAGACGCCATCGCCAAACTGCAAGCCGCGTTCTTCCATCGGATACGTCACTTGCTCATAGCGAAAAATGCCACGTTCGGTCAATACGTGCGGTTTTACTGACATGATAGTGCACTCCTTTTCAATTGCGCAAATAATGAACCAATTCGATTATATCATAGATTGATTTTCTCCCCTACTCCCGCTTTGTGCCAAAGCGGGAGCTTCCTAGAAGGCCGGGCATTGAAAAGGAGAGGCCGCTTTCACGGAGCAGTTTTTAAATTGAGAAGTTTTGCGCCGCTGTAACGTTATTCCTTTCCATCTCCTGCAAATTAAGCGAATCCGTTGTTTTCGCTAGCCTCCTAGTTAAGAGGATAAAAGAACTGACCTATGTTCGGGTTGCGAAATGACAGCGATTTTTAGACAATAAACATATCAAACTAGTGAAACGGGGGAATGGATGGATGGAAACAACATGGACGGCTGGTAAAATGGCGCCGTTTCGCCAAGGAGTGCAGGCGGGGGTGGCGATCGCCATCGGTTATATGCCGATCGCGCTGACATTTGGCCTGCTCGCTAAGACGACCGGGCTGACGCTTGCAGAAACGGTGCTGATGAGCGTCGTCGTTTTTGCCGGCGCCTCGCAATATATTGCGCTCAGCTTGCTTTCCGTCGGTACCGGTATATTTGAAATCATTTTAACGACATTTATTTTAAACATTCGCCATTTTTTAATGTCCGCTTCGCTCAACGAAAAAGCGGAGGCGGATGCGCTTTGGAAAAAGGCGCTGTATGCGTTTGGCATTACGGATGAAACGTTTTCCGTTGCGGCCATGAAAGAGGGGACGGTTAGCGCTTCGTATATGTTTGGGCTGATCATGATGGCGTACGGCAGCTGGGTCGTCAATTCCGGCATCGGTTATGCTGTCGGGGCAAGCTTGCCGGAAAGCTTACAAGAGAGCATGTCGGTCGCTTTGTACGCCATGTTTATCGGCTTGCTCGTCCCAGCGCTGAAAAAGCAGCGGAAAACGGTATGGCTGGCAGGGTTAGCTGCCGTGTTCAACTCGCTCGGCACGCTTGTCTTTCATCTGTCTAAAGGCTGGTCGATCGTGCTGGCGACGCTTCTTTCGGCAGTCGTCGTCCAGTGGCTGGCGAAGAAGGGGGAGAATGAGGATGAATAACGCGATCGTTTGGATGATTCTCGGCATGGGGATCGTCACGTATTTGCCGCGCATGTTGCCGCTCGTGCTGCTTGGGCGCGTCCAGCTGCCGCCGTTTTGGCAAGGGGTGCTGAAAAATGTGCCGTATGCTGCACTTGGCGCGCTGATTATCCCTGATATTTTTTTCATTCAAGACGACATTCTCTTTGGGGTGATCGGTTTTGCGGCGGCGGTGACTGCCGCCTGGCTCGGTGCGAATGTTATTGTTGTCGTGCTTGCTGCGGTTGTGGTGCTTAGTTGCTATTCGATGCTGATGTAAAAGGTTCGGCAGTCAATGAAAAAAAGGGCAGACAATGCCCTCTTTTTTCTTTCCGCACGTTACACCTATTACCAAATCATCACGACAATTCATCCATAATCGTTTTGTATACTTCATCAACACGAAATCGTGACGCTCCCCCCATGTCGATCTGTTCGATGACCCGTCCGTCCCGATTGAGCAAGTAAGCGAGCGACGTATGCACAATCATGCCGTTTCCCGGGTCACGGTATTGGAAGTTGAAAGCGTCTGCCGTCGCTTTTGTCGCTACTTCGCTGCCGCGCAAAAACACCCATCCTTGCCCATCGCCAGTCACCCCAAACGTATTTGCGTATGTTTGCAGTTTTTCTTTCGTGTCGCGCGCGGGGTCAATAGTGATCGTGACGAATTCCACATCGCGCCCGAACACTCCGGCTTTTTGCAGCCGGTCGCGCAGCTTTGCCATCTGCATCGTCGTATTTGGGCAAATATCCGGGCAGTTCGTATAGATGAATTCGACGAGTCGAACTTTTGGCGGCAAGTCGTCAAAGGAATAAGGAGCTCCCCACGCTGTTTCCATCGTCACGTCATCCGGCAGACGCATAGCAGACGGCTTGTAGACGGCGAAGTAAAAGATGCCGGCACCGATGCCAACGAGCACAAGCGATGCGGCGATCATATACCATTTTTTCATCATCATCACTCCTCTACTATTGATCATACCAAAATGATGGACAGAAAAAATGCCGTTTTTATGAACGTTATGCGTCCATTTTCTTAATTGAGAAAAGTTTCAAAAAAAGGCTTGCATTTTTTCTTGTCTGTTATATAATAAAACCGTAAACAAAAATAATGTAATATAACAAGAGATGGGGGAAGGAAAAATGGCGTCATTTGCTGAACGTGTCCGACAATTAGAGGAAAGCTGGAAAAATGAAGAGCGTTGGAAAGGCGTTACCCGCCCGTACAGCGCTGAAGATGTCATTAAACTGCGCGGCTCGCTTGATATTGAGCATACGCTCGCTCGGCGCGGAGCCGAGAAGTTATGGCAGCTGTTAAATACGGAAGATTACGTTCATGCACTCGGTGCGCTGACTGGAAATCAAGCGGTGCAACAAGTGAAAGCAGGGCTGAAAGCCATTTATTTAAGCGGCTGGCAGGTGGCGGCCGACGCCAACCTCGCGGGGCACATGTATCCGGACCAAAGCTTGTATCCGTCCAACAGCGTTCCACATGTTGTCAAACGCATTAACCAGGCGTTGCAACGCGCAGATCAAATCCAATATTTAGAGGGCAGCGGCGATGTCGACTATTTTGTGCCGATCGTTGCTGATGCGGAGGCTGGATTCGGCGGCCAGCTGAACGTGTTTGAGCTCATGAAAGCGATGATTGAAGCGGGAGCGGCTGGCGTCCATTTCGAAGATCAGCTGTCGTCAGAGAAAAAATGCGGCCATTTAGGCGGCAAAGTGCTCTTGCCGACGCAAACGGCGGTGCGCAACTTGATCGCCGCGCGGCTTGCCGCTGACGTCATGGGTGTCCCGACGGTGCTCATTGCCCGCACCGATGCCAATGCTGCTGACTTGATCACAAGCGACATTGACCCGCGCGATCAACAGTTTATTACCGGCGAACGGACGTCGGAAGGGTTTTATCGCACGCGGGCAGGTCTCGACCAGGCGATCGCTCGTGGGCTTGCCTACGCGCCGTATGCCGACCTTATTTGGTGCGAAACGAGCGAACCGAATTTGGAGGAAGCACGCCGGTTCGCGGAAGCGATTCACGAGCAATTTCCAGGCAAGCTGCTTGCGTACAACTGTTCGCCGTCGTTTAACTGGAAGAAAAAACTGGACGACGAGACAATCGCCAAATTCCAGCAAGAGCTCGGTAAAATGGGATACAAGTTCCAATTCGTCACTCTCGCCGGCTTCCATGCGCTCAACTACAGCATGTTTGAGTTGGCGCGCGGCTACAAAGAGAGAGGCATGGCGGCATACGCTGAACTGCAGCAAGCTGAATTTGCCGCCGAAAAGTACGGCTACACAGCCACGCGCCATCAGCGCGAAGTCGGTACCGGCTACTTCGATGAGGTCGCCCAAGTGATCTCTGGCGGCCAATCGTCCACCGTCGCCTTAAAAGGATCAACCGAAGAGGAGCAGTTTACAACTGCTTAATATGAAATAACAGCGGACGCAAATGAAAGCCTGGCCTCCCCGGGCTTTTTTTTTTATGTATAAAAGGAAAAAGATGGCGCATCCTATAGGCGTAGGGAGGCGATGGGATGGAAAAGAGAAACGACGATCTGCCGGAGTTGATGCCCGCTGAATTTCGCGTCAGCACAGACCTCCACTTTGAGCAATGGTGGATGAATGAAGAAACGTATGCGGGCAATTCGGTCGGTGAACATACCGCGCTTGAGCAGGCCAATGAATATTTAGCGGCCAAGGAGATCGGCCAAACATTTGAAAACTCATAACACCCCCATGACGATTGTCATGGGATTTTTTTGTGCTAAAAAGCCCACTAATCTTTTTCAAAATATAGAAAAATATAACTTCTAGTGGTATGATAGGAATAGTGATCCAGTTGATAGGAAGGGGATGAACCGATGAAAGTGAATGAGTTTATCGTGTTGAAACATTTCGTCGTGAGCCGTTATACTATGGCGATTCTCCCGTACCTGTTGAACAGTGATGTCTATGCAAAGGTCATTGAGGAAGACGGCGAATATATTGTCAAAAAAACGCCAACCGATATCATTAAACATAGCTGCGACTATTACGGCTGCAGCTTCCAAGGCAGAAAAGAAGGAACAAAGGCGTTGATCGGCATCACCCACAAAGCGCCGATTGCCATCGAACCGGCCAATGGAATTTACGTCTTCCCGACTTCTTCCCCAAGAGATTCCGGCTGCGTTTGGCTGTCCCATATGCACGTCTATCAGTATGAACCTGCCAAATATGAGCGAACCGTCGTCTATTTCCGCAATGGAAAAAGCGTATCCCTCGATGTTTCCTATAAATCCTTTGTCAATCAATTATATCGAACAGCCCAACTGCGGACGAAATTGGCGGATCGAATGGAGGCGAGAGAACGCAAACTCCAATACCTATTCCGCATGCAGCAGGAAAAAGATGTGACAGAGCATGAATGATAAAAAATGGGTTTTCACAAAGAAGAGTTCAAATGGCACGGCCGGGCGTGTAAAATAAAAGTATAAACGGCATTTGAATGGAGAAAGATGCATGAATATGGAAACGCTCAAACAATGGTTCACGCTCGATCACGTGCTTTCCTTGCTTGAACATTACCGCTCATTTGGCGTGTTTCCCGGCATTGCCGCGACGCTGCTCGAGTCGTTTTTTCCGATTTTGCCGATGGTCGTTTTTGTGATGGCGAACGCCGCTGCATTCGGATTGTGGAAAGGGTTTTTCATTTCATGGCTCGGCGCCTCGCTCGGTTCGCTCATCGTGTTTTGGCTGACGCGAAGAATCGGCCAGCAGCGTTTCTTTCGTTTTGTCCGCCGCCACCAAAAAGTCCGCCGGTTCATGCACTGGATCGAACGGCACGGATTTGGCCCGCTGTTTTTGCTTTATTGTTTCCCTTTCACCCCATCGGCGCTCGTCAATATTGTCGCCGGGCTGTCGGGCATCAGCCGCCAGCAGTTTGTGCTCGCGGTGTTGCTCGGAAAGATGATCATGATTTTTACAATCAGTTTTATCGGCTATGACATCGTGGCGCTCGTTCGGCAGCCGTTGCGCACGGCTGGCATTGCCGCGGTCGTCTTGTTGCTTTGGTACGCAGGAAAACGGGTAGAGGCGAGATTTTCGCTGACGGAAAAACAAAGCAGCGAGGGGGGCGGGGAGTGACGAAAGAAAAGAAAAAGGAAAAACGAAGGCAGCGCTGGCCATGGCTGGCCGCCATTTGCTTCATCGCTGCGCTCCGTTTTTTTGTTTTCAGCAGCTATATGGTAGAGGGAAAATCGATGATGCCGACGCTGCAAAGCGGCAATTTGCTCATTGTCAATAAGCTGCGTTACGAAATCGGGTCGATCCACCGATTCGACATTGTCGTTTTTCATGCCAACCAAAAGAAAGATTATGTAAAACGGGTGATCGGGCTGCCAGGGGATCGAATTGAATATAAAAACGATATATTGTATATCAATGGAAAACAAGTGGAGGAACCGTATTTGCGGCCGTATAAGCAAACATTGATCAGCGGCAAGCTGACGGGCGATTTTACCCTTGAAGAGGTAACTGGGGAAAAACGGGTGCCGGCCGGCTGCATTTTCGTCCTCGGCGACAATCGGCTCGGCAGCTGGGACAGCCGCCATTTCGGCTTTGTCAAAATCAGCCAAGTCGTCGGTAAGGTCGACCTCCGTTATTGGCCGTTTGGACAGTTTGCTTTCCGCTTCTAGGGCAACGGCTTACTTTGGCACGGTAGCATTTTCGTGCTCAAAAGCCGGTGAGAGGAAAGCTTTTTTCTTTGCAGAAATTTGCCGTCCGGAGCTTGCGGTTGGCAACGAGGGGGAGGGCGGAGTTGCCTTGGGATCTTTTTTTGCTGTTTCATTGTTGTAATAGATGAGCGGGGTGGAAATCACTCGTCAAATACGAACGTTTGTGCTAAAATGGAATAAATATGAAGGAAATGAATGGTGGTGATTGCGATGTCGCTGCGGTTTTTGCTTGGGCGGTCGGGAAGTGGAAAAACGGCTTTCTGCCTTGAAGAAATTCGCCGCCAGCTGCAGGAAGATCCAAAGGGAAGGACGGTCGTCTATCTTGTCCCGGAACAAATGACGTTTCAATGTGAATACGCGCTAATACATACGGACGGAACAGAAGGGATGATCCGCGCCCAAGTGTTCAGCTTCCCGCGTCTCGCCTGGCGCGTGCTGCAAGAAACAGGAGGCATGAACCGTTACCACGTTCACGACGTTGGCGTGCAGATGATGATTCGAAAAATTATTGAACAGCGCAAACAAGAGCTGAAGCTGTTTGGACGTGCGGCAGAGAAAAGCGGTTTTGTCGAACAGATGCACGAGATGATCACAGAATGCAAGCGGTATTGCTTGACGCCGGATGAACTCCGCCGCCATGCCGGCGTGCTCGAGGGCGGATCAGGCCAGCCCGGCCGCCGGCTGCTAGCCGATAAGTTAAGCGATGTGGCGCTCGTTTATGAGGAGTTGGAACGAAGTCTTCTCGGCCATTATCTTGACTCAGAAGATTATTTGCGCCTGCTCGCCGAGCACATCCCCCGCTCCGGCTACTTGCACGGCGCCGACATTTATATCGACGGCTTTCATCATTTTTCCCCACAAGAATATATGGTTATTGAACAGCTGCTTCACCGCTGCCGGCGCGTCACCGTGTGCTTGACGGCTGACCGCCCTTACGATGAAGGGATGCCGGATGAGCTCGATCTTTTTTACTTGCCGGCGCAGACGTACCGCCAGTTGCGCGAGCTCGCTTTGGCCAATGATATTATGATCGAGCCGCCGGTCGTGCTTTCCGCAAACCGCCGCCATCAAGACGGGGCGCTCGCCCATCTTGAAGCGCAGTTTCACCGCCGTCCGCTGTTGCCGTATGAAGCGGAGACCGATGCGGTCCGCCTTTACGAGGCAGCCAACCGCCGCGCGGAAATCGAAGCGGTCGCCCGGGAAATCATCCGCCTCGTCCGCGATGAAGAGGCGCGCTATCGCGACATTGCGCTTATCATCCGCCAGACAGAAGCGTATCGCGACCTTGTGAAAACAGTGTTTTTTGACTTTGACATCCCGTATTTTATGGATGAAAAAGAGCCGATGCATCATCACCCGCTCATTGAACTCGTGCGCGCTGCTTTGGAGACGGTAGTGACGCGCTGGCGTTATGAGGCGGTTTTTCGTGCTGTCAAAACGGATTTGCTCTTTCCGGTTGACGGTGACTTGGCCATGTGGCGCGAGGCGGCTGACAAGCTCGAAAACTATGTGCTCGCCTATGGGGTGAAAGGCGAAAAGTGGACAAGCGGTGAACGTTGGACATACCGGCGCTATCAGGCGCTTGACGGGCTGAATGCGCCGCAGACGGATGAGGAGCGGCAGTTTGAGGACAAGCTTAATGAATGGCGTGACGCGCTGGCGGCCCCGCTCCGCCGGCTTGAGCGCCGTCTGCGCCGGGCTGCCGACGGGCGCGGTCTTTGCACGGCGTTATATCTCTTTTTAGAAGAGTTGCAAATTCCGAAAAAACTAGAACAAATGAGCGCGCAGGCGGAAGCGGACGGACGCCTTATCGAAGCGCGCCAGCACGAACAAGCGTGGAATGCGGTCGTCGACTTGCTCGACCAATACGTCGAAATGCTCGGGGCGGAACCGCTGCCGCTTGCCGAGTTTGCCAAAATTATCGAAGCCGGGCTCGACCGGCTGGAATTCGCCCTCGTTCCGCCAGCGATCGACCAAGTGATCGTCGCCCAGCTCGACCGTTCGCGCTTGATTGATGTCAAGTATGCGTTTATCATCGGCGCCAATGACGGCGTCATCCCGGCTAAAGCGAAAGAAGAAGGACTCATGGCCGAGGTTGAGCGGGAGCAATTGCGCGAACTCGGGGTAACGCTTGCGCCGGGAGGGCGGGAGCAGCTGTTTTACGATCCGTTTTTTGTTTACTTGGCTCTTGCCTGTCCGAGCCGACGGCTATACGTTACATATCCGCTTGCCGATGGCGAGGGGAAAGCGCTCATGCCGTCCCCGCTCATCAAGCAGCTCGTTCAATTGTTTCCACGTGTATCTGTTCATTTATGCGGCAATGATCCGTTCGATGCCCCCGAAGAGAAGCCGGAGGCGTTTGTCACCGCGCCGCGGGCGACACAGACGTATCTCATCAGCCAGCTGCGGGCGTGGAAGCGAAATTACAGCATCGCTCCGCTTTGGTGGGATGTATATAATGTGCTGATCAGTCATCCGGAATGGAAGGGGCGAGTAGGGCAGGCGGTGTCAGCGCTATTTTATACGAATCAGGCGGCGGCGCTCAAAAAACAATGGAGCCGGCGGCTGTACGGAAAAAAAATTCAGGCGAGCGTCTCGCGCATGGAGCAGTTTCAAAAATGCCCGTACGCTCATTTCGCCTCACACGGGCTGCGCTTGAAAGAGCGGAACGTCTTCCGCCTTGAGGCACCGGATGTCGGGCAATTGTTCCATGCGGCCATCAAGCAAATTGCCGACCGAGTGCGTGAACAGCATCTTGACTGGAAAAAGCTATCCAGATCGGAATGCGAGCGGCTGTCGGATGAGGCAGTCGAGCGGATCGCCCCGCTCATCCAGCAACAAGTGTTATCGAGCTCGAGCCGCTATGAATATATGAAACGGAAGCTGAAAAACGTTGTCTCTCGCACGGCGCACGTATTGAGCGAACATGCGCGGGCGAGCGGCTTTGCCCCGGTCGGATTTGAGTTGGCGTTCGGACCGGGCGGCGACTTGCCGCCGCTTCGCTTTCAGCTTCGCGATGGAACGGTGATGGAGCTTGTCGGGCGGATCGACCGCGTAGATCAGGCGGAAAGCAGCCAAGGCGTGCTCCTTCGCATCATCGATTACAAATCGAGCGCCAAAACGCTCGATTTGACGGAAGTTTATTACGGTTTAGCGCTGCAAATGTTCACGTATCTTGATATTGTGCTGACGTATGCTGAACAGCTTGTCGGCAAGCCAGCGTTGCCGGCCGGGGTGCTTTATTTTCATATTCACAATCCGATCATTCAAGCACGGCAATGGCTGGACGACGAAATGGAACTGGAGAGAAAGCTGCTTGAACCGTTTCGGATGCGCGGGCTGCTGCTTGCCGATGCCGAGGCGATCCGGCTGATGGACAGCCAAGCAGCAAACGGGCAATGGTCGCTTATTGTGCCCGCTCAGCTAACAAAAAACGGGGCGATCCACTCGCGTTCTTCGGTGGCCAGCGCCTCTGATTTTGCTGCGCTCCGTCAACATGTTCGCCGCTTGTTTACCGACATCGGCGAACAGATCGCCGACGGTGTCGTATCCATCGCCCCGTATAAGCTGAAAAACAAAACGGCGTGCGAGTTTTGCGCCTTTAAGCCAGTATGTCAATTCGATGAGGCGTTGCCTAGCAACGAATATCGGAAGCTTGCTCCGCAGACGAAGGATGCGGTGATCGAAACATTAGCGGAAGGGAAGGACGAAAAGTGAACGCTACGATTCGCCCGAAACCGGCCGGAAGCCGGTGGACAGATGAACAATGGAAGGCGATTGCGGCCGGCGGCCGGGACATTCTCGTCGCGGCGGCGGCCGGATCCGGAAAAACGGCCGTTCTCGTCGAGCGAATCATTCAAAAGGTGACGGCGGAAGAAGGAGCGGTCGATATTGACCGCCTGCTCGTCGTCACGTTTACGAATGCAGCGGCAGCCGAGATGAAAGCGAGAATTGGTGAAGCGCTCGAACGGGAGCTTGCCAAGCGTCCGCATTCGCTCCATTTGCGGCGTCAGCTCAGCCTGCTCAACCGCGCCTCAATTTCGACGCTCCATTCATTCTGTTTGGATGTGATCCGCAAGTATTATTACTTGCTCGATTTAGATCCGTCGTTTCGCATTGCCGATGAGACGGAAATCGAGCTGTTGAAGGAAGACGTCCTTGAGGAACTGCTCGAGGAACAATACGGGAAGGCGGACAACGAGCGCTTTTTCGCCGTTGTCGATGCTTACACTAGTGACCGGAGCGATGCCGAGTTGCAGGAGATGATTTTGGCGCTCTATGAATTCTCTCGTTCCCATCCGGCGCCGGATGAATGGCTGGCTAATCTAGTATCGATGTATGATGTCGATGAACAGACGCCCATCGAAACGCTGCCGCCGGCGCGCTATATCGCCCAGCACGCGGCGATGGAGCTGGCGGCGGCCAAGCGGCTTATCGGCTTGGCTTTGAAGCTTGCCGAGAAAGAAAGAGGACCGAAGCCGTACAAGAAACGGTTGGACGAAGATATGGACTTGATTGCCGATTTGGAAAAACGGCTGGCTGGGCCGTGGGATAGGCTGCATCATGCGCTGCAATCGCTGTCGTTCGGGCGGCTCCCGGCTTGCCGCGGCGACGGGTATGAGGCGCGGCTCATCGATGAAGCGAAATCGCTGCGCGATCAGGCGAAAAAGAAAATCGAAGCGCTGCGCGACAACGTGTTTTCGCTTCGCCCGTCTACTTGGCTTCGTCACATGCGCGAGATGAAGCCGGTCGTCGAAACGATCGTCGCTCTCGTCCGCCGCTTTTCCGCCATGTTTGAAGCTGCGAAACGGGAAAAAGGGATCGTTGATTTTTCCGACCTGGAGCATTACTGTTTGCGCGTTTTGCGGCAGCGCGACCCGGAAACAGGCGAATGGCAGCCGTCATCGGCCGCTTTGGAGTACCAGGCGCAGTTTGATGAAGTGCTTGTTGATGAATATCAAGATACGAACCTCGTCCAAGAAACGATGTTGCAGCTCGTCAAAAAAGGAAGCGAGCGAACGGGCAACTTGTTTATGGTCGGCGATGTCAAGCAATCGATTTACCGGTTCCGCCTTGCCGAGCCGATGTTGTTTCTTGATAAGTACAAGCGGTTTACCGGTGATGGGGAAGCAGGGGGAATGAAAATCGACTTGGCGAGCAACTTCCGCAGCCGCGCCGAGGTGCTCGATGGGACGAATTTTCTATTTGCACAAATCATGGGGGAAGCGGTCGGAGAAATGGCTTACGATGAGGCGGCGCAGCTTACGTACGGCGCCGATTATCCGGATGGGACGGATGCCGTTCCGGAGGTGATGATCATCGACCGGCAGCGCGCATCGGAAGAGGAAGAGGAGGAAGCGGCCGAGCTTGAGGCAGCGGAGCTTGAGGCTCGCCTGATGGCCGAAAAAATAAAGGAGATCGTTTCGCGTCCGTTTTATGTGTATGACCGTTCGAGCGGGCAACCGCGGCGTGCCATGTATCGCGATATCGTCGTGCTCGTCCGTTCGATGACAAATGCGCCGCAACTCATTGAACAGCTGCAGGCGCATGGCATTCCGGCAGCGGCTGATTTGTCATCCGGCTATTTCCAAGCGACGGAAATTTCGGTTATGTTGTCGCTGTTGAAAGTGATCGATAATCCATATCAAGATATTCCGCTGGCGGCTGTGCTCCGCTCACCGCTATTTCGGTTTGATGAAAACGAGCTCGCTATGATCCGCCTCAGCGACCCGAAAGGCGCATTTTTCGAGGCGCTGCAAGCGTTTTGCCAGAAGTCGGCGGAAACGGAGGAGGAGGAGAATGCCAAGAAAAAAGCCATGGCTTTTCTCGACCGGTTGGAAGAATGGCGAACGATGGCGCGCCGCCGTTCATTAGCGGATCTGATTTGGCAGCTGTACCGCGATACGCAGTTTTATGATTTTGTCGGCGCTTTGCCGGGCGGGAAGCAGCGGCAAGCCAATTTGCGCGCCCTATATGACCGCGCCCGGCAATACGAGTCGACGTCATTCCGCGGGCTGTTCCGCTTTCTCCGCTTCATCGAGCGGCTGCAAGAGCGCGGCGACGACTTAGGGGCGGCCCGTCCGCTCGGCGAGCAGGAAGATGTCGTGCGCGTCATGACGATCCATAGCAGCAAAGGGCTCGAATTTCCAATCGTGTTTCTTGCCGGACTCGCGCGCCCGTTTTATACGCGCGACTTGCATTCCCCGTATTTGCTTGATAAAGAGCTCGGATTTGCCGCCCGGTTTGTCCATCCGCGGCTGCGCATCAGCTATCCGACGCTGCCGCTGTTGGCCATTCAAGTGAAAAAGCGGCTTGAACTTCTTGCGGAGGAAATGCGCGTTTTGTACGTGGCGCTCACAAGGGCAAAAGAGAAGCTGTACTTGCTTGCTTCGGTCAATGATGCGGACAAGGAGATTGAAAAATGGAAAGGCATTGCCGCTGAAAGCGGCTGGCTCCTTCCTGACGATGTGCGGGCGTCGGCCCGTTCGTACTTAGATTGGATCGGCCGGGCGCTCATCCGCCATCGAGACGGGCGCGCCTTAATCGAAGTGGATGCGTCAGCGCCGCCGGAGATTGCCTCCCATCCGTCGGTGTGGCGTCTTGCGATCGTGCCGGCAGCCAATTTGCGCGGCGGGGAGATGTCAGCCGACCGGGAGGATGGTGGCACGCTTGCCGCGCTCGAACAAGGCCGCCCCGTTTCAATCGGCGGGGAATGGGAGGAGGAAGCAAGGCGCCGCCTGTTATGGCGGTATCGCTACGAAAAGGAGACGGCCGTGCGCGCGAAACAGTCAGTCTCAGAACTGAAAGAACAGCGGGTGCTGTTTGGCGAACAGGCGGACGAATGGCTGCCGCGCAAAGGGACGGCACCGCTGTTTGTCCGGCCGCGCTTTATGCAGGAAAAAACGTTGACACCCGCTGAAAAAGGAACCGCGCTTCATGTCGTCATGCGCCATCTCGATTTGCACGCACCGCTGGACGAATCGTCGATCCGCAACCAAATCATTCGACTTGTCGAAAAAGAACTGCTGTCGGCCGAGCAAGCTGAAGCGGTCGATGCCGCCGCGATCGTCGCCTTTTTCGCAACGGACATCGGCCGGCGCCTCTGCGCCGCCGGCGAAGTATACCGCGAAGTGCCGTTCAGCTTAGGGCTTCCGGCTGACGAACTCTACGGCGGCGAAGGGATGGATGGCGGCCGCCGCCTGCTCGTGCAAGGCGTGGTCGACTGCGTGTTTGCCGATGAACGCGGCTATGTGGTGATCGACTATAAGACGGATGAAGTGACGGGCCGCTTCGCCGGTCAAAAAGAGGCGGCCGCCCGCTTTTTGCTTGGCCGCTACGGGGCGCAAATGCGCCTCTATCGGCGAGCCATTGAGCAAATTTGGCGCGTGCCGGTGGCGGAATGTTACTTATACTCGTTTGACGGTGGATATTTTCTCGCAGTGGAGTGAAGCGGAGGGGGAGAGACGATGCGCATTTTGCATACGGCCGACTGGCATCTCGGGCGGACGCTCGAGGGCCGAAGCCGGCTGGCTGAGCAGGAAGCGTTTATCGACGAGCTTGTCGAAATCGTTAGGAACGAACAAATTGACGTCATCTTAATGGCCGGCGATGTGTTCGATTCCGTCAATCCGCCGGCGGCGGCGGAGCAATTGTTTTACGAAAGTTTAGCCCGCCTGTCCGACAAGGGACGCCGGCCGGTCGCCGTCATCAGCGGCAACCATGACCATCCGGACCGCATCAGCGCGGCTCGGACGCTGCTTTCCGATTATCATATTTTTCTTTTCGGCCGCCCGGAAGCTTCCGTTTGTCAGATTGACGTCCCATCGTGCGGAGAAACGATGATGCTTGCGCCGTTGGCCTATCCGTCTGAATCACGCCTCGCCGAACTGCTGTCGTCCGACCATCGGGAAACGGCGCTGCGCGACCGGTATGATGACCGCATCCGTGCGCTGTTAACGGCGATGGCCGCCTCATTCACCGAGAAGACGGTCAATATCGTGATGAGCCATCTTTACGTCGCCGGCGGCCATACGTCCGATTCCGAGCGGCCGATTGAAGTGGGCGGCGCTTATACAGTGGCGGCGGCGAGTTTGCCGAAGGCCGCCCAATATGTGGCGCTCGGCCATCTGCATCGGCCGCAGGACGTCAAACGGGCGGAGACGGCGGCGCGCTATTCCGGTTCTCCGCTTGCCTATAGCTTTTCTGAAGCGGGGCATGCCAAGTCGGTCACGGTTGTTGATGTCCATCCGGGCGGGGCGGCCAGCGTGACGGAAATTCCGCTTGCCGCCGGAAAGCCGCTCGTCCGTTGGAAAGCGACGGAAGGGCTCGCCCAGGTGTACCGCTGGTGCGAGGAAGGAAAAGACCCATCGTGCTGGGTTGATTTGGAGCTTCATGTGACCGAACCGCTAACCATGGAAGAAATTTATCGGCTGCGTAAACTTCATGCGGGTTTTGTCCATATCCGTCCGGTGTTTCCGCAGCGGGTGGAAGAGACGGCCGAAATGAGCCGCGAAACGCTCTCGCTCGAAGAGATGTTCTGCCGTTTTTACAAACGGCAAACCGGGGGGCAGACGCCGGATGAAGAGCTCGTCCGCCTCTTTTTAGAGCTGGCGGCGGAAGAAGAGAAAGAGGGGGGAGAGGAGTGAAGCCGATTTCACTGACGATCGCCGGGCTTCATAGCTTCCGCGAAAAACAGACGATCGATTTCACCACGCTATGTGATGGCGGCGTATTTGGCATTTTTGGTCCGACCGGAAGCGGCAAGTCAACGATTTTAGACGCCATTACGCTGGCGTTGTACGGCAGTGTTGTGCGGGCCGCCAACCGCACCCAAGCGATCATCAACCATGCTGAACAGGAGTTGTTCGTCTCGTTTACATTTGAGCTTGAACATGCGGCGGGGGCCAAACGGTATACGGTGGAGCGCAGTTTAAAAAAAGTGGATGAATGGCGGACGCGAAGCGCTGTCTGCCGGCTGATCGAGCATCGGCCGGAGCCGGTCGTGCTCGCTGACAAGCTGTCCGATGTGGACAAGGCGATTGGACAGTTGCTCGGTTTGACGATGGAGGATTTCACTCGGGCGGTCGTCTTGCCGCAAGGTAAATTTGCTGAATTTTTATCGCTGAAAGGGGCGGAGCGGCGGCAAATGCTGCAGCGCCTCTTCCACCTTGAGCGGTACGGCGACCAACTAAACAAAAAGTTAAAAGATCGGCTTGCCGTAGCTGAGCAAGAAGAGGAAAAAATCAAAGCGGAGAAGGCAGGGCTTGGCGATGCGTCAAAAGCCGCGCTCGAACAAGCGGAAGCGGAGGAGCGGGAGTTGACCACACTGCTTGCCAAGCGGAAAAAAGAGCTCGAGGACGTCGAAGCGGATGTTGAACGGACGAGACAGCTTTGGGCGTGGCAGCAAGAAAAAGAAGCGGTCGAGCGGGAGCTGGCCGAGCTGCGCCGGCGTGAGCCGGAAATCCGTGCGCTCGAAGAAAAAAAGGAACGCGCTGAGCAGGCGGAGCGCATTTGGCCGTACCGGGAACAATACGAACAGGCGCGGCGCTTGCGGGCAGAGGCGTCCAAGCGCTACGAAGAGCTGGCGCGAAAGCTCGAGGAAGCCAAGGCCGGCTACGAGGAAGCGGTGCGCCGCTACGAACAGGCGCGGCAGGAAAAAGCGAGCCGCGAACCGGAGCTGCTGGCGCAAACGGAGCGGCTGCGCCAGGCAGAACAGCTCGAGCGGCAAATGGAGGCGCTCACGCATGAGCTTGCTGCCCTCAATGAGGAACGAAATCGGCTAGCGGTTCGCGAGAAAGCGGCGCAACGCCGGTTCGAAGAAGCGGCTGCCTGGTATGAACGCGGCATGAAGCGACAGCAGGAGCTAAAAGAAGAATTGCAGCGGTATGCGGAGGCGCTAGCCGGTAAAGACGAAGTGGAGCAGGCGCATGGGGAGAAGCGGCAAATCGAGCAAGCGGCAGCCGCCATCGCCCGTGTTGATGCACAGCTCCGGCAAAAGGAAGCGATGTGGCGCCAGGCGGAAGAGGAACGGGCAAAGAGGGAACACCAGGCTGCCGCCGTCGGCGCCCGGCTTCAGCAGCTGTTTCGGCTCGTAGAGAAAACATACCATTCCGTCTGTCAGCGGCAGCAGGACGTCGAAAAACGGCTGTACGCGCTGCAGCAAGACATGGAGGCGGAGCGGAAGCGGATGGAAGAGGCGCGAACGGCGGAACTGGCGGCTGTGCTGGCCGAACGGCTCCGCCCTGGTGAGCCGTGCCCGGTGTGCGGGTCGCGCGAACATCCGCATTCGTCCACGATGCCGCATTCTTCCGGCCACGGGCAATTGCCTAACCTCGAGCAGGAGCGCCGGCAGTGTGAGCAAGATTTACAAGTCTTGTTCTCGCTAAAGGCGCAGCTTGAACAGCTCGCGGGGCTGGCCGCCGGCCATGGGGCGCCCCCTATCTTTGCCGCCGGCCGCCCGGCAGAAGAGGTGGACGATGTCACCGTTGAAGTGCGGGCGCTCGAGCAAGATGTCATTGAGCAAAAAGAATCTGTTTATCGGGCGCTCGCCCAATGGAACGAAGCGGAAACGGCGCGGCGCGAAGCGGAAAACGCCTGCCGGTGGGCGACCGCTGACAGGGAAGCGTTGCAAGCGGAAAGACAGCGTCTCGAAGAGGAGCGGCAGCAGCTTGAGCAGCAGTGGAGACACGCCTACCCTTCGTTTTCACTCGAGACGATCAATGCGGTATACGAGCAGCTGCGCGAACAAGAGAAAAGGTGGCGCGACGTGCAAAAACGGCTTGAGGATAGCGTGCCGTTTTTAGAAGAAAAACAGCGGGCCAAAGAAGAAGCGGCCGAAGAACAGCGCCGGATGGAGACGGAGCGCATACGCCTTGATTCGCTTATTAACGCTAAACAGCAGTTATCGGAAGAGTATGCACGGCAGCGGCGCGAGAAAGCCGGCCCCAGCCCGGCGGCTGTGCAGCTTCGGGAAGCGGAAGCTGAATGGCGCCGGCTGCAAAGCGGCGAGCAGCAGGCGTATGATGAATGGCAACGTGCGCAAAAACAGCACCAGACGCTAGAAAGCGAGACAAAGGCGGCCAAGCAGGCGTATGAAGAAGGGGTTCGCCGCGAAGAAGAGGCGCTCGCCCGCTGGCGCCGCGCCCTTGCCGATACGGCGTTTACCGATGCGGAAGAAGCTGAACGGGCGAGGGCGACAAAAGAGCAATGCGGTGAGTGGGACGAAGCCATCCGCCGCTATTGGCGCCAAGTGGAACAGGCGGAGCACCGCCGGGCTCAACTTGCGGCCGCCCTCGGCGAGGCGGTGGTGAGCGCTGAACAATGGGAGATGCTGCAGCGCGTATACGCCGAGCGAAAAGCACAAATGGAAACGATGACGCAACAACTTGGGGCCATTCAAGCCAAAGTGGCGGAGTTGAGAAAAAAACATGCCCGTTTTGTTGAACTTGAGGCGAAGCAAGCGCAGCTCAGCCGGCAGATCGAGCGGTATAAGCAACTGCAGACACTGCTTCGCGGCAATAGTTTTGTTGAGTTTATGGCGGAAGAGCAACTCGAACAAGTGACAGCCATCGCCGCGGAGCGGCTGCAACGGTTAACCAGGCACCGTTACTCGCTTGAACTCGATTCGCAAGGCGGATTTCTCATCCGCGATGATGCCAACGGCGGCGTCAGACGGCCGGTGGCGACGCTCTCCGGCGGGGAAACGTTTTTGACCTCACTGTCACTGGCGTTGGCGCTGTCGGCGCAAATTCAGCTGCGCGGCGAATATCCGCTCCGGTTTTTCTTTTTGGATGAAGGGTTTGGCACGCTTGATGCCGAACTGCTCGATATGGTCATTTCCGCTTTGGAAAAGCTGCATACACAACGGCTGGCGGTCGGCGTCATTAGCCATGTTCAAGAAATTCGCACGCGTCTGCCGCGGAGGCTCATCGTTGAGCCGGCTGAGCCGTCCGGCCGCGGCACGCGCGTCCGGCTGGAAACGATGTAAGGAGTGAACCGTTGAACAAAAAAACAAGTGCTCGGTAAAGAAAACAGGGGGCGATCTGCCCCCTTGTTTGTTTTTGACAATGTTCAGTTGTTAGCGGCGACGTTTTGGTCAAACACATCTGGGTCAAACGCGTTCGTAAAGCTAATGGCGTTGTTTGTCATCACAAAGTCGCCGGTGTTGAAACCGCCGGATCCGGCTTGTGTTTTTGTGGCGACTTTCGGCGCAATATACAGGCAATCCCCCATTTGGACGACGGCGCCGCTTCCAACGTTATTGATTTTAATCGGACCGACGAACGAAGGCATTATGAATCCCTCCCTCTTGGTTGCGCGCCCGGTGCAAAGTCAGCCAGCTGGCGAATATGTTTAATTCGTGCCTCCCCCTCTGCGGTGGAGGTTGAGCCGATATGGACGACAGCTGACGAAGAAATCCCAAGCACGCGAACTGACCGGACCGAAATGACCGGAGAGTGATGGAGCGTCCGCCGGGAAGCGACTGGCGGCGGGGAAGACCAGCGCGGGATCGGTTTTGTAAAAATCGGGAATGTTTGTTCTCCTTCCGGGCCAAAAAACAGCTCATATTGGCGCTGGACGGCCAAGGCGCGCGTACGGGCGGAAATCCGTTCCGAGTCACCGATTTGCAGTACGGAGCTAATGATCAGCGTTTCCGCATGAAATGCCTGCACTACTGACGTCCGTTTCACGGTGCTTCCCCTCGAGCTGGCACGAGCGGGACGAACGGGCCGATAATAAGCGATTCCGGCGGTGTGTCAAACGCTGATGACAAGTTGATCACATCAGCGTCGCCGATTAAAAACAGCGAGGCGCTGGCGACCGCTACGAGGCGGATATCGCCGACATGCACATCGCGGTTGATGACCGTATAATTCATGGTTCTTCTCCCCCCGTGGGCAAATGTTTGAGAAACGCGTCAAGGGATTGTTCAATATCAGCCTTTACCTTCTGGAAAATTTCATTTTCGACTGCTTCGTCGCGGCCGTCGGACGGAACGTAGCCTTGGTTCGCTTTTTCCTGCAAATAAAAGCGAATGCGGTCATCGGTCTGGCGGGCAATGTCTTGCAAAATAAATTGCCGATACGTGTCGTCAAGGCGGCGGCCGTATTGACGTTCAAGCTGTTTTAACGTTTCTGGCGCTTCCTTGTTGAGATAGGCGGCCACTTTTTCTTGAATGGGGCGCATCAGCACCGGTTCCGGTTTTGGAATCACCGTTTTTACCGGTTCAACGGCAAAGTCCTCAATCGTTCCCCCGGCTCCCGGCGGGGCAATCCCAATGTTTAATGTTCCTTCTAGCGTTTCCACTTTTAATTGATCAAACTTATATTCGATTCGTTCGATCGATGTGCGCGGTTGGGCCTCGATTTCCCGAAGCCGGACTTCGAGAAGGTGAAGGCGTTGTTCAAGCGCCTGTATTTTTTTTGTTTGCCATGATAAATAGCGGTGCAGCTTGACGAAATACTCGTATAAACTCATCGTGCACCATCATCCTCTCCCCAGAGCCCTCTTACTTCAATATATGGACGGCCTCTGGTCCTCATCACTGTTTTCTGTTGAATTTAGCGAGTGGCTGAATGGAGAGGGACGAGAGGGGCGGCCGCCTGCGCTTGCGGACCGAGCGGCACGGTCGCCTGCGGGACCGGGCCGGTGAATCCGCCGGTGTTGGCGAGCGTGGACAGCGCCTGAATGCTGCCGGCGCTGCCGATTTGCAAAACGGATGAATTCGTCACCGAACCGATCCGCAATTGATGGATGCAAATGCTTTGGCTGATATAAACGTTCAACCTCCTTCCCCTCCTCTATACGTTTCCGACGACATTTTCATCGGCGACATCAGCGTCGTTCGTATTTGTGTTGCTGTAATAGTTATAGACATGAAGCCCGTCGCCGGTGTTAAACGAACCGGCGCCAGCGAACGTTTTCGTCACGCTTTGTGGGGAAATCGCAAACACATCGCCAATATGGAACACGCCGCTGCTCCCGACGCTGTTCAGTTTCACGATTCCGACAAAAGCCGGCATGGGGGCATGCTCCTTTCCCTGCTTCGTAGTTACTACTAATGTATGGGCACAAGCCGGAAAACGTTCGCTCTAATTGTTCGCTGCATTATTCGAGTCCAAAATGTCAGGATCGCCGGTGTTGGTAAAGCTGACAAACGTATTCGTCTGCAAGAAATCCCCGTTGTTGCTGCCGCCCGCGCCGGTATGCGACTTGGCCGTGCTCTTTGGCGCGATTTGCAATACATCGCCAAAATTGACGGTTCCGTCTCCGCTCACATGGGTAATTTTAATCGGGCCGCTAATAAATGAAGGCATCAGAGCTCCTCCTTCCCCCCGTATCGTTACTGCATTGTATGAATGCGGAGAAAAATCGGTTCAATGCGGGACGGGTGTCCAAGTGGCAGACGGCTTGACAGCATATGATAAAAAAGAATGGCCAGAAAGGAAGGGGAAGGCGATGCCAGCGATCGTGATTGGCGGGATTAAGGTTACGAGCGTGGGCGGCAACGGCACCGTAAACATGGGGGATGTGTTACAAATCGCTCCAAAAAGCACATCAAAAACGAACTCCGGTGCCGGCGGCGGCAATACAGGTGACTTTTTGCAAACAAATACGTTTTGCAGCGTCACGAATACGGTGGATCCCGATGTGTTTGATGCGGGGGCGAAAGGAAACAACTAGACGGTCGATACGGGAAAAGGCCGTCTTTTTCTTTTGCCCATCTTCCTATATAATATAATTGTGAATTTTCTAAAATATATAGCCGGGGGGAGAGGGAGATGAACGTACCGCTTGTGCTTACCCATTTTTTAGACCGCGCTGTGGCCCTGTACGGGGACAAGCCGGCAATGATTTGTTCGGGGCGGACAGTGACGTACCGACAGCTTGGCGAGCGGGTGCGAAGGCTCGCCAATGGGCTGCGGGGACTTGGAGTTCGTAAAGGGGATCGCGTGGCATATTTAGCTCCTAACACGCTCGAAATGCTCGAAGGGTTTTATGGCGTATTTGAAGTGGGAGGAGTGATGGTGCCGCTCAATACGCGTTTGAAACCGGACGATTATGTTTTCATTTTGAACCATAGCGAAAGCAAAGTGTTGTTCGTTGATGAAGAGCTGTACGGGTTGATTGCGCCTGTCAAAGATCAACTTGAGACGGTCGAGGAGATCATCGTTCACCATAAAACAGATGCGGCAATCGCTGAAACCGCTTACGACGAATGGCTCGCCGCCCAATCGGCCGCGCCCGTTCCGCGCCCGATGATCGACGAAAACGACGTATGCAGCTTGCTGTATACGAGCGGGACGACGGGCAATCCGAAAGGAGTGATGTTGACCCATCGAAACAATTATTTGCATGCGCTCGTGACGATGCATCATCTATTTGTATCCGACCGTGATACGTATTTGCATGTGCTGCCGATGTTCCATGTCAACGGCTGGGGTTCGCCGTTTTACTACACCGCTAACGGAGCGACGCAGATCGGTTTGCGCAAAGTCGATCCGAAAACCATTTTTGACCTTGTCAACGAGCATCGTGTGACCGTTATGCATATGGCTCCGACCGTGCTTAACATGCTGCTGCAATATTACGAGCAACATAAGCCGGACGTTCCGGAACAGGTGCGGGTCGTCATTGCCGGTTCCGCACCGCCGCCCGCGTTTGTTGCGCGCGTCGAAGAAAAACTCGGCTGGAAATTCGTTCAAGTATACGGCATGACGGAATCGTCTCCGCTCAGCACCATTTCACTTATCCGCCCGCAGCTTGACGGGCTGCCTGCCGAACAAAAGCAGCGGCTGAAAGCGAAAGCCGGCTATCCGATGATCGGCTGCGAGGTGAAAGTCGTCGACGAGAATGGAGAGGAAGTGCCGAAGAATGGACGGGCGATCGGTGAGGTGATCGTCCGCAGCCACGGCGTCATGAAAGGGTATTGGAAAAACGATGAAGCGACGGCTGCAACGATTCGTGACGGTTGGCTGTATACAGGGGATATGGCGACAGTCGATGAATACGGGCATATTGATATCGTCGACCGGAAAAAGGATATTATTATTAGCGGAGGAGAAAACATTTCCTCGATTGAAGTCGAAGGGGCGCTTTATGAGCATCCGGCTGTGCTTGAAGCGGCCGTCATCGCCGTGCCGCATGAAAAATGGGGGGAAACGCCGCATGCGTTCGTCGTCGTTCGACCGGGGCATACGGTGAGCGAAGGGGAGCTGATCGCCTTTTCGCGGGAAAAGTTGGCCCATTTTAAAGCGATCACGGGTGTAACGTTTGTGGATGAGCTGCCGAAGACCGCGTCTGGAAAAATTCAAAAAGTGCATTTGCGCCGCCAATATTGGGATTCAATAGGAAAAACGGGGCGCTATGTCAACTGATGGCGTGACGTGCGCGCTTGCTGCTCTGACAACAGAGACAGAAAGCGAAAACGGCAGAAGGGCGGATCATGATATGTGGCGGAGGGCTTGGCGGTGCAAGGCTGACGACTGTTCCGTAATGGGGCGAAACGTTTGGCGATGACATGAGGGTGCCCGCTGAGTGAGCCGCCTCCTTCGGCATAGCGAAAAGATAGAAAGAAGGGGTTGTGTGACATCTTTATCGGCAGAACGGATCGCGGCGATTGACGTCCTGCGCGGGTTTGCCTTGTTTGGCATTTTGCTTGTCAACATGCGCTATTTCTCGTCGCCGGCGTTATATGTGGAAGACGTCGGCGGCAGCGCCCTCAACCGCGCGGTTGCCGCGGTCATCGATCTTTTGTTTGAAGCGAGCGCCTATCCGCTGTTTGCCTTTTTATTCGGATTCGGCACGGCCATCCTTTGCCACCGATTGCGCGAGCGCGGGAAGCGGCCGATTCCGATTTTGCTGCGCCGCTTCCTTCTTTTGTTGATGTTCGGCGCCATTCATGCGTTCGGCCTTTGGTTTGGTGATATTTTAATTCCGTACGCGCTTGCTGGGCTGATGTTGCTTTTGTTCATAAACGCCCCGCCGCGCTGGTGGCGGACGGCGGCGCTGGCCGGTTTTTTCCTTTTTCACAGCCTCGTAGCGTTGTTGCTGGCCATAAGTATGATGGCCGGATGGACGGGGGCAACTGAGGGCAAAGAGGCAGAGGCAGCTGCAGCCCTCCGCCATTACCAAAGTGGAACGTTTCGCGATGTGTTTTGGCAGCGATGGCACGATTGGTTGTATCTCAATAGCGATGGCGGGCTTCTATTTACGCTCTTGGCTGTATTGCCGTTTTGCCTTCTCGGCGCCTACGCCGCCAAAGAGCGTTGGCTTGAGGCCGAACGCTATCCGGCCGCGACGTTGCGCCGCTTCATGGGCGTGGCGCTATGCCTCGGCTTGGCGCTAAAAGCGATTCCGTACTGGATCGGGGCCAACACGTTGACGATGTATATCCAGGACAACGTTGGCGGCGCGGTTTTGGCGGTGTTCTACGCTGCTGCTGCTGTGTTTGTTTGCGGGAAAGCCAATGGGCGGCCGGCGTGGCGATGGCTGCAAGATGCTGGGAGAATGTCGCTCACCCACTATCTCGCTCAGTCGCTCATCTGCACGTCGCTTTTTTACAGCTATGGGCTCGGGTGGTACGGGCGGTTGAACGAATGGCAAGGAGCGCTATTGGCGATCGGGATCTATGCCGCTAGTTTATGGGCAAGCCGCCGCTGGTTCGCCCGATTTCGGTTTGGCCCGGTCGAATGGCTGTGGAGATGGGGAACGTACGGGATGCGTCCGCCTTTTCGGCGCCAGCCGGGCCAATAAAAAATCCGTCGCTTATTGGACGGATGGAGCAGGCGGTTCAAAAGCCATTGTTTGCCGCAAATATTGGTTGATCAATTGATCAAGTTCTTGGCTGCAGTGGATCGTTTCTTTTGCTGTAAACCCATGAGTGAGCGCCAATTCGATCATTTGTTGCCGTTTTTCTTCAATTAGCAAGAGAACCATTTCCTTCACCATCAATTCTATTGAAATGTTGGTTGAGGCTTGCTGCTGGGAGTGACCGAAGCAAGACCTTTGTTGTATGGCTAAGGTCGCAACCGACAGCCATAGTGGAAACTAAACATTATTATACATAGAACGACGGAAAAAGGAAGCGATTCGGGAAAATAAGTGGTAAATTTCCTAATTCAGACAAAATTCTACAAAAAACAGGACTTTTTCGCTTGGACGGCGAATAGAATGGGCGATGCGCCGCAATGGGGAGGGATGGACGGGTGCGGCCTGTATGCCCGTCCCTGTGTGCAGCGGAAGACTTAGGTAGAGAGGGAGAGGAAGCAATGAAATTCATTACGGCGGTTTTCAACGGAGAAACATGGGTCGGAGCGGTGCCGGAAGGGGAGGAGACGGCTATCCATTTGCGTCGTGCCGAACGAGCGATGGACGGCAAAGAGACGATTCCAGCGTCGATGCTAGAGGCCATCGCCCAAGGGGGCGCTTTTTTGGATCGGGCCCGGAAAGTCATCGATTGGGCGCTTCGCCACCCGGGGCCGGACTACGTCTATCGCCTTGGCGATGTTCGCCTCCTTGCCCCGATCCCACGGCCGGCGAAAAACGTTTTTTGCATCGGCAAAAACTATGTTGACCATGCGCTTGAATTAGGAGATGCCGCCGATGTGCCGAAACATGTAATCGTCTTCTCGAAAACGCCGACGACTGTCATTGGCCATGAGGAAACGATTTTGCGCCATGCGGATGTCACTGATGAAGTAGACTACGAAGGGGAGCTCGCCTTGATCATCGGCAAAAAAGGGCGGGCCATTCGCCGCGAAGAAGCGCTCGATTACGTATTTGGGTACACGATCATCAATGATGTGACCGCTCGTGATTTGCAGGAACGGCATCAACAATATTTGCTCGGCAAAAGCTTGGATACATTTTGTCCGATGGGGCCATGGATCGTGCCGAGCCAATGGGTTCCAAATCCGAACGATTTGCGCATCGAAACGCGGGTGAACGGCGAAGTGCGCCAGCAGGCGAGCACAAAACAGTTGATTTTTCCGATTGAATCGATCATTGAGACGATCTCAAAAGGCATAACGCTTGAGCCAGGCGATATTATTGCGACAGGAACGCCGGCTGGGGTCGGCAAAGGAATGCGTCCGCCGCGTTTTTTGCAAACGGGCGATGTCGTCGAAGTGACGATCGAAGGAATCGGCACGCTACGCAATAAAGTAGGGGAATGAGCCAAGGGAAAAGGAATCGTATGCAGATGAAAAGCGCCATCCAAAACGGAGGCGCTTTTCGCATTTCGTAATGTTTGTCAACGGCTCGCTGCCCATGCTATGATGAGGATGACCATGGAAAAGTTGGAGGGATCTCAATTGACGCATGTCCATATTACGAGCTGGATCATTATGATTATCTTGTTTTTGATCGCTGTGTCGATGCAGCGCTCAGGGGCGGCTAAAGCCAACATCGTACAAATGATTTTGCGGCTGTTTTATATTATAACGATCATCACCGGTTTGCTTTTGTTACATAGCATCGCCACGATTTCCGGACTTTACTTGTTGAAGGCGCTCGCTGGATTATGGGTAATCGGAGCGATGGAAATGGTGTTGATGGCGGGGAAAAAAGGAAAAAGCGCGGCGGCAGGATGGACGCAATGGGTGATTGCGCTCGTTGTGACGTTATTCCTCGGTTTGCTATTGCCGCTCGGCTTTGATGTGTTCTAAACAAAGCGGCAGCCTAACAGCGGGTTGCCGCTTTTTCTTGCGCAAAAAATGTGGTATGTTAAAACCAACGGTACTTTTCGAATGTTCAGAATGGTTTGATTAATAGAAGGAGGCGTCAATGGTTATGCGTTCGCTGCGCTGCCGCCATGCCGAGGAACTGCACCGGCTAGTCGAAGATGATTGTTCTGTGCCGCCCGAGTCGTTGTTCATCCAAGTCGCCGCTGACGATGAAGAAAAGGTGCGCCGCACGGTCGAGTTAGCGGCGCGCCGTTGGCCGGGCGCCCATCTTGTCGGGATGGCGGGGCCGTTGCCGATCATCGGCGAAACGACGTTTTTAGCCGACGTGATGTCAATGACGGAATCGAGCATTTCGTCGGTGGCATTCCCGGCGGTTGATGATGTCCATCCAGCCGAGCTGGCTGCAAAGATCGAAGAGGCGGCCATTCACGAAGAGACGGCATTGCTTTTGTTGTTTACCGATTGCCGTGCCGCTTTGCTCCCTCTTCTCCGCCATTTGCCGCTTGTGAACGAGCGGATGACCGTCGTCGGCTGCACCCTTCCGGACGGCTGCATTTTATTTTCGCGCGATGGCCGGCTTGATCAGGGAGTGGTCGCTGTCTCGTTCAGCGGTGCGTCACTTCGGGTTCGTTGTTTCTCCCCGTTTTTATGGGAACCGATCGGGTTGGCGTTTTTAATAACGAAAAGCGCTGGCCAACAGATTGACGAACTCGACGGGCAAAAAGCATCACTTTGTTTGGAACGGTATTTAGGGAAAGAGTTTATGGAGCGCTTACCGCTTTCCGGAATGGAGTTTCCGTTTGTTGTCGAGAGAAATGGGCAGTATGTTTGCCTGCCGATCACACGGGTGCGTGAAAACGGGGCGGTCGCGGTCAACGGTCATGTCAGCGAAGGGGAAAAAGTGAGGTTTGCCTACGTTCATGCTCCGTCGTTTTACTGGAGCATGCACGATCTGGCGGCGCAAGCGGCTAAGCAACCGATAGAAGAAATGATATTTTACTATAGTACGGCATTAGGAGGGTATACGCGCCCAATGCTCGAGGGGATGGTTTCAGCGTTCGGACAAGCCGCCCTCTTTCCGGCGATGGAAGTAATGGTCAAAGACGCGTATACAACCGTGCGGCTAGGGGCGTTTGCTGCCGTTTCGCTAGCGGAAGAGGCGGCGTCGGGACAGGGAGGGCCAGCTTTCGAAATGCCGCTGCCGCCGGAAGGGATCACGACATTAGCGCAGCTGATGTCGACATCGTCGCGCGATATGGAGCGGCTTTACGCCCGCCTGCAAATGTCTGAGCAGCGATATAAGTCGCTGTTTGAACATAATACCGATATCGTCTATTCCACCGATTTGCACGGCCGTTTTACGAGCGTCAATCCTGCTTTTGAACGAGTGCTTGGCTATAGGAAAGAAGACATTTTATATACCAATTCGCTCAAGTACGTTCACCCAAGTGACATTCCCCGCGTCACCCGCTATTTTTACCGGGCGCTGCGCGGAAATGTGCAAACATACCAGTTGGAAATTCCGACGAAGTCAGGAGAACAACTTCTTTTTCAAATGAAAAACATCCCGATTATTGTGGATGGAAAAAAAGTCGGCATTTACGGGATTGGGCACAACGTTACGGAGCAAAAGAAAGCAGAGGAGAAAATCGCCTACTTAGCGTACTACGATCCGGATACAAACTTGCCAAATCGGACGAAATGGATGGAGCTGTTTTCGAATCAACTGGAAAAAGCGAAACGGAAACAGCGGAAAGTAGCGGTCGCTTTCATCGATCTCGACCGGTTTAAATGGATTAACGACAGCGTTGGCCATTACGCCGGCGATGATATTTTGCGCCAACTAGTTGAGCGCATGAAGCGCGTACTGCCGGTCGGGGCGCAGCTCGGCCGGTTTCATGGCGATAAGTTTTGCTTGCTGTTTCCGTTAAAAACGAGCGCCGAGACGGCAGCCGAAACGGCGCTTCACCTCGTGCGCGAAGTGGCGAAACCGACAGTGTATGGCCAAAAAGAATTTTTTGTTACAGCCAGCATCGGGTTAGCCGTGTTTCCAGATGACGGAGCGGATGAACATACGCTGTTGCGCCATGCCGACATTGCAGTGAACAACGCGAAAAAAAGCGGCGGCAACCGGGTGGAGCGCTATTGCACACACATGAATGAGGAAGCAGTTCACCGGTTTGAAATGGGCAGCTCTTTGCGCAAGGCGATTGAAAAAAATGAACTGTTTCTTTGCTACCAGCCGATTGTCGATGTGCGTACCGGCGCGGTCATCGCCACAGAGGCGCTTATTCGTTGGCGGCACCCGGAGCTTGGACTGGTGCGGCCGGATGAGTTTATCCCGCTGGCTGAAGAGACCGGATGGATTCATGAAATCGGCCGGTGGGTGCTGCAAACCGCTTGCCGGCAGACGAAGCGGTGGCAGGACATAACGGGCAATGATCAATTAGCTGTTTTTGTCAATGTTTCTGCTGTACAATTTCAGCATGAACGATTTATTGATGATGTGAAACGAGCGCTCAAGCGGTCAACATTGCCGCCGTCATGCTTGCATCTCGAACTGACCGAACATTCAATGCTCCGTCATCTATCGAGCACGATGCGGACGCTCGATGAGCTAAAGCGGCTCGGCGTTGGCATCGCCGTTGATGATTTCGGGAGCGGTTATTCTTCATTCCATTATCTAAAGCAGCTGCCGGCGACCATTTTGAAAATTGACCGGGCGTTTATCGAACATTTGCATGCCAACGCGTCCGACGCAGCCATCGTTAGCGCGATGATTACAATGGGGCGCGGGTTAGGGCTGGAAACGATTGCTGAAGGGGTTGAGACGCCGGAGCAGCTCGAACGGCTCCGCGATTTGCAATGCAGCTACGCCCAAGGGTATGCGCTTTGCCCGCCGCTTGTGGCTGAAGAGGTGATGGCGTATATGTCAGAGAGGCAAAAAGAGCGGCAATAAGTAGTTGTTTCGACTCGACCAATGAAGGCTAAGCCGCCGCAGCATCCGGTAACGCAGTTGAGGCGAACGATCCGGTCAGCAGCAAAACGATGCAGCTGCCGACCGCTTTCGCCTTCAGCCGATTTGAGCGCAAATCGCTCGTTCACCGCTGTTAAACGTGATTTCAAATCGGTCGCTTGGCGCGTGGCCGCGCTCATAATAATGGTGGACATTGCCGATTTGCTCGGTGTTGTCATAAATGATGAAATTGACGCCGGCCGATTTGGCAAACAATAGACCGTTGTAGCAGTACAGGCAATCGTAAAGCGAAAACCCGAGGCTGTTCAGCCATTGAACGAACTGGAAAAAAGACGGATCAGGAAGCGAGGCAAGCCATTGCCGATACGCGTATGTCAGCCGTTTGCGGAAGCGGATACGGTCGCCGTTTGTCAGGGGAAAGATGCCGAGATCAGTAGCGATCGTGCCGGTGTCTTGCCATTGTCCGGACAGCCAGTGCCCATAGCGGAACAGCTCGATGCCTTGCTCGGCCATTTCTTCGACGAGAGCCGCTTCTTCCGCTTCTTCATCAAAAAATATCCATTCATTGTTCACAAACTCGACGGTTCCTTGCACGTAAGCTCGGGGCTGCTCCGCAATACATTGCAAGCGCTCTTCAATGCCCAATTTCTTTCATCCTCCTTGTATTTCTCTTTTTTTCCACTTTTTTGTTTGTTTATTCGTGTGGTTGTTGTCTTCGGACAATTCATCGAAATTACTGATAGTGCATAAAATGGAATCATGCCGATGCGGGGAGGGCTATCGCCCTGCTACGGAGAACGATAGCCGGAGATCGCCGCAAGGAAACAGAGGAACGGGCGATCGAAAGAACAATGTGAACAGTTCGGGCGAACAATCGTTATCTGCCATTTTTGATAAAGAAAGGATTGGTTCGTATGTGTGGCATCACTGGCTGGGTGCATTTCGGGCGCGATTTGCGCCGTGAGCAAGCGATTATTACCGGGATGACGGAGACGCTCGCCAAGCGCGGGCCGGACGATACAAATACATGGCTTGACACCCATGCCGCGTTCGGCCATAAGCGGCTCGTCGTTGTTGACCCGGCCGGCGGCAAACAGCCGATGATCCGGAACAAAAACGGACACCGCTACACGATCGTTTACAACGGTGAGCTGTACAATACGGAGGACATCCGTAAGGAGCTGCTGCGCAAAGGTTATCGGTTTGACGGCCATTCGGACACGGAAGTGCTGCTCGCCGCTTATATAGAATGGAAAGAACAATGTGTCGATTGGTTAAACGGCATTTTTGCCTTCGCCGTTTGGGATGAGGAGCGGGAGCTGGTATTTATGGCGCGCGACCGCCTCGGAGTCAAGCCGCTGTTTTACTGCCAACATGAAGAGGAACTGTTGTTCGGTTCTGAAGTCAAGGCCATTTTAGCCCACCCAGGCGTAAAAACGGAAGTCAGTTATGAAGGATTGGCAGAAGTGTTCGGGCTTGGACCGTCGCGCACCCCGGGGCACGGGGTGTTTTGCGGCATCCAAGAACTGCGCCCAGCACACGCGTTGACTTTCTCCCGCGCCGGGCTCCGCATCTGGCGGTACTGGAACGTTGAAAGCGACGTCCATCGCGATTCGCTCGAGGAAACGATCGAAAAGCTGCGCTTTTTATTGACCGATGCCGTCACACGCCAGCTCGTTTCCGATGTGCCGGTATGCACGTTTTTATCAGGCGGAGTCGATTCAAGCGCCATTACGGCGATTGCCGCCACCGCTTTCGCCGCCGACGGAAAAGGGCCGCTCCATACGTACTCGATCGATTATGAAGGGAACGATCGATATTTTCAAGCAAATGATTTTCAGCCAAATACGGACGCACCGTTTATCGAGCAAGTATCAAACAAGTTTCAAACGATCCACCACCGCTGCGTGATCACCCAAGAAGAGCTGTTCCATCATTTGCATGACGCGGTAATCGTCCGCGACGTTCCGGGCATGGCTGATGTGGACTCGTCGCTTCTTTGGTTTTGTAAACAAATTCGCGAGCAGTTTGTCGTCAGCTTATCCGGAGAATGCGCCGATGAAATTTTCGGCGGTTATCCGTGGTTTCATCGTCCGGACGACTTAGCGAGAAAAGGATTTCCGTGGATGCGTTCGATTGAAGCGCGCATCGGCTTGTTAAAAGACGAATGGCGGCAAAAACTGCGCCTTGACGACTACGTGCAAATGCGTTATGAAGAAACGCTTGCCGAAGTGCCGCGTCTTGAAGGAGAAAGCGCTGAGGCGGCGAAGCGGCGTGAGCTGTTTTACTTAAATATGATTTGGTTTATGACGACACTGCTTGATCGGAAAGACCGGATGAGCATGGGGGCAAGCCTCGAGGTGCGCGTGCCGTTTGCTGACCACCGGCTCGTTGAATACGTCTGGAATATCCCGTGGGAAATGAAAATGTACGGCGGACGCGAAAAAGGCATTTTGCGCAAAGCGCTGGAAGGGCTGCTCCCAGAGGATGTGCTCTACCGGAAGAAAAGCCCGTACCCGAAAACGCACCATCCGCAGTATACGAAGCTGGTGAAACAATGGCTCGAGCAGCTGCTTCGCGACCGTTCTTCCATCTTGCACGAGTTTTTCGATCAAGAAAAACTGACGGCGCTCGTCGAATCGGAAGGGAAGTCGTTCCAAGTGCCGTGGTTCGGGCAACTCATGACCGGGCCGCAGCTGCTTGCGTACCTTGGCCAAGTGCACGTTTGGTTTGACCATTACGGCATCCATATTAAAGAATAAGAGCTGCGCTGCAAGGCGCAGCTCTTATTCTATTTGATAGCGTGGAAAGTGGGATTACGCCATTTTTGCTTCCGGCGCCACCGCTTTTTTCATCCAGGTGCGCGACCGCCAGCGCCAAAGCATCAATAGCCCGCGCAGCCATTCATCAGCGATGAACGACAGCCAAATGCCGACAAGGCCAAAGCCGAAGGCAATGCCAAATACATACGCCACGGTCACACCGACTCCCCACATGGACAAAATGCCCATATAGACGGGGAATTGCACATCCCCGGCCGCTCGGAGCGAGCTGATGATGACTAAATTAAAAGAGCGCCCCGGTTCTAGGATGATCGTCAACAGCAATAGCTTGCGACCAAGGTCAATCATCGATCGGTCATCAGTAAAGAGCGAGAGCAGCGGCTCGGCGAACCAATAGGAAGCAGCGGCCAACAGCACCGAGATAGCGATCGCGCTATATAAACTTTTTAAGCAGCGGTCGTACGCTTCTTCGTATCGTCCGGCGCCAACGAAATGGCCGACAAGAATTTGCGTCCCTTGGCTGACGGCGATGCCGAACAAAAACACGAACATCATAATGTTTTGTGTATACACCCTAACGGTCAGCGCCTCGGCGCCGAGCCATGTGATGAAATAAGTGATGGCCATTTGCGCGGTATTGTAGGAAAGATGTTCCCCGGCTGCCGGAACACCGATTTTCAGCAGTGATCGCAAATGATAAAACGGCAGTGCGCGAAACGCTCGTGGGGCTAGGGAAATGCCCGTTCGTTTGTACAATAAAGCAACCAATACCGCCAAACCAATCAGCCGGCTTACTGCCGTGGAAATGGCCGCCCCTTCCGCCCCGAGGGGAGGAAGGCCAAACGACCCGAAAATAAGGAAATAGTTCCCAATGATATTCAAGATGTTCATGCCGATCGTGACATACATCGTGTCGCGCGTAAAGCCATAGCTTTTTAAGACAGCGCCGACCGTCATCATGAGCGCCTGAATGAATAAAAACCCGCCGACAATGGCCAAATAACGGTTCCCTTCATCAAGCAGCTCCGCCGGCAAATCCATCATTCGCAAAATCGACCGGCTAAACGCAGCTAAACTAGCGCTCAACAGCAGCCCAAACAACAAGTTCGCAGCGATGGAGACAAGCGATACTTCGATCGCTGCCTGTTCTCGCCGGGCGCCTAAATATTGCGCGACGAGAACTGCCGTCGCTAAGGCGACGAAGTTGAACAACACGATCGTCAAGGCGATAATTTGATTGGCGACCCCGACGGCGGCGACCGCATGATCCGAGTACTGGCTGAGCATGAGCGTGTCGGCGTTTCCCATCACCATATACAACATCGTTTCAATAAAAATAGGCCACGTCAATGAAAACAGTGACCACGTTTTGGCCTCACGGCGCATGTTGAGACAACTCCTTTTTCTTATTCCGACTTGAACGATATATCAAGTTTAGCCAGTTTGTTGCATAATGGAAAGAGAAAGAAACGATTTCACTTGTACTTTTCCGATAAGAAAAGAGGGACGATGATGGACTATGTCGCGTTTTCGCTGCCGCCGTTGCCTGTGTTCATTAAAGGGGCGGAAAGTGTATTCCCGACAGGAAAGCGCCATTTCCGCCGTACATTTACGGTCTTCGATTTGCTTTACGTCAAACAAGGCTGCTTATATATGACGGAAAACGGGCGTGAATTTGCTGTTGGCAGTGGGCAATATTTGTTGTTGATCCCGGGTCGGGAACATTACGGACATCGCCCGTGCCGTGAACGGACGGAACTCGTTTGGCTTCACTTTTCACTCCCGGATTATGACATTGTCGCTGATCATATCGCAAGTCGGCAAACGGTGGTGGAAAAAGAGGCAACGTACACTGAGCCGATCCAATATCGGCTCTCGATTCGCCAATATGGGGAACTAAAACAGCGGGAGCGGGCCGAACAGCTGCTCAGCCAGATCGTTGAGCCGAACGTGGAACGGGATCTCGACCGGCCGCTTCGGCAGCTGCTTTTGTTCGTTGAATTCCTTTGGCACTTGCAAAAGCAAGAGCTTTCCGTCCCGAACGCTTCCGAACAAGTCAGCGCCGCAGCGGTTGCGTATATCGAAAAGCACTTTCACGAGTCAGTGACGTTGGAGAGGCTCGCTCGCGAGCTTCGCTTTCACCCGGATTACATCACCCGGTGCATGCAGAAAACGATCGGGATGGGCTTCAGCCATTATTTGGCGTATTATCGGTTGTCAAAGGCGAAACAATGGCTGGCGGAAACGAATGAAACGATTGAGGCCATCGCGAAACGGGTGGGCATTGATGACAGTGCTTATTTTTCACGTTTATTTAAAAAAATGGAGGGGATGACGCCGACTGAGTACCGGCGCATCGCCCAGCGCGTGTAACGCCGGTACTCAGTCGGCAGCTGCACCGGTATTCACTGATTGGCTGCGGATCTTAGTTGCCTGCGAAACAGGCTCACCAGTGCTCCACCGCATAGAGGACAAACCCGTATGGCGGCAAAACGGCGCAAAGCGTTTCCGCCTCAGCCGCAAACCGTTCCCCGGTCAAGAGGTTGACGAGCCATTTTCCTCTTACGTCAAGCGGGATCGGGATATCGGCTTTTTCGCCGCTCCGATTAATAATGACCAACACGGTTTCGTTGCCATCTGTTTTTTCATAAATAAGAGAGTTTGTTTCGTCATCGGCATGAAGAAAGGTGATTTCCCCGCGCCGCAGCGCCTGATGCTGTTTGCGCAGCGCGATCAGCTGCTTGACGTGCTGGCGCAGTTCTTTGTTTTGTTGCTCCGGATCCCACACCATGCATTTCCGGCACTCTGGGTCGTTTCCGCCCGTCATGCCGATCTCGTCTCCATAATAAATGCACGGCGAACCTGTGAACGTCAGCTGAAACAAAAATAACAGTTTTGCTTTGCGGACATCGCCGCCGCAAACGGTGAGGATTCTTGGCGTGTCATGGCTGCCGAGCAAATTGAACGCGGCCTCATTGACGTTGTTTGGGTACGAATGAAGCACACGCACCATTCGATCGGCAAACTGGCGCGCGCCCATCTCTTCTTTGGCGAAAAAACGGAGCGCCCCGTCCGTAAACGGGTAGTTCATGACGGCATCAAACTGATCGCCGCGCAACCATGGCATCGCGTCATGCCAAATTTCCCCAAGGATGTATATGTCCGGTTTCTGCGCCTTCACCACCCGGCGGAACTCGCGCCAAAACTCGTGATCGATTTCATTGGCAACATCCAACCGCCAGCCATCAATATCAAATTCGCGAATCCAATATGTCGCGACATCAAGCAAATAACGCTTCACTTCCGGATGGGCGGTGTTCAGCTTTGGCATTTGCGGAACGAACGCGAACGTGTCGTAATTCGGCCGCGGCTCGGTTTGCAGCGGAAATTCACGAATGTGAAACCAATCCTTATATGTTGAGGACTCGCCGTTTTTTAACACATCTTGAAACGGGGCGAACTCGTAGCCGCAATGGTTGAATACGGCATCAAGCATGACGCGGATGCCTTTTTCATGGCAGCGTTGGACGAGTGTTTTCAACGTTTCTTTGTCCCCAAAATGCGGATCGATCTCAAAATAATCGGCGGTATCGTATTTATGGTTGGACGGCGCGCGAAAAATCGGCGTCAAGTAAATGCCGGTCACACCAAGGTCAACAAGGTAATCGAGATGGTCGATAATCCCCTGCAAATCGCCGCCAAAAAAGCTCGTCGGCGTCGGATCTTCGCTCCCCCATGGGCGCGCTCCTTCCGGGCTGATCGCCGGATTGCCGTTGGCGAACCGCTCAGGGAAAATTTGATACCAGACTGTATCCTTGACCCAATCCGGCGCCTCAAACAAGTCGCCCCGATGAACAAAGGGAAAACAAAAGTAGTAAGCCGTGTCATCGATTGGCGCCTCAACGTAAAACCCTTTTTCGGTATAAATGAGCTTCTCCTCTCCTGAGTGCAGCATAAACCCGTAGCGCAGCCGGCGGTATGGCGGTTTGACTTCGGCGAACCAATAGTCAAACAACTCGTCGCTTCCCGTTTTTCGCATCGGCATCGTTTGAAACTGCCAAGCGCCGTTCCGCCATTCGTATGGGTCGCCGTGCAGCAGCTCCACCTTGTCGACATCCCCTTTTTTGGTCCGAAGCCGAAGATGAAGCGTTTCGCCATCATAGGCATAGGCGAAGTTATCGGTCGGTCGGTGGTGGATTGCTTCTTTCCTCATTTGGCCTCTCCTCCTTCATATTTTCAAAAGCAATCGTTTGCATCATTATTATCCTCTGATTCAAGAGTACGAAAAGGGAGGGGAAAAGTCAAATTTAGTAGAAAAAAAGCTTGTAAAATGAAAATTAGGAGGTATAATAGAGATAAGCAGTGCAATCGTTTTCATAGAAATGGTTTTGGTTTGTTTGTGCAAACGATTTCCTTATGATTGGACTGCGAAGATTCTGTCATGGTAAATAGGAGGGGGATTATGAGAAAAGCGTTGTCGTTGTTTCTCATGGCGGTGCTCTTTGTCGGTCTGCTTTCCGCCTGCGGGCCGAAGCGGGATGCGGAGCAGCCAAAACAGACCAACAATGGGACCGAAGAAGCGAAGAAACCGGAAAAGCTGGTCGTTTGGGTGAACGATGATGAAAAACAAAAACAAGCATTGAAGGATATTTTCCAAAAGTACACGGAAAAAACCGGAATCAAAATCGAAATGGTCGCCGTCAACATGCTTGACCAAACGAAAAAATTGGCGCTTGACGGCCCAGCCGGCAAAGGGCCGGACGTGTTCTACCAGCCGCATGACCGCATCGGCGACATTGTGCTGCAAGGCTTGGCCGATCCGGTTGATCTTGGCGATGCGAAAGACGAGTACAGCGAGACCGCTGTCAATGCGGTGACGTATGACGGCCAAACGTACGGTGTGCCGGCGGTCGTGGAAACATACGGCGTGTTCTATAACAAAAATTTAGTGCCGGAAGCGCCGAAAACGATGGATGAGTTGATGAAGATCGCCAAAGAAAAAACGAATGCGGCCAAAGACCAATACGGCTTTTTAATGGAAGCGACGAACTTCTACTTCGTTTATCCGTTCTTCGCCGGCTATGGCGGCTATGTGTTCAAAAATGAAAACGGCAAATACGATACGAGCGACATCGGCTTGGCCAACGACGGGGCGGTTAAAGGAGCGGAGCTTGTCCAATCGTGGTTTAAAAACGGATACATTCCGAAAGAAATTACCGGCGATATTATGAACGGGCTGTTTACGAAAGGGAACGTAGCGGTCGCCATCACCGGCCCGTGGAACATTGCTTCGTACAAGGAAGCGTTAGGCGACAAGCTGGCGACAGCGCCGCTGCCGGTGCTCGACAACGGCGAACATCCGAAATCGTTTGTGGGTGCCAAAACATGGATGTTGTCCGCTTATTCGAAAAACAAAGAGTGGGCAGTCGATTTCATGAAGTTTGTGACGAACGAGGAAAATTCACTTCATTACTATGAAGTCGCCGGGGAAATGCCGGCAAACGAAAAAGCGTTGACGAACGAAAAAATCACGAACGACCCGCTGATCGCCGGCTTTGCCGAGCAAATCCAATACGGCGAGCCGATGCCGAACGTGCCGGAAATGTCGCAAGTATGGGAGCCGATGGGCAACGCGCTGCAATTTATCGCGAAAGGCGATAATCCGAAAGCAGTGCTCAGCGAAGCGGTCAAAACGATTCAAGACAAAATCGCGGCTAGCGGTGCTGGAAAATAATACGTCATATGGCGGTGGATAGGATCATCCCTATCCACCGTTCTTATCCATCGATAGGAGGGAGTTCCGATGCCGGAAGCGAACGTCCGTCATCGGCCGGCGGTGGCGATGGCGCTGTCATTGCTGTTTGCCGGCCTTGGACAATTGTACAACCGCCGCTATATCAAAGGAATTTTGTTCCTCATCATCGAAGCGGCGTTCCTTATCACCTTTTATAACTTTTTGAACATCGGGCTGTGGGGACTGGTGACCCTCGGCGAAATTCCGATGCTCGATCATTCGATTTTCTTGTTGATTCAAGGGCTTGTTTCCGTGATCATCATCGCTTTTGCCGTTGCGTTGCACGTTGCCAACGTCATTGACGCCCGCAACGACGCCCGCCGGCGGCAGCGCGGCGAGCCGTTTCCCTCGCTTGTTGAATCGTGCCGGAACGCATGGGACCGAGGGTTTCCGTACATCTTTGTCACGCCTGGGCTTGTCATGCTTTTGTTTATCGTTGTGCTGCCGCTGTTGTTCATGGTGTCGCTCGCCTTTACGGACTACAACTTGTATCATTCGCCGCCGCGGCATTTGTTGAATTGGGTCGGATTTGAAAACTTCAAAAACTTAGTCTCCATCCCGATTTGGAAAAGCACGTTTTTCAGCGTCCTTGCATGGACGATCGTCTGGACGGTCGTAGCGACGACGATGCAAATTGCACTTGGGCTGTTTTTGGCGCTGCTCGTCAACGATCCGCGCATTAAGTTTAAACGATTCATCCGCACGGTGCTCATTTTGCCGTGGGCCGTGCCGGCGTTTGTTACGATTTTAGTGTTTGCCGCGATGTTTAACGATAAATTCGGGGCGATCAACCGTGAGGTGTTGAGCTTGTTCGGGTTGTCGGTTCCGTGGATGACTGACCCGTTTTGGACGAAAGTGGCGCTCATCTTGATTCAAACATGGCTTGGTTTCCCGTTTGTCTTTGCGTTATTTACCGGTGTCTTGCAAAGCATTTCCCGCGATTGGTACGAAGCGGCCGATATCGACGGGGCGACGCGCTGGCAAAAGTTCAAATCGATCACCTTGCCGCATGTGCTGTACGCCACCGCACCGCTGTTGATTATGCAATACGCGGGGAATTTTAATAACTTTAACATCATTTACTTATTTAATGATGGCGGTCCGGCGGTGCGCGGACAAAATGCCGGCGGAACGGACATTCTCATTTCGTGGGTGTACGATTTGACGTTTACGACGAACAACTACAATATGGCAGCTGCGATCTCGCTCATCATCGGCTTGATCGTCAGCGGATTTGCTATTTACCAATTCCGGCGCACCCGTTCCTTTAAAGAGGAGGGGAACATGTAATGAACCGCAAATGGAAATCGCATATTGAAGTCACGCTCATTTACTTGTTTATTGCGTTTATGTTTGTTGTCATTGCCTATCCGCTTCTTTGGACCATCAGCATGTCGCTCAATCCGGGCACGAGCTTGTACTCGGCGTCGATCATTCCGGAAAAATGGACGCTCGAGCATTACAAGTGGCTGTTTACCAGCCCGCAAAGCGATTACTTGCTTTGGTATAAAAACAGCTTGTTTGTTGCGGCGGTGAACGCGGTGTTGTCCGTTTTCTTTACGGCGCTCATCGCTTATGCGTTTTCACGCTACAAATTCGTCGGGCGGAAAACGGGGCTGTATTTGTTTTTAGTCTTGCAAATGTTTCCCTCGCTTATGGCGATGGTGGCGCTGTATATTTTGCTGAACATGCTCCACCTGCTTGATTCGCTTTGGGGGCTCATTCTCATTTATGTCGGCGGGCAAATCCCGTTTAACGCCTGGCTTGTGAAAGGCTATTTTGACACGATCCCGCGCGAATTGGACGAGGCGGCACGCATGGACGGAGCCGGCCATTTCGGCGTCTTTTTCCGCATCATGCTGCCTCTAGCCAAGCCGATTTTGGCCGTTGTCGCCTTGTTTAATTTCATGGCGCCGTTTACGGACTTTTTGCTGCCGTCGATCGTCTTGCGCGATCCGGACAAATTTACACTGGCGGTCGGATTGTTCAATTTCATCAGCGACCGGTTTGCCAACAATTTCACCCGCTTTGCCGCCGGTTCGATTTTGATTGCCGCTCCGATTGCCATCGTCTTTTTGTTCTTGCAGCGATATTTGATTTCCGGCTTAACAGCAGGTGGCACAAAAGGGTAAGAACCGCTATCATAAATAGTGGGCTTACCCGTTTCCAAGCGGACAAACGGACAGTAAAGGAGGGAAACGGAAATGGGGAACCGTCTTGTTGTACTGTTCATCCTTCCGTTCCTTCTTTTTTATGCCATGCCGGCTACGGCGGCGGAAAAAGAAGAACGGACGTGGCAAGATGAAGCGATTTATTTCATTATGGTCGACCGTTTCAACAATATGGATCCGACGAACGACCAAGACATCAATGTCAACGACCCAAAAGGATATTTTGGCGGTGATTTAAAAGGGGTGACAGCGAAGCTCGATTATATTAAGGAAATGGGGTTTACCGCCATTTGGCTGACGCCGATTTTTGAAAACATGCCGGGCGGCTATCATGGGTATTGGATCAAAGATTTTTATCGCGTTGATCCGCATTTCGGCACGCTGGATGATTTGAAGACGCTTGTCAAAGAAGCGCACAAGCGCCATATGAAAGTCATCTTGGACTTTGTCGCCAACCATGTCGGCTACGACCATCCATGGCTTCGCGACCCGGCGAAAAAAGATTGGTTCCATCCGAAAAAAGAGATTTTCGACTGGAATGATCAAACACAACTAGAAAACGGATGGGTGTATGGGCTGCCGGATTTAGCGCAGGAAAATCCAGAAGTCAAGAAATATTTAATCGATGCGGCCAAATGGTGGATCAAAGAAACGGACATTGACGGCTATCGCCTCGATACGGTGCGCCATGTGCCAAAATCATTTTGGCAGGAGTTCGCCAAAGAAGTGAAATCGGTGAAACAAGACTTTTTCCTTCTTGGCGAAGTGTGGAGCGACGATCCGCGCTATATTGCCGAGTACGGCCAATACGGCATCGACGGTTTTGTCGATTATCCGCTGTATGGCGCGGTGAAGCAGTCGCTTGCTAGGCGCGATGCATCGCTCCGGCCGTTGTATGACGCCTGGGAATACAACAAAACGTTTTACGACCGCCCGTACTTGCTCGGGACGTTTTTGGACAATCACGATACCGTGCGGTTTACGAAACTTTCGATTGACAACCGCAACAATCCGATTTCGCGCATTAAGGTAGCGATGACGTATTTGTTCACTGCTCCGGGCATTCCGATCATGTACTACGGAACGGAAATCGCGATGAACGGTGGTCCGGACCCGGATAACCGCCGATTGATGGACTTCCGGGCTGATCCGGAAATTATCGATTATTTAAAGAAAATCGGCCCGCTCCGCCAGCAGCTGCCGTCGTTGCGGCGCGGCGATTTTACGCTCTTGTATGAGAAAGACGGCATGGCGGTGTTTCAACGCCGGTACAAAGAGGAAACGACGGTCATTGCCATTAACAACACGGGCGAAACGCAGCACGTCCATTTAACGAATGACCAGCTGCCAAAAAACAAGGAATTGCGCGGTTTTTTGCTCGATGACCTCGTCCGCGGCGATGAAGACGGCTACGATCTTGTATTGGAACGCGAAACGGCGGAAGTGTACAAGCTGCGGGAAAAAACGGGGGTGAACGTGCCGTTTATCGCCACGCTAGTCGCGGTTTACGCGCTATTCATCTTGTTTTTATACATGGTGAAAAAACGAGCCAAACGGGCAGATGAATAAGGAAAGCCGCGATGCATCAACATTTCTAGAGAGGAGGGAGTCTATGACCGTTACGATTAAAGATGTCGCCAAGCGGGCCAATGTCGCGCCGTCGACCGTATCGCGGGTGATCGCTGACAGCCCGCGCATCAGCGAGAAAACGAAGCAGCGAGTGCGCGAGGCGATGAAAGAGCTCGGCTACCATCCGAATTTTATCGCCCGCAGCCTCGCCAGCCAAGCGACGCAAGTGATCGGCATCGTCATGCCGAGCTCCGCCGACCAAGCGCTGCAAAACCCGTTTTTCCCGGAAGTCATCCGCGGCATCAGCAAAGCCGCCCATGAAAAGCGGTACGCCTTGCAAATGTCGACCGGGGAAAAAGAGAGTGACATTTACGAGCGGGTTGTCGAGATGCTGCAAGGGCGGCGCGTTGACGGCGTCATTTTGCTTTATTCAAGGCAAAACGACAAGCTGATGAAATACTTGCAAAAACATGACTTCCCATTCGTCGTCATCGGCAAGCCGCACCAAAAGGCGGACCAAGTGACCCATGTCGACAACGACAACGTGCAGGCAGGAAAAGACGCCACGACCTATTTAATCGCCCACGGCCATGAACGCATCGCCTTTGTCGGCGGCAATCCGCAATATTTGGTGACCATCGACCGCCAAACCGGCTATGAAGAGGCGCTCCGTGAAGCCGGGCTGCCGTACCGACCGGAATATGTTGTTCATGAAGAGTTTTTGCAAGAAGGCGGCCAAGAGGCGATGAAAGAGCTGCTTTCTTTGCCTGAGCCGCCGACCGGGCTGGTGGTCGCCGACGATCTCATGGCGCTCGGGATGGTCAAAACGCTCGATGAAATCGGCCTGCGCGTTCCGGAAGATGTGTCGATCGTCAGCTTTAACAACACCTTGCTCGCCGAAATGTCGCGCCCGCCGCTTACATCCGTTGACATTCACATTTTCCAGCTCGGTTATGAAGCAACAAAAAGTTTAATCGAAAAAATCGCCAACCCAAATGAACCAGTCAAGCGCATTATTATTCCGCATCGCATTGTTGAGCGTTTTTCGTGCAACGATGGCAGGAAATAAAGCTTCCCCTAGCCGCGAAAAGGCGGTTAGGGGGGATAATATGCTCAAAACGGGAGTTACCTATAAGGTAAAAATCTTGAACGGGGTTAGCGGGTGGCTGCCCTTAGCAAAAAAATCGATTTCGATACTTACTAGATAAAGTAAATTGTCGATCGTTTCTTCACTCACAAGATATAGCGATTGGACGTACTTCATCACGTGTATCTCTATAACTTAAGAAGCTTATCGCTCCCTCTTTATTGGGATACAGAAAAGATGGACCAATAAAATAGATAAGGTTTTAAGTCATTGGAGAAATTTAGTTGGTTACGTACAAAATCGAAAAATGAAAAAATCGTTTTGATTATTTTCTTATATTTTAAAGGTCAATCTGCAAAACAATCCTTTTTATTGGTAATTGGTTCCCACTATAGAGTCTGGTGCCATAAACAATGATTCGCATGCGCTCCTCATAGGTGTTGATAAGAACTCCCTTTTCCCTTGGTACATGAACACCATTTGAAATGAATCATCAACATTAGCCAGGTTGACAAAAGTCTTTGATGTGAACACGGGTTCCTTATGACGGAATCTCGTGATTGAAATCCCGCCTTCTTTGCAAGAGAGTCCAAAATGGCAACCGAAAATTTAAATGGATTTTCAGCCGTATCTGCTTGTTTGAATCTCACATTTCGCACCCTAACAAGGTCAAAACAAAGGATTTTTTATTTAGTTTTTCAGAATAACTTTTTGACCAACACGACGAGCGATGGCTATCCTTTTTTTACCATCGCTGGTCGTTCCGTATGACGTTACACGTAAATGCTCTCATCCAGCCCCAACCCCTGCAGAATCCTTCGTTGTTCAGGGGTGAGGGAGCGATCCAGTGAGCGTTGGATGCGTCCATCCGGCAGCTCCAGGAGGACGACGTTCACATATTGAAACAGCTGGAAAATCGCCTGCCCCGTCGGTCGGGTCAGCTTGCGGCCTCCGGCGCCCTTTAATGGGTGTTCGGGTGTGATGAACTGGCGCACCCGGCGCTGAAAGACGCGGTAAATGGCCAAGGCCAAGAGAAACAAATAGCCCAATACCGCAACTCGTTCTGGCTTTTTGACATAGATCTCATCCGTGAAAAAAGGGTCTTTCAAAAAAGCGAAGTTCATTTCCACCGAGATCTGCCCTTTATATAGCTTCAAGATCTCTTGGGCATCCATTTGTTGGCCCTTCCATTCCTCCGGAACGGTCGTGACGAGGACAAACCGGGACGCTTTCCGTCTTGCCTGTTCCCACGCGTTTTGGTCGAATTCGACGTCAAGGCGCAAGAGATACCGCGTCTCCATCTCGGGTTCCGCCCCTTTTTTCGGCCGTCCGCGCCGTTTTTTCGGGCGTACGATCTCTTTGACCGCGGCCTTGACCTGATGAAACCGTGGGCGAAGGGACGTCTTGAGGGACGCCAAGGCTTGTTCAGCGTCTTCCCGGCACGAGAAAGGGTGGCGCTCCCAATGGGCTTGTTCCTCGCGAAGAAGCTCCGCTTCTTTGGTTCGTTCTTTTTCGAGCGTCTTTCCTTTTCGCTGGTCGAGCGCACTCGATTCGACGACGATCAGCCGAACGGGGTGGCCTTCATAGGTGGAGGATGTTTCCCATACCCGGTACGTGGCGCCGTTTCTCTCCGCCAGGGTAAAGGGGTCGCTCCACGGGATGTGGGCCGAATCGGCCTCCGCTAATGCCCGTTTCACGATCCGAAGCGACGAAGGGCCTCGGGTGATCAAAAAGGCGTTGGCCGCTTTGGTTTGCGCCAGAGTGTCTTTTGTCATCGCGGCGGAATCGGCCACGTAAATCCATTCGTCTTCCATCTTGGCTTGTTTGAGCTGTTCGTGGACACGGGACAGCACCTCCGGATTCCACGTTTTGTCAGGCAGGTTGCCGTCGTGCACATCGCCGTAAAACGGGATGCCGTCCTCGTTGCCGACCAGTCCGAAGCCGATCTGTTTTTGCCAACGATGATGGCGGTTATAGCCATGTGTGATCTGCAAAGCCTCTAATGAGGCCGATTCATACGCGCCGTAAACCGTCTTGTCCGTCGTATCGGCGTGAAAGGCTCGGAGGGAAAGGCCTTCTTTGCGATAAATGTGAATCAAGCAAGTGCTGATCACCTTGTGAATGTCGGCCTCATACAAGCGGTCGAGATGACGAGCCAAGGCATCGTCGTTCAACCAGGAAGGATGGAGACCGGGACGGATGAGTTTCTCACAATCGACCTCCTGAGCCCATCGTTCCACGTGAACGAGGGCTTGCCGGCCGTCAAACAGATTGTAGATGATGGCCTGAACGGCATCGCTGACTCGAGTCTGGCACTGTGGATCAACGGGAACGAGATGGTCAATCAATTGGGGCAGGCCCAGTTTCTTGAATAGGGCACTTATTATATTCAAATAATCATTACGATAGACCTTTTTGACTTGAACGTTCATGAGAGAAAAACTCCTTCACTTTCCTTGTGTGTCAAGGATTCATTCGACATCGGAACGAAAAAATCCTCCCGATTTTCGTTGGGAGGGTGCGAAATGTGAGTTGAATGTAGAGATCATGGGTATATCGATTATTAGTGATATCTAAGTGATTGGCTTTGATGGATTGTCATCGAGTCAATGCAGATTCCTGCCTTTATAATTTTTAGTCAGAATATTATAACAAATTAACGAGTGACGGTTAGTTTATTGACTTCTTAAATAGATCAAAATGAGATGCTCAATGAATAGGAGGTGGTGTTGCCCATAGAAATGTCATAAGAAAAAGTATATCAGTAAGAAGGTAGTTTTTTTACGTCATATTATTTTAAAAGAAAGGAAGAAATGGCATGTGGAAGGTTCCAAAATTCATTAAACAATCATATCTCGTTTTTCTTCTTGCTCTATTGCTCTATTCTTCATTTGGTTTTTCGTTTTCCAGGACTGAGGCGACTACATCTACAGGAGCTTTAGGACCAGTTACCCCGAAAGACACAATATATCAGATCGTGACGGACCGTTTTTTTGATGGCGACCCATCAAATAACAAGCCTCCTGGTTTTGATCCTACCCTGTTTGATGATCCGGACGGCAATAACCAGGGGAACGGAAAAGATTTAAAGTTGTATCAAGGCGGTGATTTCCAAGGAATCATAGATAAAATTCCTTATTTAAAAAATATGGGGATAACTGCCGTTTGGATTTCCGCTCCTTATGAAAATAGGGACACTGTGATAGAAGATTATCAATCAGATGGAAGTATTAATCGTTGGACCAGTTTCCACGGTTACCATGCAAGAAATTATTTTGCAACTAACAAACATTTTGGTACTATGAAAGATTTTATTAGACTACGCGATGCTTTGCATCAAAATGGAATTAAACTAGTGATAGATTTTGTATCCAATCATTCGAGTCGTTGGCAAAACCCGACATTGAATTTTGCGCCTGAAGATGGTAAATTATATGAACCTGACAAGGATGCGAATGGCAATTACGTATTTGATGCTAATGGAGAGCCTGCGGATTACAACGGTGATGGAAAAGTTGAGAATCTCCTGGCGGATCCACATAACGACGTGAATGGTTTTTTCCATGGTCTGGGTGACCGGGGCAACGATACTTCTCGTTTTGGCTACCGTTACAAAGATCTAGGTTCTTTGGCTGATTATTCTCAGGAAAATGCACTAGTGGTTGAACATTTGGAGAAAGCAGCTAAATTTTGGAAATCAAAAGGGATCGATGGTTTTCGACATGATGCCACTTTGCATATGAATCCTGCATTTGTGAAGGGATTTAAAGATGCAATTGATTCAGATGCAGGTGGCCCGGTTACCCATTTTGGTGAATTTTTCATTGGAAGACCGGATCCCAAGTATGATGAGTACCGGACATTTCCTGAACGAACAGGAGTCAACAACTTGGATTTTGAATATTTCCGTGCGGCCACAAACGCATTTGGGAACTTTTCTGAAACGATGAGTTCCTTTGGTGATATGATGATCAAGACAAGTAATGATTACATTTATGAAAATCAAACAGTTACTTTCTTGGATAATCATGATGTAACAAGATTTCGCTATATTCAACCAAACGATAAACCTTATCATGCAGCTCTCGCTGTCTTGATGACATCACGTGGGATTCCTAACATTTATTACGGAACAGAGCAATATCTGATGCCGTCAGACTCAAGTGACATTGCGGGTCGGATGTTTATGCAGACTTCTACTAACTTCGATGAAAATACCACTGCATATAAAGTCATTCAAAAGCTTTCAAACTTAAGAAAAAATAATGAAGCTATTGCCTATGGAACCACAGAAATTTTATACAGCACAAATGATGTACTGGTCTTTAAAAGACAGTTCTATGATAAACAAGTAATTGTAGCGGTAAACCGACAACCGGATCAAACGTTTACCATTCCGGAGTTAGATACGACTCTTCCAGTAGGAACCTATAGTGATGTACTGGGTGGACTGTTATATGGGAGTTCAATGAGCGTAAATAATGTCAACGGTCAAAACAAAATTTCTAGCTTTACCTTGTCTGGAGGAGAGGTCAATGTCTGGTCGTATAACCCATCATTGGGGACTTTAACTCCAAGGATTGGCGACGTTATTTCCACCATGGGACGTCCCGGTAATACCGTTTACATTTACGGTACTGGATTAGGAGGAAGCGTAACAGTCAAATTCGGTTCTACTGTTGCTACTGTGGTGTCAAACAGCGATCAAATGATTGAGGCTATAGTTCCAAACACTAATCCTGGAATTCAAAATATTACAGTTACAAAAGGATCTGTAACCAGTAATCCTTTCCGATATGAGGTCCTATCCGGCGATCAGGTGCAAGTAATTTTTCATGTGAATGCCACAACGAATTGGGGGGAAAACATTTATGTTGTCGGAAACATTCCAGAGTTGGGAAACTGGGATCCGAACCAATCGTCTGAGGCGATGTTAAATCCGAACTATCCAGAATGGTTCTTGCCAGTGAGTGTGCCCAAGGGAGCTACTTTTGAATTCAAGTTTATCAAAAAAGATAACAATGGAAATGTCATTTGGGAAAGCAGGAGCAACAGAGTATTTACCGCACCGAACAGTTCGACCGGTACTATTGACACCCCTTTATATTTTTGGGATAACTAAAAGCTGAATTAAGGTAATATATTGGATCCGGCATAGTTGTCGGCTCCTTTTTTTGTGACATAAAATTTAATTAGCAATCAGCATAGTTACAAAAACTGTTATGTAATATTGATTTGTAGGATGATGTATAAAATTTTGTGTAAAGCATTTTGCTAGAACAAAAGAAAAAAGGTAGGGTATTCTCTGATTTGGCCATAACACATTCCAGAGAAAGGAGAACCCTACCTATGTCTAAAAGTATACCGAATGTAGACTGGGCTCATCAACTGGAAAGTGCGATTCGCCAGTTTATAAAGGAAAAATTAGAGCTGATTATGCGTGAAGAAATAAAAAATTTCCTCGAAATAGAACAGGCTGGAACGTCGAATACGAGAAACGGCTACTATCAGCGAAATCTAGATACGCAATACGGTCGGATTGAAGGTCTTTTGGTCCCTAGAGACCGAAACGGAGAATTTCAAACCCAATTGTTCGCTCCCTACCAACGCCACACCGGCTGGCTCGAGGAAGCGATCATTAAGATGTATCAAAGTGGCATGAGTACGCGTGAAATTGGCAAGTTTATTGAACGAATTCTAGGAAATGCCTACTCCCCAACAACGATTAGTCATATCACGGATGTGGTAAAGGAAGACATTGTGAAATGGCATACACGTCCCCTACCCAAGCGATATTCGGTCTTATATTTGGATGGCTTGTACGTGAAACTTCGTCGCGATACCGTGGAGAAAGAGGTTATTTATGTGGTGTTAGGTGTAAACGAAGAAGGGTATCGTGAAATTCTCGATTTCTTCGTAGGTGGACAAGAAAGTGCCTACGGATGGCAAGAGATTCTTCAACAGCTCTACAAAAGAGGGGTACAAGAAGTGCTTCTGGGCGTATTCGATGGCCTTCCGGGCCTGGAGGAGGCCTTTAAAGCCGTTTATCCGAAAGCCGATGTACAGCGCTGTGTCGTTCACAAAGTCCGTAATACCTTAAATCGTGTTCGGAAAAAAGATCAATTTGAAGTGGCAGAGGATCTCAAACTGATTTATCGCGCACCGAATAAGGAAATTGCGTTACAGATGTTTCAACAGTTTGAGTCGAAATGGTCCAGCAAGTATCCGAGAGAAGCTCAATCTTGGGCCAATGAGTTGGATGTCCTCCTTACATTTATGGATTATCCAAGCAGTATTCGAAGTGTGATTTATACGACGAATGCCATCGAACGAACAATCAAGGAGATTCGGAAACGTCTAAAGCCGATGAACAGCCTGAGTAGTTTAGAAGCCGCTGAAAAAGTCGTGTATTTGACCATCCAAGACTTTAATGAGAAATGGGCAGGACGAAAGTTAAGAGGATTTGCCGAAGCACAGGAAGCCCTCCAGCGAATGTTTGAAGAACGTTACAATTAACCATATATTGTAAATAAGGGGATTCACCCTTTCCACACAGGAGACTGAATATTCAGTCTCCTGTGTGGAGGAAACAGCCCCACTCTATTCTAAATCCATTTCAGAGATACCCTATCTATCTTACATTACACAAAATTCTTGACGGTACCATTTGTAGACTAGAATTTAATTTTTTTAATTTAATTTTTTGTAAATTTATCAAACGTTTGCACTTCATTGACTATATAAAAAATTATTGCTTTTTTGTTTCTAGGCTTTTATAATTAAGGTAAAATACCATTGAAACCCCTTACATATACGTATTATTTTTTTAAATATATATGCAAACGATTGCTCAAAAGTATTTGTTTATGGGTTTTATTATGGGTTTTAATGGTATGAATGATTTAGCCATATGGAAGGAGAGGGAAAATGAAGAAAAAGAGAAGGGGTATCTCAATTTTGGCAGTGATGGTGCTGGTATTCAGTTTGCTGGCGGCTTGCGGACCAACATCATCCCACAAAAGTGTCGGGAAGAATGAACCGGCAAGTACAAATGAAGGAGATAGTAAAGAAATTAAACCAGAAAAAGGTGCTAAACTGAAAGTCTGGGAATCTGGCGGAGCAATTGGTGAATGGACCAAATATGTGGCTGAAGAATTTACCAAAAAGTATGGGGTGCCGGTAACTTTTGAAGAAGTAGGACATACTGATGCGCCTGAAAAGCTCAAAACGGATGGTCCGGCTGGACTTGCGGCAGATGTGTTTGCTGCTCCACACGATCATCTAGGATCTATGGTATCAGCAGGATTGGTTTTAGAAAACTTTTTCCCAGAAGAGTATCAAGATAAGTTTATGAAATCTGCTATTGAGGGGACGACAGTTGATGGAACTCTTTACGGCTATCCTACGTCTATTGAAACATATGCTTTATTCTACAACAAAGATCTGGTAAAGAAATTACCTAAAACCATGGATGAACTGATTACACAAGCTAAAGAATTGACTGATATTAGAAACAATAAATATGGATTCATGATGGAAGTAGCGAACTTGTATTTTGTATACTCATTTATCGGCGGATACGGTGGTTATGTATTCGGTGATAACAATACCAATCCGAAAGACATTGGTTTGAATAATGAAGGAGCTGTAAAAGCAGGAAAGTTAATGCAACGTATTCATAAAGAAATCTTGCCTTTGAAGGTGGAAGATATTACTTATGATGTGAAACAATCTTTATTTAACGAAGGAAAACTAGCTTTCAATATTGATGGACCTTGGGCTGTAGCGGGCCATCGCGATGCTGGCGTGAACTTCGGTGTCATACCGTTGCCTAAATTGGAGAACGGTCAAACACCTACAAGTTTTTCTGGTATTCGCACATTTTATGTAAATGCTTATACAAAGTATCCGAACGCAGCCTCCTTATTCGCCAAATTTGCAACGAGTGAAGAAATGCTACTAAAACGTTTTGAAATGACTGGGCAATTGCCACCGGTTCAATCTCTTCTAGACAATGAAACTATAAAAAATGATGAAATTGCATCGGCATTCTTGGAGCAAGCAAAATATGCAGTGCCAATGCCAAACATTCCACAAATGCCAATGGTCTGGGAACCTATGGCATCTGCTCTCACTACGATTTGGAATGATGGAAAAGATCCAAAAGAAGCTCTGGATGCGGCGGTTGACCAGATTAAAGCGGGAATTGCCACTCAGGGTCAGTAGCAACGAGATAGAAAATTGAATCAATGCTCTCTGTTTCGGAGGGCATTGATTCTTAATGTGAAAAAAAACGGAAAGGGGATCTTTGCATGTCTCCAACACCCAATTTAGTTGCAGAACCAGAACGCCGCCAAACCAAGAAAGCAAGTACAGCTGCGGTATTATCCTTCCTTTTTATGGGTCTGGGACAAATTTATAATCGGCAGTACATCAAAGGAATTTTATATGCTCTGGTAGAAATATATGTAATTGTTTTTTTGACAAACCCGATTGTGAACGGTTTATGGGGCTTGATCACCTTAGGTGAGCAAGCTCAGGTTCGAAGAAGGGGAAGGGTAGTCATAGAAGGAGATCATTCCATCTTCTTGATGATAGAGGGATTGATAATTGTTATAGTCCTTGTTATTTTCCTGTTATTTTATATCTATAATATTCGTGATGCCTATAAAACAGGCAAACTTCACGAGACCGGAGAAAAAGTAAACAGTTTTATAGAATCATTGAAAAAATCATGGGAGTATGGATATGCTTACATTCTTTTGACTCCTGCTGCAATCTTTACTCTCTTTCTTTCCGTTCTTCCATTGACTTTTGGTATTCTGATTGCATTTACTAACTTTTCTTCCCCCAATCATTTGCCTCCAAAAAACCTAGTGGATTGGGTGGGGTTCCAGAATTTTATTGATTTATTTAGATTACAAGCATGGAGCAAGACATTTTATGGGATAGCGACTTGGAACATCATATGGGCTATTCTAGCTACTTTCACCACGTTTTTTGTGGGGATGTTCTTTGCTTTAATTATTAATCATAATAAAGTTCGCCTGAAACGAATGTGGAGAACAATATTCATATTGCCCTGGGCTGTTCCCCAATTTATTTCTATCCTTGTTTTTCGAAATATTTTCAACGGTCAATTCGGTCCTTTGAACCAGTATTTATCCACTTTAGGAATTGATCCTATTCCTTGGCTGTCCGATCCATTTTGGGCAAAAGTAGCTCTAGTGACCATAAATATTTGGTTGGGATTCCCGTTCTGGATGGCATTAATTGCAGGTGTGTTGACGAATATTGACAAGGAATTATACGAAGCGGCAGAAGTAGACGGAGCAAGCACATTTCAAAAATTTCGCTCAATTACTTTTCCTTTATTAATGTACTATACTTCTCCACTTTTAATCATGAGCTTTGCTGGAAACATCAATAACTTTAACGTCATCTACCTCTTTACCCAAGGGGGACCTGCCGATGGCAAATATACTTATGCAGGTTCAACTGATTTGTTAATATCTTGGATCTATAAGCTGACTTTGAACCATAGCCAATTTTATATGGCTTCCGTACTTTCCATTCTGATTTTTATTGTAGTAGCAGTATTTTCAATTTGGAACTTCCGACAAACAAAAGCATTTAAAGAAGAGGAAATGATGTAAAGATGAGTGCAAAACCATTACGTACAAAAAAATTGTCCGGTGCAAAGTTCAAGGAAGCTGTGGTTACCGTTCTAATCTATGCTTTTCTGATCATTTCAGCTATTTTGGTTTTGTATCCAATCGTCTGGATTTTCATTGGGGCGTTAAATCCAGGAGACACATTGTATAGTTCAACTCTTATGCCTGAGAAAATTACAATGAAGCATTACACACATCTATGGTATGAAACTGATTATGTCAAATGGTTTAAAAATACTTTATTCGTTGCAACGATGAATATGATCTTGTCCACGTTTTTAATCGTGTCATCGGCTTATGCTTTCTCACGTTTTCGATTTCCTGGCCGCCGCCAAGGTTTGATGGCGATGCTGATTCTGCAGATGTTTCCTAGCTTTATGGGAATGATTGCTATATATATTCTTCTTCTCCAGATTGGCCTATTGGACAATTTGTGGGGATTGATTCTTGTATATGCAGGCGGTTCTATACCATTTGGAGCATGGCTGGTCAAAGGATATTTTGATGGATTGCCAAGAAGCTTGGAGGAAGCAGCTAAAATCGACGGTGCATCCCACACCACCATCTTTTTCAAAGTGATGATGCCTCTGTCAGTGCCTATTTTAACCTTTATTGCGATTAACAATTTTATCGGGCCATGGATGGATTTTATTTTCGCCCGATTGGTTCTACGCTCCAACGAAAATAAAACTCTAGCAATTGGGTTGTTTGAGATGGTTACCGGTCGCGGAAATACTGAATTTACAACTTTTGCGGCAGGAGCCATTATTGTAGCGATCCCGATCACTATTCTGTTCTTGTTACTGCAAAAATACATTATTGCAGGCTTAAGCGCAGGTGCAAACAAGGGGTAATCGAAGTACGGAGATGAGGTGCAGAGCATTGAGTAAAAGAATAATATCTGATCCAGCTGGATGTTTATGAGGATGTGATTTTAGTTTAAAAAAAGGAGTCGTCATCATGCATACATTAACCGATTTAAGAGAAGTTACCATTACGGAAACAGCAGTTGAACTGTACTATGCATTTCAAGCCAAGGTTCTGATTCGCTCCCCACAGGAAGGAACCGTCCAGGTCCAGTTCCTGAAAGTGACCGATTGGAGCGAAGAGGTTCCGGAACCTTCCTATTCGGTTCTGCTAAAAGAGTTTCTTCCGCTTCAGGCGGAAGAGAGAGAAAATGAGATTACTGTTTCCATCCCGAAGGGGAGAGCGGTAATTTCCAAAGTGCCCTTCGGAATTCGCTTTTTTAATGAAACAGGCCGGGAGGTAACGAGAAGCGCTGATACTGCGGCGTATCAGTTTGACGGTTGGAAGAGCCGCATTTCCTTTCAATTTTCCGGTGACGAACGCATCTACGGGTTGGGGGAATCAGATCTCAATCAGGATGATGTTCGCCTCAATCACCGTGGTACAATCCGACCGATCTGGAACAAACATCTGCCTTCGCCTTCACGATTGATGATACCAGTTATCTACAGTTCAGAGGGGTACGGTCTCTTCGTTGATAATCCTTGGGTCGCCCGTTTTGATTTCGGTGTGGAGAAGGAAGATATCTGGTTCTATGAAGCCGAGGGTGGGACGATCACCTATTATCTATTCTTGGGGCAAGAGCTGAAAGATTTGGTCAGTCAGTATGTGGAATTGACGGGTCGCCCGGAGATTCCTCCACTCTGGACTTTTGGTTATTTGCAGTCCAAATTTGGATACAAGAGTCGTCAGGAAGTGGAGGAATTGGCAGAAACTTTCCGTCAAAAACGGATTCCGTGCGATTCAATCATTCTAGATCTCTACTGGTTTAAGAAGATGGGGGATATGTGCTTTGACCGTATCGCCTTCCCGCAGCCGGAAAAGATGATTGCGGGATTGCGCGGCAAAGGGTTTCATCCCATCGTAATTGAAGAGCCTTATGTGACAAAAGAAAGCCGTTTGTTCCCAGAAGGAGACAGGATTAAAGTATTTGCCAAAAAGCAAAATGGAGAAACCTATCTATTCCCATTTTGGGCAGGAGAATCGGCGTTGGTTGATTTCACAGATCCGCTTGCCAAACAGTGGTGGGCCGACCAACACAAGGAATTGATTGAGATGGGTATAGAGGGTTGGTGGACCGACTTGAACGAGCCGGAGGTTCACTTCCCGGATATGGTCCATCACGACGGCCCTGCTCAAAAGGTCCATAACATTTTTGCCTTGGAAATGCATAAATCATTGGCCTTGGCGCATGAACAAAACTGTCCAGAGCGCCGACTGTTTATCATGAGTCGCTCGGGATGGGCAGGCAGTCAGCGTTATGGCGTGGGGGTCTGGTCCGGCGATGTGGAGAGCACTTGGACCGACTTGAAGAAGCAACTGTCTGTAGCTTTAAGCATGAGCCTTGTCGGCCTCCCACTCTGGAACAGCGACATCGGTGGATTTAAAGGGAATGAACCGTCACCTGAACTCTATGTGCGCTGGATACAATTTGGAGCCTTTACCCCTATCATGCGCCCCCATGGTGCTCATCAAAATCGTGAGCCTTGGGCTTTTGGTGAAGAAACGGAAAAAATCGTAAAGAATTTCATCGAGTGGCGTTACCGCTTTCTGCCTTACATCTATTCCTGTGCATTTGAAACCTATCGCACCGGGATACCTTACATGCGTCCAATGGTTATGGAGGTGCCGGAGGATCTCAATTGTACCGAGATCTGTGATCAATTCTTCTTTGGATCCAATTTGCTGGTGGCTCCCGTTTTGGAAGAAGGAGCAACATCCCGCAAGGTTTACCTGCCAGAAGGTCTTTGGTATGATGTTTGGACGTGGCAGTCGGTTGAGGGGGGGAGAACGATCGAAGCTGATGCGCCTCTGGATCGTATTCCTATCTATGCCAAAGCGGGGTCGATCATCCCTACATTGCCTGTAATGCAACATGCAGAGGAACGATCATGGGATAAGATGACCATTATCGTCTATCCCGGTCGGAATGGTGAGTTCCTGCTATATGAAGATGATGGAAAGACAACAGCTTATAAACGGGGAGAATACCGCACTATGTTGTTCAGTCAGAAGAACTTGGACGGCAAGATAATTGTAAATATTGGAGCAGGAACTGGTTCCTATCCTGAGTCGGTTGAACAACGGACCTACCACATTCTGATACCAGGTGTCACCGCTTCCGAGGTAAGAATGAACGGGAAATCTGTACATTCTATCAAGCAAGAAGAAGGTTGTTTGGCGTTTACTTTGGAGGATCAGCCCGTAAAATGCGAGATTAATGTAGAGATAGTGATAAATAAGTAAGGAACTTTCGATAAATATGAAATTCCAAATGTCATCAATTTCTCCTGTATTGTTGACATTATGTTAAGAATTTTCCAGCTCGGCTATGAAGCGACGAAAAGTTTAATCGAAAAAATCGCCAACCCGAACGAACCGGTAAAACGAATCATTATTCCACACCGAATCGTCAAACGGTTTTCATGTGATTATTATCGGAAATAAAAAGCTGACACAAGCGGTCACCTTGCATGTGATCGTTTGGAGTCGGCTTTTTTTATGGGAAGTTCGTTTACCATGAACCGATAGTTTGGAAGTTTCTGATCGTAGCTGAAAACGGTCTGCATGCGAAAAAAGATTATCATCAAATTCAGGAAAAATGAAACTACCTGTCTCCTGTAGAGTTCAGGAAAACAGGTAGTTTGGATGTAGAGCCGCATTTTAAGATAGCTGATCGCTAACAGGCAAGAAAACGTTATTTAGATAACCGTTTCATGAGAGCTGCTTTTTCATCTTCAAACCCCGGTTTGCCAAAACGGTTTATTTCTTCTCATTTTTTTCTACAGCATGTCCGCCAAATTCGTTGCGGAGGGCGGCTACCACTTTGCCTGTAAATGTATCGTTTTCTAATGAACGATACCGCATCAATAAGGCCATGGCGATGACAGGAGTGGCAGTTTGCAGATCTAAAGCTGTTTCGACCGTCCATTTCCCTTCGCCGGAAGAATGCATAATTCCTTTGATTTCCTCTAATTTTGCATCTTTTGAAAATGCGCGTTCGGTTAATTCCATGAGCCATGAACGAATAACCGAACCATTATTCCACACTCTTGCTACTTTTTCATAGTCATAATTGAATTCGCTTTTCTCTAATATTTCGAATCCTTCGCCAATGGCAGCCATCATTCCATATTCAATCCCATTGTGGACCATTTTTAAGAAATGTCCGCTACCTGCTTTTCCTGTATATAAATACCCATTTTCTACAGCGGTATCTCGGAAAAGAGGCTCGACAATGTTCCAAGCTTCAGAATCCCCTCCAACCATGTAACACGCTCCGTTGCGAGCGCCTTCCACCCCGCCAGAGGTTCCAGCATCCATAAAGTGAATTCCCATCTCCTTTAGCTCGTTATAACGCCGAATCGATTCTTTATAGTTAGAATTGCCCCCATCAATTACAATGTCGCCTTTGCTTAAAAATGGTGTAATTTCATTAATCACCGAATCAACAACGGTGTGTGGAACCATCAGCCAAAGAATTCTAGGGGTTTCTAATGATCGAACGAGTTCCTTTAAACTGGATGCGCCTTTGGCCCCGTATTTTTTTATTTCTTCAACCGCATTTGCGTTTATATCGAATGCCACTACTTCGTGCTTATGGTCAATGAGATTTTTACCTAAGTTTAACCCCATTTTTCCTAAACCGATTAAACCGACTCTCATGCTGACTACCTCCTAAAAATATCTTGATCCAAAGAAGACTTGCTGGTAAAATAATATATTCCTATTTCATATATTGACAACTTCATCTAGAATTATGAAGTGCTTACCTATCGCCAATAAAATCCGTCTTCTTTCAATAATTGATAAGAAGCATCTGGTCCCATCGAGCCTGAACGATATGAGTGAAGAGGAAGGAGATTTTCCGCAAACGCCTCTAAAACAGGCTGCACCCATTTCCAAGATAGTTCAACTTCCTTCCAATGGGCAAAGAAAGTCGAATCGCCATGCAAAGCGTCAAAAATTAAGAGTTCATAGGCTTCGGGCGTCTCTTTCTGATTAGTCGCAAAGTGCATACGGACAGGTTCCATCTTTCCATTGAGGAATACATTTTTACTATTGAATTGCAGCGAAACGCCTTCGTTCGGATTGATTTGAATCACCAAAAGATTAGGAGCTGTTTCCTCATTTTTCGGTAAATACCATTCCTTTAGCGGATTTTTGAATTCAATCACAATGCGTGTGGACTTTTCCTTCATTCTTTTACCTGTACGGATATAGAATGGCACTCCGCTCCAATTTTCATCATCAATCCACAAACGAGCAGCAACAAATGTCTCTGTTGTTGAAGAAGCATCGATTCCAGGTTCTTCTTTATATCCAACAACTGGTTTGCCATTGATTTCTCCAGGACCGTATTGGCCGCGAACGACGTGCAAGCCTACTTCTTCTTTCTGTATTGGCCGAAGAGATTCCATGATTTTTCTTTTCTCATTACGGATGTCTTTTGCGCTAATCTGTTTTGGCAGGTGCATGGCTGTCATCATCAACAATTGCAGCATATGGTTTTGAAACATGTCGCGAATGGCTCCTGCCTGATCATAATAGCTTGCTCTTTGTTCTACTCCAACCGTCTCACTTGCCGTAATTTGCACATTGGCTATATATTGATTGTTCCATATTGCCTGAAACACAGGGTTGGCAAATTTTAAAACTTCAAGGTTTTGGACCATCGGCTTTCCAAGGTAATGATCTACCCGATAAATTTCGTCTTCTGCGAAAGCTTGGCTTAACTTTTCGTTTAAATTTTGGGCCGATTTTATATCGCGCCCAAACGGTTTTTCGATAATCAGACGTTTCCATCCCTTGGCGGATCCTAATCCACTTTCTTTGATGTTCGACGCGATCACATCAAAAAATTCCGGCGCAACCGATAAATAAAACATACGGTTTTCAGGAATATTCAATTCTTTTTCACGTTGTTGAACCATTTCAAGCAACTTTTTATACCCTTGTGCATTCGTTACATCTAAAGAGGTATAACGAAACGCACGGAGAAACTCTTTCATTTTGGAACGGTCATTTGTCAAACGTCTGGAAAAGGTTTTGATCGAATTTTCCACATATATTTGAAATTCATCATCGGATAATTCTCTTTTGCTTACGTGTTTTCTGCAAAGAAAAAATACAGAGTTTCGCAACGAAAAGTGCAGAGAATTACAACTTGACATGGAGCCTCTGGGGGCGTGATGAAAAAGCCAGGAAGCCAGCAATATCAAGGGCTGGCTATGCCTAAAAAGGCTATCACGCCCCCCTCTCCATGTAAAGTTGGCCTAAGCCAAATTCTCTGCAGATCTCTGCATTTTTATTTTGCAATAAACACTTACGCCAATAATGGAAAATGGCTGAGGCATTTTTTGATCGAGAAATAAATTATATAATGCAGGGAAAATTTTTCGTTTCGCTAAATCACCTGTAGCCCCAAACAAGACAAAGGTCATCGAATCCAATGTGATTCCCCCCTGTCTTTTCGAATCATTTTTCAAAAGCAGATACGTTTACTACATTGCGCGAATTGGTATTTTTATGAATAATGCACATTTCAGGGAGAAAGTCTTGTTCTTGTATTTTTTCGTTCATGAAAGCTCAACCAAATCGTCCACTAAAAACTGTTTTTCTTGACGGCGCCGCCAATGATGAGGGCAGCTTTTGTTCCTTCCAGCGTTTTTAAAGCAGCGAGAGCATTCTCTCCGAGATAAATATCGCGTGGAATAGCAAAACGATTCATGCCGCTCAGTGCTCATGATTTGGTTCACAGATGCTAGTATAATGCGTATAAAATTTATTGAGAAGTACGCACTTTATTATCATGTAGTGATAAAAATATAATATAGTGCAAAAAAATATACTTAATGATATAAAAGGTATTGTAGATACAATGAACGGGATGAATCATGAAAAGGCCTTTACCATCCAGAAGGAATGAATGGGGTCTGCTATGTGTGAGAATAAATATGTATAACATTTATTTGTGGGTATGTGCTTTATTAGTGTGAGTAAAATATTTGTGGGTGACATTCCGAAATGATCCCCGACGAGGGTTGCGAACTTTTGTTCGCGACGCTCGTCGGGGCCACCAAGCGAAGCGCGGTAGAAAAAGCAAATGTCGTGAAAAAAGGACTCTCTCCCTGCTATGATGGTGATTGGCAAACCAACCGAAAACAGGAGGGAGAGAGTCCATGAAACATCTTACCACAGAATGGCTTTTATTAAAAGAGCTGGAGGAGCAATTAGTAAGAACTCTTCAAAAGGTGTTCGCTGTCTTGTTGGCGGCCCTTTTGGAGGAGATTGATCAACAACTGGCGGAAGCGCGGGACAAGCGGCGGTATCAGCTGAAAGATAAACGGCCGACCACGATCCAAACGCTGTTTGGAGAAGTGACGTTTCGACGGAACTACTACTATGATCGGCAGGCGGGGGCCTATACCTTCTTGCTGGATGCCGAACTGGGCTTTGATGGAGCGCAGTCGATCAGTCCGTGCCTCGAGGAAACGGCGGTCGAGTTGGCCGTGGAGTGCTCTTCCTACCGCAAAGCAGCTCGCACACTCGAGTCGATCGTGGGGTATGCGGTCCTCAGCCATGAGGCGATTCGCCAGTTGGTGCTCGAGGCCCCTGTCTCGCTGCATCGCCCTGTTTCTCAACGGCACGGCCGAGTGCTGTTTGTCGAGGCGGATGGACTCTGTTTCCCGCCAGGGGAAAGGGAAACGAGCGAAAGAAGAGAAAATCCTGGCGATTCACGAGGGATGGAAACGAAACGGTTCGCAGCTCGAGCTCGTGAACCGGCGCTGCTGCCTCCATGAAGGGGAGGGAGACGTGTGGGAACGGTTTGAAGAGTGGCTGATGAAGGAATATGCCTATGACCCGTGCCGGGACCTGTTGATCATCAACGGCGACGCGGCGCCATGGATCACGGCCTGCTGGGAGTATTTTGGAAAGCGAGCCTGCTTTCAGTTGGATCGATTTCATGTGGCGCGGGAGCTGCGCCAATGCCTCTCCGGCCATCCGCGTTGGCGGGAGGTGCGGAGGAAGCTGGCGAAACAAGACGAAGAAGGACTTTTGGTCGAGCTGAACAGCGCGGTCGGCACGTTGGGGGACGAAGGCAAAGAACAACAGCTGGCCGCCTTGATTCGCCGGATCGAGTCGATGCCGGGATGCATCCGGGACTACCGGGAGTGGCTGTCGGAGCAAGGGGTGGAGACGACCGGCATGCGTCCGATGGGCCACGCCGAGAGCGTGATGAGCCGGTTTGCGCATCGGGTGAAATCCCGCCGCAGCTGGAAAGACCAAGGGCTTCGGGCGTTTCTGAGGGCGATGGCGGCCCGAATCGACGGGATCGGGTGGAGAAAGGGACGGTGGGAGGAGCAAGAGCCCCAGTCGGCCGTCTCGGCCTCAACAAAGTCCAAGCGGATCGAACAGGCCAAACGGAAGGCCGGACGGTTATGGGCAGATGTGGTGCGTCAGAATCTACCGTGTCTGCAGCGGTCATCCGGGACGCCGATCCATCAAGCGTTGTCGGCGCTCCGGGATGGTGGTTGGGTGTAAAAAAATGGAATATCGTATCATCGCCTCAAGATGAGGGATGAGAGTCCGAAAGCGCTTACGATATTAATTCCTGAAAATGGTTCGCTAACTAGTGATTGACAACGCCCGTAGTGAACCGAAAAAATGTTCTCCACAAAGTCTTGACTGACTCGCTTTATTATCATAAAGTGACAGAGAGTATACTATAGGTTATAATCAGCATGGGGGGTGAAACGATGGGACACGTTTGTGGCAAGACGTATAACTGTGAAAAAGAATTAACACTCGCTGTTATTGGCGGTAAATGGAAAATGCTTATTTTATGGCATCTAGGAAAAGGGGGAAAGAAGCGGTTTAGCGAACTAAAAGCTCTCATGCCGGGGATCACCCAAAGAATGCTGGTTAACCAGTTGCGAGAGCTGGAGCAAGATCAAATTGTTCATCGCGAAGTCTATCCTGTTGTTCCGCCAAAAGTGGAATATTCACTGACCGAGCATGGAAAAAGCCTGATGCCAATTCTTGATGCCATGTATGAATGGGGCAAAAACTATATGGAGACGGTCGTAAAAGGTCAAGTAAAAATCAATGAGGCCGCCAAATAGAAAAGCTCTTCCTCCGTTAAAGCTTCGCAAACTCCCTGCTTGCCTTATTACTGGCAGGAAAAATTTTATAGAAAATATACGCTCATTAAGATGCAAGTTAAAACCAACGGACAACAATCTTTTATGAAAGATCCGCTGTCCGTTGGTTTTTCTGTATGTACGTTGATGACTGTTTGGATGTGAGACCGGTCTGACAGAAACTCTCCTGAAATTTCGTCAGTAGGGGATTCATTTACATAAGTTAAGGAGAGAAGACTCCTGCTTCTAATGTGCGGGGGATTCCCATAGAAGCGGCAGTAGGTTAAGAGTGGTTGCAGCTCACAAAACATTATCTCCATCATTAGATCCCTCATCGTTTCTGCAGACTTCTTTTTTTATTCTCCTTTTTCGTTTATCCTCTTTTAGTATACTTTTTCACACTATGTAACAAGAAAGTGTGTACTTGTTAAATTGAATGATGTGTCTAATAATATCAGTAACGCCACATGACTGAGGCGAAACGTTACTAGATGGATAACAAGAGAGGGGGATACTATGAAACTGAGGGTTTCAGCGGTTCAATATCATCTCCATACCATCCAATCGTTTGAGGAATTTGCCAAACAAGTAGAACATTATATTAAAACAGCGGAAGAGTTTGGAGCGGATTTTGTCTTGTTTCCAGAATTTTTTACCACCCAGCTAATGTCTATTGGCAACCAGCAAGGGCAGCCTTTGACCATTCAAGATCTTCCTGATTTTACAGAACAATATCGGTCTTTATTTATTAATTTGGCTAAACAAACAAAGATGCATATTATTGGAGGAACCCATGTCATCCGTAAAGGCGGACGATTATACAACGTGGCTCATTTATTCTATCCAGACGGAAGAGTCGCCGAACAGCCAAAGCTTCATATCACTCCGACGGAAGTAAAAGAATGGAACATGTCTCCTGGAGAAAGCCTGCAGGTGTTCGAGACCGACAAAGGAACCATTGCGATGTTGACTTGCTATGACATCGAATTTCCAGAAATTGTTCGAATGGCAAAGGCCAAGGGTGCTGATGTCATTTTCTGTCCTTCTTGCACCGATGATCGTCACGGATTTCATCGTGTCCGTTACACCAGTCATGCGAGAGCAATCGAAAATCAAGTCTATGTCGTCACCACTGGTACGGTAGGTTCCCTTCCTACGGTTGATTTTATGCGGGCAAATTTTGGGCAAGCGGCGGTGATTACACCGAACGACATCCCGTTTCCTCCACGCGGCATCTTGGTAGAAGGGGAAATCAACCATGATATGATTGTAACCGCTGATCTCGATTTAGAGCTGTTATATCAGGTTCGCGAAAGTGGTTCCGTCACTACGTGGCGTGATCGGCGCACGGATCTTTATCCGGACTGGAAATAAGATGTGACTAGCTGCTCTATGAGGAGGGTGAAGAATGTATCGAAAGGAGTTTTACGTCTTTGACCAAGATCGTCCTGTCCCAGCGGTAATCCGAAATTATGAAGAAAAGGACTTCCCTGGCTTAATCCGCATTCAACAGGAAAGTTTTCCTCCGCCATTCCCGTCTGAATTATGGTGGAATACGGAACAGCTGAAAAATCATGTTACACTGTTTCCAGAGGGAGCCTTATGTGTTGAGGTGAATGGTGAAATTGCGGGGTCGATGACGGGACTTATTGTTGACTTTGATCCCAGCCATCCGGATCATACATGGGAAGAGATCACGGATAATGGATATATCCGTAACCATAACCCAAACGGGAATACGCTCTATGTTGTTGATATTGGCGTGCGTCCTGCCTACCGCAAATTAGGGCTGGGAAAATGGCTGATGTTATCCATGTATGAAGTGGTTGTTCATTTGGGATTAGAACGGCTGTTAGGCGGAGGGAGAATGCCTGGCTATCATAAAAAAGCTCATGAGATGACAGCGGAACAATATCTCGAAGCTGTAGTAAAAGGCGAATTGAAGGACCCTGTTATTACCTTCCTGCTCCGTTGCGGCCGTACACCTGTTAAAGTGGTGGCGAACTATTTAGAGGATGAAGAATCGTGCAATTATGCAGCACTGATGGAATGGAAAAATCCTTTTTATAGACCAAAATCTTAACAAGGAGAATGATGAAGATGGAATATCGCAGAATTACGAGTATTGAAGACCCTTTGTTTAAAAAAATGCACCAATTGATGCAAAATGTATTTCCTCCTGAAGAAGTATTAGCATTCGATTTATGGAAAGAGCCTCTGGAAGATCCGGGAATTCGTGTTTGTGTTGCCGTTCACGAAGGAGAGGTAGTAGGCGCGACTGAGTACCGCTATTATGAAGATTTAAATGTCGCGATGACAGATTTCACCATTATCGGCCAAGCAGGACTAGGGATCGGCCGGTTTTTAGCCAAAAAGCGGTTAGAGGATTTGAACAACTGGGCTGGAGCAAATGGAAAGCAGTTATATGGCATGTTCGCCGAGATTTATGATCCTTACCGGGTAGAGCATTATGAATTTGGCGGGATTAAGCCGATGGATCCATATGTTCGTCGTGAGGTATTATCTCATTTGGGATATAAGCGGCTTGACTTCCCTTATGTCCATCCATCTTGGAACAATGATGGAGAAGCCGTAACTGGTCTTGATCTTTGTTTTCTTCCGATGGACGATAGCGTGAATGAACTTCCAGCAGATCTTGTTGTGAAGTTTTTGAAACGTTATTATTCTGTCTTATCGAATAAACCGAATTCTTGGTATGAAATGATTGAAAATCTGGAAGCGAAAGATACCGTCACACTATTACCGATTTAAACCCTATAGAAACGCAATGCTCATGAAACCTTAAAAAATTTTTCCGGATTTAGCGGCATCCTTTATTGTTTCTCTATCGAAAGCAGCAAGAATGCTATTCGATATCTGAAAGATGAAGGATGCTTTATCTTAATAGCACATTACAACTAGAACTTATTTCAAAATTCGAATAAAGGAGAGAGGACTTTTACAGGATGGAGATGGAACTGTGGTATACAGAAAAACAAACTCTCGATCATGGAATCACAACCAAGATTCGTCGTACTTTACACCATGAAAAAACGGAATTTCAAACCCTTGATGTAATTGAAACAGTCCAATTTGGCAACATGCTTGTTTTAGATGGCATGGTAATGACTACCGATGTTGATGAGTTTGTATACCATGAAATGATTACCCATGTGGCGATGAATACCCATCCTAATCCGGAACATGTGCTTGTTGTTGGCGGTGGAGATGGGGGAGCCATTCGTGAGATTTTAAAATATCCTTCGGTAAAAACAGCTACTTTGGCAGAGATTGATGGCAAAGTGATCGAAGCTTCCAAAACTTATTTCCCCAAAATCGCGGGTGCTTTAGATGATCCACGCGTCAAAATTGAAGTAGTTGACGGAATTAAACATGTTGAAGAAAACAAAGGAAAATATGATGTGATTTTGGTGGATTCCACCGAGCCTGTGGGACTAGCTGTTGGCTTGTTCCAAAAGCCGTTTTATCAATCGATTTTTGAAGCACTAAAAGAAGACGGAATCATGGTTGCACAAACGGAATCTCCTTGGTTTAACCGTGATCTGATTCGTCGAGTATTTAAGGATATCTCTTCGCTCTTCCCAATTACGCGCCTTTATACTGCGAGCATTCCTACCTATCCAAGCGGGTTGTGGAGCTTTACGATTGGTTCTAAAAAGTATGATCCTATGGAAGTGGATGAGACGAGGTTCCATCAAGTTGATACCCGCTATTATCATCCGAGAATGCACAAAGCCCTTTTCCAGTTGCCTGTGTTCGTGCAAGAGTTGATCACTGTGGAGAGAAAATAAGTGCGCTTTGATGAGACATGCTCGGGAAACGTATATATTGATGCTAGCAGCGACTTAGAGCGGTCGCAAGCAGTTTTATGGAAAAATGATCTGAATGGGAATCGTGATGGTCACGAAGAAAAAACCATTGAAGACATGTAGCCGGATGCTTGTTAGACCCACACTAAGAAGACAACAGACAAACATTCCAAAAACGTTTGAACCACCACGTATGTTTTCTCGGCGATCGCTGAAAACTAAGGAAGTCGTGGCGAAATGCGTCTCTACTCTTTTACTCTTTTAGAGCGAAAGGAGTGGTACCTATGTCGACAATAGGTATTGCTGCGGAAAACCGTCGGATCGACGCGCTTCTGCTTCGTGCACTCTACTTCGGTCCCAAATCTTACTGGGAGCTGATGCGGGCAGCGCAAGCCCAGACCCACCAGGTGCTGAAGGCCCTGCAGTCGCTCCTGGAGGGCGAACTGGTGGTCTACGACGGCGATCGCTTCGTGATCACCGAGGCGGGGCGTCAGCAGGCGGAAACTCTGAGTCTGGAACGGGTGGCCGAACAGCGTTGTGAGGCTTGCGCGGGGCGCGGCATTGTTCTGAGGCCGCCTTTTGACAGCGTCCTTGCTGCTTTCCAAGATATCGCAGCCATGCGGCCCAAGGCGACGCCCGACTTTGATCAAGGGTACGTGACGCCCGAGACAACCGTGCGACGGCTGGCCCTGATGGCCCAACAGGGAGATCTGATGGGACGAGACATTCTGCTACTGGGCGATGATGACCTTACAAGCATTGCGGCCGCGCTCTCGGGGCTGCCGCGGCGCATCTGCGTCCTGGATGTGGACGAGCGCATCATCACCTTCATTCGCGACGTGGCTCGGGACCGTGGTTGGGACCACGTCCACGCTGAGGTCTACGACGTGCGGGATGAATTGCCGTCCCATCTCCGCGGCCAGTTTGATGTGTTCTTCACGGACCCGGTCGACACCGTCAAGGGCCTCCTGCTTTTTTTAAGCCGCTGCACAGAGGGGCTGCGTGGGCCCGGTGCCGCGGGCTACTTTGGCCTCTCTTACCTGGAGGCCTCTTGGCGGAAATGGCGGCAGATCCAGCAGGGCATTCTCGACATGGGCTATGCCATCACTGACATGCTGGGCGCCTTCCAGGACTACCTGTTGGAGGACATTGTGGCCCTAGACTGGGCACGCATGGCACCGGTGCCGGTCAAGGAGCCCGATATCCCCTTCTACGTCAGCACCGTCTACCGCCTGGAGCTGGTCGAGGAGCCTCAGCCCCTCTTTTTCGGCCGAGTGGAGCTTGGGCAGGACCTCTACTACGACGAAGAGTTCTGCGTTCCCCTGCAAGAATAGCCTCCAAAGGCTGCGCGCCCCCGGTAGCGGGTGTTCCCGCCGCCGGGGGCGCTTGCGTTCGGGCGCCGTTTTCCGACACCCACAACAAGGAGCTGCGTTCTTCAAGGTTAATGAATGAACCTTATCACAGGCTTTTACTGATGTATTATGGCAGGCAACAGACTTTTTAAAGTACTTGGATGAAAGGTTAATCTCCGCTGACTAATTGGGAGAGAGATCCTAAAAGTTATTCCCGGGATGAGCTCCTTCTTTTTACAGGTGAGTTCGTACTTGCTGTTGTACAATGTCCCTTAGTTTCTGCGTATACGTTGTAGGTTAGTGTTAACAACATAATATGTTTTACTATCCCATTTCCAAAAGTATGACTTCAAAGATAAGATGTTTATGGATACAACTTCACACATGAAGATATGATCATCTCCATTCTAAACCTCTCTCGTTGTGTAATTCCATAGTTACTTAAGGGAGTGATCATCGATTTTGAAAGAGTTCTGACAAAAGATCGTTCCAACTGTAACCGATTTTATTTGCATCCTTTAAGAATGCAGGTGATGATGGAGGTACCGCTGATCGAGGGAGAGCGATCTTATGTATACGCAGAGAATGATGATGATCAAACTGTTGGAAATGGTTGATACTATATGATCACACATGGTTGGCATTGGCATGAATCCAATCTCCCGCTCAAAAATCAGTTCATAAAAAGACCGCAAAGCGTTTTTTAAGGAAAGCTCTGCGGTCTTTTCCCCTTTCCCCCGTGGTTTTTAAGTTGAAAATTCAGTTTGAATAGTTTAAAATTTTAAATGGTTTAAGATTGTCTGCGCAAGAGTCCTTATACTCTATTCCAGATTGGCATGTCTTTTAAACATGGTATTGGAGTCCAATCCTTTTTTCTCCATACATCTTAATATGATAGCATCATAGAATAGTAAGAGGGTTTGCTCAAATAGTGATCCCATCGGCTGTATGGTTTTGTATCCATTGTCTGATTGGTCTTTAGGTGAGCCAGGTAATTTGACCGTGATATCAGCTAATTGTCCAATGGTCGATTCAGGGGAAATGGTCACTAACGCTATTGTTGCACCTAATCTTTTGGCTTTTTCGGCCATGGAAACTAAACTTCTCGTTTCCCCTGAACCCGATCCGATGATCAAAATGTCATCTTGTTCTAGGTTAGGGGTTATGGTTTCGCCTACTACATAAGCGTCTAACCCCATGTGCATCATTCGCATCGCAAAAGATTTGGACATAAATCCAGATCTACCTGCGCCGGCTACAAAAATTTTCTTTGATTCGAGAATCGCATTTACCAATTTTTCAGCTTCTTCATCAGCGATGAAATCGACTGTCCGATTTAACTCTTTTATGATTTCACCTAAATATTGCGTAGTCTGCATAATTTCATTCACCTTGTTGGATCATTTTTTTCATTTCAGCAGCTACAGCTCGTTTATCTTCTTGACCAGTAATACCGCCACCTACAATGATAAGATCAGGTTTTGCTTTAATGACTTCAGGCAATGTGTTTAATTTAATGCCGCCTGCGATCGCAGTTTTTGCGTTTTTCACGACACGTTTGATTGTTGCAAGGTCTTCAAGAGAGTTTTTTCCGACTGCTTGAAGATCATAACCTGTGTGTACACAAATATAGTCGACTCCAAACTCATCTACTTCTTTCGCTCGTTCTTCTAAATTCTTCACCCCGATCATGTCCACCAAGATTTTTTTGCCTTGTTTTTTAGCTTCTTCCACGGCGCCTTTGATGGACAAATCTTCAGCAACTCCAAGTATAGTGATAATGTCAGCACCAGCTTCGGATGCTTTCATGACTTCATATGCGGCTGCATCCATGATTTTTAAGTCTGCCAATACTTTTAAGTGAGGGAATTCTTGTTTGATTTCCTTTACGGCTCTAAGACCTTCATTAATAATAACTGGAGTGCCGATTTCTACAATATCAACATACTCCTCGACCTCTTTTACCAGCTCTTTCGCTTCTGGAATGTTTACAAGATCCAATGCTAATTGTAATTCCATGAATTCTTCACCCCTCAAAAAATTTATTGTTGGTTGTATAAGTAGTAGTATTTTTTGTGTTTTTATCTCTTACACACTGATGAGTATACTATGTATGATTTATCTTTAGAAGTACGCACTTTATTTTTACATAGTGTCAAAAAATATACTATTGGTTATGATTTATACTCTTTTACTTTTTCATGTAACTTGGAAGAGAGTCTCCCGTTTCTAACCAAAACGAAAGCGAGAGAAGAATGCCGATGAGGCGGGATTTTACTTGAGTTGATGTAACCTTATTTGAAATGGCCAAAAATACATAAAAAAAGTAAGGGGATGGGGGAAGAGGATTGGACATGTTATCAATTGCGGTTGTATCTAACAAAAGAACAAGAACAGTTCATTATATAAAAAAGAGCTATCTCATCTTTAAGAGACAGCCCCAGAACGCCGAATGTAAAATTATATTAATTGTTGAAAAAAAGAGTTTTATTATTTTATTGATCTTCTAACGTTAAAACAACCCGTCCGTTAATTTCACCTTTTAGCATTCTGTCAAATACTTCATTAATTTTTTCAAGAGGTTGCATTTCAATAATGGTTTTTACTTTACCTTCCGCAGCGAATTGGAGAGCTTCTTGCAAGTCCTTCCGTGTACCGACAATAGAGCCAATAATTTTAATTCCGTTTAGTACGGTATCAAAAATTGGAATAGGCATTTCTTCCGGCGGCAATCCGACAAGAACGCACGTACCGCCTCTGCGAATAGAATTGTACGCAGATTTAAAGGCTGGTTTAGATACAGCTGTTACAACTGCCGCGTGAACTCCGCCAACTTTCTCTTTCATAAATTGCGTCGCATCTTCTTTCATAGGGTTTACAACAAGATCAGCGCCAAGCTCTTTTGCAAGTTTAAGTTTTTCATCGCCGATATCCACTGCAACGACATTAAGTCCCATCGCTTTAGCGTATTGAACGGCAACGTGCCCAAGGCCGCCGATACCGTAGATCGCTACCCATTCTCCAGGTTTTGTACCTGTTACTTTTAACGCTTTATAGGTAGTAACTCCGGCACAGAAAATTGGAGCAGCTTCTTCAAACGATAAGTTGTCAGGAATTTTGACCACATAGTCTGCCGCAGCTCTACAATATTCTGCATACCCCCCATCGACTGAGTAGCCAGCGTTTTCTTGGTGCTCGCATAATGTTTCTTGTCCGCTTAAACAATATTCACAATGTCCGCAAGCAGAATATAACCAAGGAATTCCAACGCGATCCCCCACTTTTAAATGGGTTACGCCCGGACCTACTTCTTCGATAATCCCAACTCCTTCATGTCCGGGGATTAAAGGGAGTTTTGGTTTTACTGGCCAATCACCGTGAGCGGCATGCAAGTCCGTATGGCATACACCGCATGCTTTAATGCGGACTAATACTTCTCCATATGAAATGGTTGGTTTTTTCACCTCTTTTATTTTTAATGGTTCCTTAAATTGTTCCACTACAGCAGCTTTCATAACTATTCCCCTCCCATGTGCTTTCCAACAGGAAATCCTTCGTAAATTATCATAAGAGATTTGGCTTTTTGCATAAAGCTACAGTACGACAAGTTCAAAAAGCTTTCGAAAATGTTTGTCTAAAATATTAATATTTAAATAAAGTATCAACAATAATGAAATAATATGTTATCTTCAATCGTTTAAAGTGTGTTTTAATAAACAGTATTTCATTAATGAGATTAAGAAGAAAAAAGGATGAAATTTATGAAGGAGACATCGACATGTTTCAAGGCTGCCGCCATCGGAATCATCGCCATACACAAAAAAACTTGCAACAAATTGTTGCAAGTCAAGGAAAGAGAGGGCACCTTTCGCATATGTGCAAAAGGTTGAGGAACTTGGATCAGAAGCAGCATGTATTTTTATCATAGCGGTTATATACCGGCAGCTCAACAAACATGTTAGAAAATATTACATAAAATTTACATGGTGCTGAAGAACGCTCCATTTTCCGCTGCTTTCTATCCATTGACAATCTTCCCGCCATTCACATGAATCATTTGCCCCGTAATATAGGATGCCTCCTCGCTGGCTAAAAAGACATAGCTTGGAGCGACTTCGCACGGTTGGCCGGGACGTTTCATCGGCGTGTTGGCGCCGAATGTGGCGACTTGCTCGCTTTTGAACGTCGACGGGATGAGCGGCGTCCAAATCGGGCCTGGGGCGACGCCGTTGACGCGAATGCCTTGGCCGACGAGCGCTTTGGCGAGCGACCGGGTGAAGGCGACGATCGCGCCTTTTGTCGCCGAGTAGTCGATGAGCTGCTCATTTCCTTCGTAGGCGGTGATCGAAGCGGTGTTAATAATCGCGCTTCCGCTTTTTAAGTGTGGGAGCGCCGCTTTCGTTAGGAAAAAGCAGCCGAATACGTTCGTGCGAAACGTTTTTTCCAGCTGCGCGGCAGTGATGTTGAGAAAATTCGGCTGCGGGTGCTGCTCGGCGGCGTTGTTGACGACGATGTCAAGCTTGCCGAACGCTTCGATCGTCTGTTTCACCGCCTCTTTGCAAAACGCTTCATCGCCAATGTCTCCCGCAATGGCCAGACACCGTCTTCCTTCCTGCTCGACGAGCCGTTTCGTTTCGTCGGCATCTTCATGTTCGTTGAGATAGAGAATCGCCACATCGGCCCCTTCTTTGGCGAAATGAACCGCGACCGCGCGGCCGATGCCGCTGTCGCCGCCGCTGATGATGGCGGTTTTGTTTTTGAGCTTGCCGCTTCCTTTATAACTATCTTTGATCGTGACCGGCTGCGGGTTCATCTCCGTTTGCAGGCCGGGCTGGCGCGTCTGGTGCTGCGGGGGCAGCGTTGTTTGTTGCTTTGTGACCATCGTGGTCCCTCCTTGACGGATATTGTCACCGTTAGTATGGGACGGAGGAGGAGAATTATGTGTGAAGAGGGAGGGATCATGAACAATGAAGAAGCCGTTGGTCATCGTTTTTCCGCCCACGTTTCCATCCGCATCGCGATTTTCCCAGAGCGCCAATCCCCCGTCTTTTTTTGCTGCAAAACGGGAAACGTTCCAATGGAGCGGCCGAGGGTTGGTGCGTAAAAAAGCAAACGAGCTGGTTCACATAGCCCAGCTCGTTTCTCATTTCGCTTATAACACATTGAAATACCGTGCCTCTGGATGGGCGAAGACGATCGCCGAAACTGATGCTTCGGGCTCCATCATGTAGCCGTCGGTGAGGCGGATGCCGATGTCTTCTGGATGAAGCAGGCGGAACAGCTTTTCTTGATCTTCCAAGTTCGGACAGGCCGGGTAGCCGAACGAGTAGCGCTGGCCTTGGTATTTGGCGGCGAAGCGCTCTTCCATCGTGAAATCCGGGTCGTCCGGGAAGCCCCAGCGGTCGCGCATAATTTGGTGGATGCGCTCGGCGAATCCTTCGGCAATCTCGAGCGCCAACGCTTGGATGGCATGGCTTTTCAAAAATTCGCCTTCGTCTTTCCACTGTTGGGCGAGTTCGCGGACGCCATGCCCGGCCGTGACGGCGAACAAGCCGACGTAATCCATTTCGCCGCTTTCTTTCGATTTCAAATAATCGGCGAGGCAAAGATGCGGCGCCCGCGGTTGGCGCGGGAAGTCGAATGTCTCGAGCACGGTTTTGTGATCAACCGGATCGTAAACGTAGACGCGGTTGCCGTCGCTTTGCGCCGGGAAGAAGCGGTAGACGCCGGCGGGTTGAATCCAGCCGCGTTCTTTCGCTTCGGCAACGAGTTCGTCGACGACCGCTTTTAACGCCAACGCTTTTTCGTCCCGTTCTTCAAGCAGCCGCTTCACTTTTCCTTTCAAGCCGAGGTGGTGGCCGAGCACCATTTGCCAGTTGACGTACGGCAACACATGGTCAAGCGGCACGTTTCGCAGCACGTGGCGCTCGAGGTCGGCCGGGATGTAGACGGGAACGTCGGTCGAGACGTTCGATTTGAACGCGGTGGCGACCGCCGTTGGCCGTGTCGGCTCGTTTTCGGTCGCTTCTTTTTTCTTGTAGTCAATTTCGCCTTGCTGGAGTTGGTTGGCGAGCGCGAGCCCGTCCATGGCGTCTTTCGCGTACAAGACGATGCCGTCGTATTCGGGTGCGATTTTGTTTTCGGTAAATTTGCGCGTCAAGGCGGCGCCGCCGACTAAAATGGGCGTTGAGATGCCGGCTTGCCGCAAATCTTGGGCGGTGACGACCATCTGTTGGGCCGATTTGACAAGCAAGCCCGACAACCCGATGATGTCGGGCTGATGTTCGCGCACCGCTTCAATGAGTTGCTGCGGAGCGACTTTAATGCCGAGGTCGATCACCTCGTAGCCGTTGTTGCTTAAAATGATGTCGACCAAGTTTTTGCCGATGTCATGGACATCGCCTTTGACGGTGGCGAGAATGACTTTTCCTTTTGTGCTTCCTTCTTTCTTTTCCATATACGGCTCTAAAAAGGCGACGGCCGCTTTCATCACTTCCGCGCTTTGCAATACTTCGGCGACGATGAGCTGGTTGTTGTTGAACAGCCGCCCGACTTCATCCATGCCGGCCATAAGCGGACCGTTGATGATCGACAGCGGATCGGAGTAGGTCTCAAGCGCCTTCTCTAAATCGGGAATGAGTCCGTCCTTCGACCCTTCAATGACGTAGCGGGCGAGCCGCTCTTCCAAGCTCAAGTTCTCCTCAGCCGGCTTGGCGGCGGTGATTTTGCTTCGGTAAAATTCGATAAAGGTGTTTAATGTTTCATCGCTCGTGTCAAACAAAAGCGCTTCGGCCATCCGCACTTCCTCTTCCGGAATCGAGGCGAACCGCTCAAGCTTCTCAGTGTTGACGATCGCATAATCGAGCCCAGCTTGCGTGCAATGGTACAAAAAGACGGAGTTGAGCACCTCGCGCCCGGCCGGCGGCAAGCCGAACGAGACGTTGCTGATGCCGAGCATCGTTAAACAATGAGGAAGCCGCTCTTTAATGAGGCGGATCCCTTCGATCGTTTCTTTCGCCGCGCCGATGTATTGCTCATCACCGGTGCCGACCGGGAAGACGAGCGGATCGAAAATGATGTCGCGCGCCGGCACCCCGTAGCGGTTAACGAGCAAGTCATACGAACGCAAGGCAATTTCCAGCTTCCGTTCGGCGGTGACCGCCATTCCTTGTTCATCGATCGTGCCGACGACGACAGCGGCGCCGTATTTGTGCAAGAGAGGAACGACTTTCGCAAACCGCTCCTCGCCGTCTTCCAAGTTGATCGAATTGATGATCGCTTTCCCTTGCGAGTAGGTGAGGGCGCGCTCGATGACGCGCTCGTCGGTTGAATCGATGACAAGCGGCACTTTCACTTTTTTCACGACTTCGCGGACGAACTGCTCCATGTCATGGAGTTCGTCGCGGTCTGGGTCGGCGAGGCAAATGTCGATGACATGGGCGCCGTTTTTCACTTGTGCGCGGGCGATTTCCGCCGCTTCTTCGTATTTCCCTTCGGCGATGAGGCGCTTGAATTTGCGCGAGCCGATGACGTTTGTCCGCTCGCCGACAAAGAGCGGGCGCATCGTTTCCTCATAAATGAGCGCCTCGATGCCGGAGACGGCGTGGACGTCAAACGAAGACGGGATCGCCCGCGGCGGGATGCCGCGCACCGCTTCGGCGATGGCGCGAATATGGTCCGGCGTCGTGCCGCAACACCCGCCGACGATGTTGATCCATCCCTTTTCGGCAAAGCGGCGGATTTTCTCTGCCAACATCTCCGGCGTTTCATGGTAGCGGCCTTCTTCATCCGGCAGCCCGGCGTTCGGATAGCAGCTGACCGCCGTATCCGCAAGCGAGGCGAGCGTCCGCAAATGGTCGGTCATAAACTCCGGGCCGGTCGCGCAGTTTAAGCCGACGGCGATCGGCTTCATATGGCGCACCGAGATGAAAAACGCATCGATCGCCTGGCCGGCGAGCGTCGTGCCCATCGGCTCGATCGTGCCGGAAATCATGAGCGGCACGCGGCGGCCGACCGCCTCAAACGCCTTGGAAATGCCGAGAAATCCAGCTTTTACGTTCAACGTATCTTGGCACGTCTCCAGCAACAGAAGATCGACGCCGCCCAACAGCAGCCCGCGCGCTTGTTCTTCATAGGCGGCGACGAGTTCCTCAAAGGTCGCGCCGCCTGTCACCGACAACGTCTTCGTCGTCGGCCCCATCGACCCGGCGACAAAGCGCGGCCAGTCGGGAGTTGAGAACGCCTCCGCCGCTTGTTTGGCGAGCTTGGCCGCTTCGATGTTCAACTCGAGCGCCAAATGCCCGAGGTTGTATTCATCGAGCACAATGCGCGTCGCCCCGAACGTGTTCGTTTCGATGATGTCAGCGCCCGCTTCCAAATACGCTTCGTGAATGCGGCGGATGACAGGCGGGGCGGTGAGGGTCAAATATTCGTTGCACCCTTCATACGCCTCGCCGCCAAAATCGGCGGCTGATAGGTTGGCGCTTTGGATCATCGTCCCCATCGCGCCGTCAATGACGAGAATTTTTCGCTGCAGCTGCTGTTCTAAGGTGATGTTAGCCATGAACAACCTTCCTTTCTTTGGCGGCCGCTTCTTTTTCATGGATGTAGCGGACGAGCTCGACTGTCATGTCATAGCGCAAAAACGGCGTGATCAAATAAATGCCGTTAAACAAATCAAACGCCGCGTCAATGAGCGATTTGGCGATGGCAATTCCTTCGCGCGCCGCTTCTACTGGGTCGCTGCCGCAGGCGGCCATGCGGGCGCGAATCTCGTCCGACAGGGTGATCCCCGGCACTTCATGGTGCAAAAACTCGGCGTTGCGCGCGCTTACCAGCGGCATAATGCCAATGTAGATCGGCGTGGCGAGATGTTTCGTTGCTTCATATATTTGCAAGATTTTTTCTTCCGAGTAAACCGGTTGGGTCAAGAAATAGTGAGCGCCGCATTGAATTTTTTTCTCCATTCGCTCGACCGCTTTATCCAAATGGCGGACGTTCGGATTGAAGGCCGCACCGATCGAGAAGTTCGTTTTTTGCCCGAGCGGTTTGCCCGAGTACGATAATCCCTCGTTGAATTGGCTGATCAAGCGGATGAGATCGAATGACGACACATCATACACGGACGTCGCTCCCGGGAAATCGCCGATTTTCGACGGGTCGCCGGTAATGGCGAGCACGTCGGTGATGCCGAGCGTATGCAACCCCATCAAATGCGACTGCAGGCCGATCAAGTTGCGGTCGCGGCACGTAATATGCACGAGCGGGCGGACGCCGAGCCGCTCTTTCACGATCGTGGCGACGGCGGCGTTGCTGATGCGCGGCGTGGCAAGTGAGTTGTCAGCTAACGTCAGCGCGTCGATGCCGGCGTCATGGAGCGCTTTCGCCCCAGCGAGAAACTTGTCAATGCCGAGTTGCTTCGGCGGATCGAGTTCGACAATGACCGAGCGGCGCGTGCGGGCGAGCTCGGGAAGCGGAGTCGGCGCGGGCCGATCGGCTTGCACCGATACAGATGCCGTGCGCCGCTTCACCGTTTTTTCCGTCACCGGCGTCCGGTCGGCGAGCGCCTTTGCCATTGCCTCAATATGTTTCGGCGTCGTGCCGCAGCACCCGCCGATCAAGCGCACCCCTTGATCGCGGAACGCTTTGGCCGCCTCTTCAAAATATTCCGCGTTCGTTTCATAGACAAGCCGGCCGTCGCGGTAATCCGGGAGGCTCGCGTTCGGATACGCCGACAAAAATGCGCGATTGGGCAGGGGCACTTCCTCAAGCGACTGAATCATATAGTGCGGACCAAGCCGGCAGTTGAGCCCGACAACATCGGCCCCGAGCGCCTCCAGGCGGCTAAGGGCGTCCGCGAGCGGCGTGCCGTCTTGCAAAACGCCGACTTCATGGAGCGACACATGGGCGATAATCGGCAAGTCCGTCTCTTTGCGCGCGATGGCAAGCACCGTCTCCAACTCTTCCAAATCGTAATACGTCTCCAGCAGCACACCATCAACCCCTTCGGCAAGCAGCACAAACAGCTGCTCGCGAAACGTCCGCTTCACTTCGTCAAGCGGTACGACGCTTTTGTTCAATGTGCGCAGCCCTCCGATCGTTCCGAGCACGTACGCCCCCCCATTGGCTGCTTGCTTCGCCAGTCTTACAGCGGCGCGATTGATCGCCGGCACCTCGTCTTGCAAGCCGTAGCGCGCGAGTTTCACATAGTTGGCGCCGTATGTATTCGTCTGAATGACATCGGCGCCCGCCGCGATATACGCTTCATGAATATGAATGATTTCGTCTGGATTCGATAGATTCAATTCTTCAAAACAACGGTCGACGCCATGCGAATATAACAGCGTCCCCATCGCTCCGTCGGCGATGAGAATGCGTTGTTTCAACTCATCGAGCAGCCCCACGTTTGATTCCCCCATTTCGTTGTAGTAAAAGAAAAAAGCCTTCTAAGAAGAAGACTTTTCATTCGCTTCTTCTTATCTTCCAGGCTGTTGCCTGTCTGGATTTAGCACCTTGGCCGCGGGCCAGGTTGCTGAGGGTTCACCGGGCCAGTCCCTCCCCCTCTCTTGATAAGAATGTCCGTATGCGGTTGTTTATTTCGTCTTGACTATTACTATATAATTTAATGTATTTTTTGAAATTATTCAATACGGTGAAGCAAGGAAATTTGAAAAAACGATCAATGAGACAGCGGCTTTCCGCATTGCGGGCAAAATTGGAAGCTGTTCTGCGGAATAGTCAGCCGCTTTTTGTTTTTTAGTCGCCGACATGGCGGAAAGCATATTTTTCCGTTGCACTTTCTACTCTCCTATGTTCTAATTAGGAATAGTGAACATCAAGAAGATGGGGGGCTGAAAGTGAACGGAGAAATCATCCGCTTCGAGCGAGTGACGAAGGAATACGACGGCGCAGCCGTACTGGATGATGTCAGTTTTGCGATGGAGCGCGGGAAGTTTTATACGCTGCTTGGACCATCGGGTTGTGGGAAGACAACGATTTTGCGGCTGATTGCCGGGTTTATCGAGCCGACGGAAGGAACGATTTATTTCCACGGAAAGCCGATTCAAAACGTCCCGCCGAACAAACGGCAAGTCAACACTGTTTTTCAAGACTATGCATTGTTCCCTCATCTCGATGTGTTTGAAAACGTTGCGTTTGGTTTGCGCGTGAAAAAGATGAAAGAAACCGACATTCGCGAGAAAGTGAGGGAAGCGCTTCGGTTTGTCAACTTAGACGGCTATGAGCGCCGCCGCATTCAAGAAATGTCAGGCGGCCAGCGTCAGCGCGTCGCCATTGCCCGGGCGATTGTCAATGAACCTGAGGTGCTGCTCTTGGATGAACCGCTGTCAGCCTTGGATTTGAAACTGCGCACGGAAATGCAGTATGAACTTCGTGAATTGCAGCGCCGATTGGGCATTACGTTTATTTTTGTCACGCATGATCAAGAAGAAGCGCTGGCGATGTCCGATTACATTTTTGTTCTGAATAAAGGGAAAATTCAGCAGTTTGGGACGCCGAAAGACATTTACGACGAGCCTGTCAATCGATTCGTCGCCGATTTCATTGGCGAATCGAACATTTTGTCAGGGCGCATGATCGACGATTTCCTCGTCGAATTTGCCGGCAAACAGTTTGCGTGTGTTGACCGCGGCTTCGCGCCAAACGAACCGGTCGATGTCGTCATCCGCCCGGAAGATTTGGAGCTCGCGGCGCCGGAAGACGGGCAGATCGTCATCCGCGTCGATTCGCTCTTATTCCGCGGTGTCCATTATGAAATTTGCGGCTATGACGAAAACGGCAACGAATGGCTTGTCCATTCGACGAAAAAGGCCGAAGTCGGGGAAACGGTCGGCCTTCGTTTTGAACCGGAAGCGATTCACGTCATGCGACTCGAAAAGGAGGATGAGGACGCATGACGGAACGGGCGTGGCGGAACTGGTATTTAATCCCTTATGGCATTTGGCTTGTGCTGTTTGTCGTGGCCCCGATTGTCTTTTTGGTGTATGAATCGTTTTTGGATCTTGACGGCCATTGGACGTTGTCCAACTACAAATCCGTGTGGACGCCCATTTATTTGAAAATGATGGCGTATTCGTTTTGGTATGCGTTTTTAATCACGCTTGTGTCGCTGCTCATCGGCTATCCGACCGCCTATTGGCTGACGAAGACGCGGCACAAGCAGCTATGGCTGTTGTTGCTTATTTTGCCGATGTGGGTGAATTTGCTGCTGAAGGTGTATGCGTTTTTAGGGCTGTTCGGCACGTACGGGCTGGCCAACGCTTTGTTGAAAGCGCTGGGCGTCGGGCCGCGGCAGCTGTTGTTCACCGATTTCAGTTTTGTCTTTGTGTCGGTGTACATTTTTATTCCGTTTATGGTGCTGCCGATTTTCAACGCGCTGGAGGAGCTGCCGCCATCGCTTGTCGATGCCGCCCGCGATTTGGGCGCTTCGGCTTGGACGACGTTCCGCCGCGTCGTCTTTCCGCTCACGCTTGGCGGAGTGAAGGCCGGCTGCCAAGCGGTATTCATCCCGGCGCTGTCGCTGTTTATGATTACACGCCTTGTCGCTGGCAACCGCGTCATTACGCTCGGCACCGCCATTGAGCAGCATTTTCTTGTCACCCAAAACTGGGGGATGGGGGCGACGATCGCTGTTGTGTTAATGATCGCCATGGCGGTCATCGTCATCCTGACAGGAAGCGGAAGAAAAGAGGGAAGCCGATGAAACGGATGCAGGCGTGGGGACGTGTGTACTTGTTAGTCGTGTTTGCCGTGATGTATATGCCGATTGTGTATTTGATGTATTATTCTTTCAACAGCGGCGGGGCGATGCACGATTTTCAATCGTTCACGCTCAAGTGGTACCGCGACGTGCTGTCCGACGACCGCTTGCTCATCATCGTTTTGAATACAATCGTCGTTGCGCTGCTGTCGGCGGCGGTTGCGACGATACTTGGGGTCATCGGAGCGCTCGCCGTTTACTATGTCAAGCGGCAGCGAACGAAAAACGCTCTTCTCGCCCTCAACAACGTGCTGATCGTCAGCCCCGATGTCATCATCGGCGCTTCGTTTTTGCTGCTGTTTACAATCGCTGGCATCAAGCTCGGCTTTACGTCCGTGCTGTTGTCTCATATCGCGTTCAGCGTGCCGATTGTCGTGTTGATGGTGCTGCCGAAACTGGAAGAAATGAGCCCGACGCTGATTGATGCGGCTAGAGATTTAGGAGCCAGTCATTGGCAAGTGCTGTCCGGTGTGGTGCTGCCGTTTTTGGCTCCGAGCATATGGGCGGGCTTTTTCATGGCGCTCACGTATTCGCTCGATGACTTTGCCGTGACCTTTTTTGTCACGGGAAATGGGTTCTCGACGCTGTCCGTGGAAATTTATTCGCGGGCGCGCCAAGGCATTTCCTTGTCGATCAACGCATTGTCGACGCTTCTGTTTTTATTTACCATGTTGCTCGTTATCGGCTATTACGTGCTTAGCCAAAAAGGCGGCCGCTTGTACGGGATAGGGGGGCGAAAGTAGGTGAGACGGCTTGTCCAAGGATTTGCGGCCGTGTTTATCGCCGCGTTCGTCCTGATGTTTGTCACTCATCGGCTGAACGAAGCGGAAGGGTACGGCGGAGGCAAAACGGTGACGGTCTACAACTGGGGCGATTACATTGACCCCGCGCTCATTCGCGAATTTGAAAAAGAGACAGGGTGGAAAGTGATTTACCAAACGTTTGATTCCAATGAGGCGATGATGGCGAAAATCGCCCAAGGCGGGGCAACGTTTGACGTCGCCGTTCCATCCGATTACGCCATCAGCAAAATGATCGAAGAAAAGCTGCTTCTGCCGCTTGATTACCGAAAGCTTCCCAATTTGCAATATATCGAGCCGCGGTTTCTCAACTTGCCGTTTGATCCGCACAACCGGTATTCCGTGCCGTATTTTTGGGGGACGGTCGGCATCGTCTACAACCGCGAGATGCTTGGCGGCAAGACCATCACAAGCTGGAACGACTTATGGGATCCAAGCTTGCGCAATCAAATTTTGCTTGTCGACGGGGCGCGCGAAGTGATGGGGATGGCGTTAAACAGCCTCGGCTATTCGCTCAATGATACGAACAAAGCCCACTTGCAAGAAGCCAAGCGGAAGCTCGATCGGCTCATGCCGAACGTGAAGGCGATTGTCGGCGATGAAATCAAGCTGCTGCTTGCCAATGAAGAAGCAGCCATCGGCGTCGTCTGGTCGGGCGATGCGGCCGAAATCATCGCGGAAAACGACAAGCTCGACTATGTCGTGCCGAAAGAAGGCTCCAACTTATGGTTTGACAACATGGTCATTCCGAAAACAGCGAAAAACATCGAAGGAGCGCACGCGTTCATCAACTTTATGCTCGACCCAAAACACGCGGCGCAAAACGCCGAGTATGTCGGCTATTCGACGCCGAATAAAAAGGCGCTTGCCTATTTGCCAAAAGACATCGCGGGCGATCGGCGCTTTTACCCCGATTTGGATTCAGCTGGGCATCTCGAAGTGTACGAAAACTTAGGGAAACACATGCTCGCCTACTACAACGAACTGTTTTTGCAGTTTAAGATGCAGCAAAAGTAACCATATAGATGCAACGAAATCGTTTCACATATCCTTGACGGAAAAAGTGGCTTATCCATTTTTGACTGTCGAAGGCAAGCCACAGGCTTGCCTCCGTCACGCTTTAGCGTGACGGAAGACCGAACAACGACTCGCTTCACAGACCCATTCATGGGTCTGGAAGCGGCGTTGTTCGGTCACTCGACAGTCGGATGCAATGACCGGTAAAAACGAAAAGTGTTAAAGCTTTACATTGCATCTATACAATCAGAGCAGGCGCCGCCCTCTGCAATAGGGAGATGGGCGCCTGCTTGGCGTTTGCGTAAAGGGTTGCGCCGCTTCCCTAGCGCGCGGGAACGAAGAAGCCCATGGGCGGCTTCACATACAAGAAGGGATCGGACGCAGGGAAGAAGAATAGGAAGACATGATATGATGAAAAAGAGGAGGTGGGAACGTTGCCCAATCATTTGCCTATGGAGGAAAATGTGATGGATATGCTCATCGGCGGCTTTTCGGTTGTGATGTTGATCGCGGTTGCGACAATCGTTTTTCTTTGGCGAAGGAATCGAGAGGGGCGGGCGTTTCTGTGGATATTGGCCCATTTCTTGTTGCTGTCTCTGGCTGTTTCATTTGCGCTGAAGGCGATTTCCTTTGATCTTACCCATGTGCAGGCATCCGAAGAAATCTCCCTCCTTCTTGGCAAGGCGGGGTTGGCATGGGGAGTGGGGATGGTTTGTTTGTTGGTCGGTATTGTGAAACTTTCCAGACGATGACTGCGATCCCGATAGGTATGATTGGGAAGGAACAACAAACAACAAAAAGAAGCCATCCACCTTTATCGGCTGACGGTTCCGAGGGGCGGATGGCGTTTGCATGATCATTCGAATAAGGAGTTGCCTATGTTGTTTTTCGATTTCTTGGTATGGTCAATGTTTTCCAGTTGTTTGCGTTCAGCTGTTTCGCGATATAGACGATTTGCCCGATATGATACGAATAATGGTACATTTGCCGCTCAATGGCTTCGATGACGGAATGGGGTTCGCCGCGGATCGTGACCGTCCGCAACAAATCCGTTTCTTGCAGTTCGTTCAGCGTCTGAAAGAAAGCAGACCACCCCTTTTCCCAGCAAGCCATGACTTCTTTGCGCGTATGGAAGTCGTTGATAAACTCATCATCGCGGTTTCGGTCCGGTTTTTCCCCATCCGACGACAAAAAGTCTGTCCAGCGCGACACCATATTTCCGCTCATATGTTTGACAATGATGGCGATGCTGTTGGCCTCCTCATGAAAGCAATGGAACAGCTGTTCCTCCGAACATTGGTCCATAGCCCGTTCGGCGGTCTTTTTCATGTCAACAAAGCGTGCGCGCACCACTCGCAAATATTCTTGGCCGATGTTCATTCACACACCTCCGTCAAAGAAATGCCATCTCTTTTATTCGCCGTCGATGCTGTGATTTCTTTCTATGTGACGGCAAAAAGCAAAAAAAGCAACGCCTTGGGCGGACATGACTATGGGTCATGTTTTCGAAGCAGGCGAGTGAATAATCAGATCATAGCGGCACTCTTCGTTGCCTGTGTTCATAAATTGATGTTCGCAGGCGGCGTTGTAATAAAGAGAGTCCCCTTCGTGCAAGACGTCCGTGTTATGAAACCTCCTTTGCTTTCCTTGATTGTCGAAGATGCATTCGGCATGGTCGCGAAAACATCCTCTCGATTTTCGCCGAAAGGGTGCGAAATGTGAGGGATAACGTCCGCTCTTTTATACGTAGCTTCCGATTTTTCCGTTTTTTCTCGCCCAATGCCATTGTTGCTTCAAGACCAATGAGCCCATGGCCAGCCATAATAGCGAGATGCCGAGAGCAGGAAAGAATACGGGCCATCCTTCATTCACTCCTTGCACGGCCCAAGAAAGGGGAGAAAAGTAGTTGAGAATATGAAAGGCTGTCGGCAATAAATTTGAAGATAGAAAAAAACCTGAGAAGATTAATAAATAATAAAGCAGCACCTCGGTAACGGCTCCGACTTGTTTTAAGCGAAGGGACAGTCCTAAAATGAACACACCGATTCCCGTCATCCCGATTAGGCTTACGCCGCCAAATACGACGATCTCCGTTATCATGGATAATATTCCCGAGAGAATTTCGGAAAATCCAATCATCAAAGCCGCACAGATGAAAAAGAGCACTACCCACACGGATGATAATGCGATTTCCGCGATCACTACGCCCATTAAAACTTGCCATGGGGGAGTCTTGGTGGAAAGTACCTGCTCTGCCGTGCCGAGATACGCTTCCTCGATCACCGTGTTGCCGAGCTTTGAGATCAAATGAGCGCTTAAGTACCAAAGGCTGAAACCGAACAGTTTGAGCGTCGCTTCCTTTCCGGTTTGTATCGGGCTTGCGTACAGCGTACCGAGAAAAAAGACAAATTTAATGATAAGGCCAACGGTAAAATCGAACCAATACCGACGATACTCTGCCCTTTTTTTCAAAAAGGAAGCCAATACTACATTCAAGATTTGCAGGGGCAACCGACTCACCTCCTTAGACGGATAGGTTGGAACGAATAGCGGCCAAAAAATGAGCTTCAAGGTCGGCTGGAGTTGAAAAATGTTCTTTCGTGCCGCTCCAAACGATTTTTCCGCCTTGAATAAAGACAAACTTATTTCCAACGGCGTGGGCAAAAGGAATGTCGTGGGTGGTGATGAGAACGGCTTTCCACCATTGGTTTTCTTCCGTTAACATGGTTCGGATATGATGTTGCGACTCAACATCAAGGCCAAGAGTTGGCTCATCAAGGAACAAAAACGGCGCTCCTTTCATTAAGGCGATCGCAAATGCCAGTTTTTGTTTCATCCCACGTGAAAGGGTTTGGGTAAGACGCTCAGCGTATGGGGTTAGATTCAACACGGCCATCATTCGTTCGGCTCTTCGTTTTGCTTCAGCACGACTCCATTTGTTCAGCAAGCCGAAGTATAAGAGATTTTCCAAAACAGTTAAATAAGAATAGGAGTTGTCAGCTTCTTCAAATACGACCGCAATCGACTCGCGCGCTTCATCTGGATGGCGGACAACATCTACTCCATTGACATAGATGCTGCCGCTGTCTGGTGCAGTAAGCCCGATGATGCATCTTATTAAAGTAGTTTTTCCGGCTCCATTCGGCCCTAAAAGAATAAGTCGATCCCCTTCAACCAGTTCAAGGGAAACATTATGTAATACTTGGCGGTTTGGCGGATAGATTTTGTTTACGTCTTGCACGGCAATCATTTTTTTCTACCCTTTCCATTTAATAAGCTAGGGTGGTCTTGAAAAATCTTGAGGACCACCCGAAAGGATTATTACCAACTCGCTGGGACTTGAGACGGAGCATGTTTTAGTATGTCGTCACTTGTTGGAATAGGAGGGACCACAGTAAGAGAACCATGTCCTTCCAGTCGATAGAAAAGCTCTGTAGAAATACTGGTGGAAAGTTCAATAGCTATATCAATTTTGCACCACATATTAAATGGTCTATGATTTTTTCCACCCATATTCTCTTTCCCCTTTAGTGTATTATACAAAAAAAACAAAAAAATGTAAATATTTAAAATTAACGTGACATTAGAAACCGATCAAAAATACACGCCAAGACAGGGATTCCGTGAGCTTGTGTAAAAAGAGGGGCGTTTTCCGTGAAGTCGTCGTCAACACCATGCTTTTTTGAGCAGTTTTACTCCAAGATCAATATCCTCGAGCGACAAGCCGCTAAAACCGAGCTTGATCATGGGTCGGTCTGGCCGTTGGTTCACAAAATAGCGCGAAGTGGGATACACTTTTACCCCACACGATAGGGCGCGTTGAAGTAGCTGTTCTTCTGAACAATCGGAATGAACTTTGATTAACACGTATAAACCGGACTGTTCGCCAATAATGGAGATCATATCCCCAAATGCTTTTCGCAGTAGTGATGTTAAATGCTCCATTTTTCGTTTGTACACGAGGCGCATGCGTTTAATATGGCGGCCCCATTCCCCCTCCTCCATAAATTTGGCCATCGCCAATTGGCTGAGGATGGACGCAGTGCTTTCGAAAAGGCGAAACTGCTGCTGATAACGGTACAAAAGCGACGGCGGCAACACCATGTAGCTTAAGCGAATCCCAGGCAGAAACGATTTTGAGAAATTGCCCAGATAAATGACTTTTGTGGAATCAATGGAAGCAAGAGCAGGAAACGGCTTTTGCGTGTAACGGAATTCGCTGTCGTAATCGTCCTCGATAATATAGCCATCGACGTTGTTCACCCATTGAATGAGCCTGTGCCGTTGCTGGATCGGCATGCTGACTCCCATCGGGCTTTGATGTGAAGGGGTGACATAGATGAGCCGCGATCGCCTGTTCTCGAGCGGTGAAAGATCGATGCCGGTTTCGGAAACAGGCACCGTTTCCAGCTGAAAGCGGTGAAACAAAAACGCTTCTCTGGCGCCGTCATAACCAGGGTCTTCGACGATCACGCTGTTGAATTCATCTTTTAGAATATAGCCAAGGGAGAGAAGCATTTGCTGCGTGCTGCTTCCGATGATGATGGCGTTTGGCTCTGTGATCACCCCGCGGGATTCGAGAAGGTAGATGGCGATTTGCTTGCGCAAGCATAATTCCCCAAACGGATCCCCATAGCGGAAACATCCTTTGGCCGTCAATACTTGATTGGAAATTCTTCTCCATGCTTTAACGGGAAAATGATCGGCATCGACGGTATCGGCGCGAAAATCGACAACAACGGACGTTGCTGCTTCCCTTGCCGATTGGCGTGCAGAAATGCGGGCTTTTGGAATGAAAAGAGGTTCCACTTCATTGGCAAAATACCCTTTTCGTTTTTCCGCGCGAATATATCCTTCCGCTACCAGCTGTTCGTAAGCCATTAAAGTTGTGTTCCGGCTGACATTCAATGATTCGGCGAGTTGGCGAATGGAAGGTAGCGGCTCATTGGCTTGAATGTCGCCTTGTTCAATCAATGATTTCAATTTTTCGTAGATTTGCTTGTATTTAGGCGAGCCGTCCTTCAAGTCAAAAATGATCGTCTTCATGTTCATCCTCCTGACATGTTTATTTTTTTGTTATTGTCACTTTTTTTATGTCAGTTTTGATTATATTATACATTGTGAAGAATGGAATGCTGTAATTGAAAAGATGGGGGAGAGGACTGATGTATATTCCGAAGCATTTTGCCATCAACGATATGTCTGTCGTCTATGAGGTGATCGAGGAGAACAGTTTTGCCACCTTGGTGTCGATGCATCAAGGGGAGCTGTTTGCTACCCATTTGCCGCTGTTGCTCGATCGGGAGAAAACGTGTTTGTACGGCCATTTTGCCCGTTCTAATCCGCAATGGAACGACATTCAACGTCAGACGGTCTTGGCGATTTTCCACGGTCCGCATTGTTATATTTCTCCTTCCTGGTATGAAACGAACCAAGCAGTGCCGACATGGAATTATGTGGTCGTCCATGTGTATGGCAATGTGGAGCTTATCCATGATGAAGGGGAAATCATGCGGTCGCTACACGATATGGTAGAAAAGTACGAAGCGCCGGACAGCCGTTACCAGCTGTCAGAGGTCGATGCCGGGATGCTGTCCGGCATGAACAAAGGAATTCAAGCCTTCAAAATCATCATCAAGCGAATCGAGGGAAAAGCCAAGTTAAGCCAAAATCATCCTGCATACCGACAAGAACGGATCATCAAGCAACTCGAGCAAATGCCATTTGAAAACGAAAAGCGAATCGCTTCCCTGATGAAAAAGCAACAGCAGTGAAATAGAAAATGAAGGAGTGAGATGTGAGGATGGGGCTTTCGACGATCGGTGTGTTTATAGTGGCAGCCGCGGCACTGCTCATCGTCCCCGGACCGGCGGTATTGTACATTGTGTCTAGAAGCATCGGTCAAGGAACGAAAGCAGGAGTTGTAGCGGTGTTTGGCGTGGCATTGGGTGGCGCTGTCCATGTTGTCCTTGGAGCCGTGGGCGTTTCCGCGATTTTGATGACATCGGCGGCTGCCTTTACGATGATCAAATATTTAGGAGCCGTTTATCTTATCTATTTGGGGGGCAAAACGTTATTTTTTGCTTCCACCAAGGATGAGGAAATCCCGAACACGAAGGCCAAGGAGAAAACATTGGCGCAAGTGTTTTACGAATCTCTATTTGTCGAAGTGACCAATCCAAAAACAGCGCTCTTTTTTCTCGCCTTTTTTCCGCAATTTATCTCGCCTTCTGCTGGATTGGTGGCTGGTCAATTTTTGCTTTTAGGGGCGATATTTGTTGTTCTCGCCTTGCTAAATGACAGCTTGTACGCCATGTTGGCCGCGGGCATCCGCAAACGGCTGGCTGCCAAGAAGGGAAGCATGAAGGTGATGAACCGGGTGGCGGGCTGTTGCTATATCTTGTTAGGACTATTCTCCGCCTTGGCGAGCCCTTCAAAACCGTAAGAGAATGGAGGAGTGGATGATGACACGTTTTGTTGTTGAAGACGATGTTTGGGCCATATTTCCCCACGCCAAAATCGGTGTGGTCGTTGCCCAAGGGATTGACAACGGCATCAAGAATGCCAGCGTTTACGAACAAATGCTGCGAGAGGCGGAGAAAGAGGCGCGGAAATTCCTGGAGTTTGAAGAATTGAGCCGCAACCCCGTCATCGTTGTTTGGCGAGAGGCGTTTCGGCGATTCAAAACGAAAAAAGGGGCGCGTTGTTCGGTTGAAGCGCTGCTGAAACGAGTGAAAAACGGTCAGCACATCCGAACGATCAACCCGCTTGTGGATATTTATAATTCTGTTTCATTGCGTTACGGGCTTCCATGCGGAGGGGAGGATATCGACACGTTTGTCGGCGACATCCGGCTGGCGCTGGCGGATGGTCATGAACCGTTCATCCCGTTGGGAGGCGAGGAAAACGACCCGCCGTATGAAGGAGAAATCGTGTATAAAGATGACGTGGGCGCCATATGCCGCTGCTGGAATTGGCGGGAAGCCCAACGAACGATGCTCACCGAACAGACGAAGCACGCCTTCCTTTGCATCGAATCGATTGATGAAACAAGGAATGAGGTTCTTTACCAAGCGCTGGAAGAATTGGCTTCCTCCATACGCCGTCATCTCGGGGGCACAGTGAAGACGCACATCGTGGATATTCACCATCCAGAAATATTGATAACGGATTAAGGACCATTTTATCCGTTTTGCTTTAATTGCTGCGGCGCTTGGCCGCTCCGGTGGGGAAGGAGAAGCGATGCGACTCGCCGAGCCGATTGTCGACATGGCACTCGCCTTCATTGTGTTTGGTGTGCTCGTTGGGCGGTGGTTAGCATGTAGAGGCCGCCTGCTTACAGACCTGCGAGCGAGAAAGCCCACTCCTTTAGGGGTGGGATGAAAGCGAGCCGTTTTCTTATATTGAATGATGATGAAAAAAACGGTATCATGTAATCGTCGCAAGGAGGTGAATCCATGCCGACGATCACACTAAGGCTGGAACTGCACAACCCAACGAAAGTCAAACAGGACATGTATGAACGGATGACAGAAGTGAATACCGCGTTTGCGAATTGGCTGTTGGATCATCCCGAGCTGAATCAAGCGACGAGCAAAATTTTTAAAGCGTTTTCGTCGCAGCGGTTTCCTTCCGCTGTCGTGAATCAGACGATTCGAGAAGTGAAGTCCCAAAAGAAAAACCAGAAAACAAAGAAGTTTCGAACATTATGGTGTTGCTTTAACAATCAAAACGTGAAGGTGGAAAAGAAAGGAGCGTTCTACACGGTTTCCTTCCCCACACTGGAGAAGCGAATTGGCGTGCCGGTCGTCACGCGCCCCTATCAAGAAGCATGGCTGAATCGGCTGCTCGATGGAACCGCTAAACAAGGGGCCGCCAAGCTCTACAAAAAGAGAAAGAAATGGTACTTGGCGATCGCGATCACCTTTGACGTGAAGCCGCGGCACGAAACAAAGGTGATGGGCGTTGACGTTGGGCTTCGCTATATCGCTGTGGCCAGCGTGGGAACGAAATCGTGGTTTTTCAAAGGGAACCAATGCGCCTTTGTACGCCGACGATATGCGGCTTTGCGAAGGAGATTAGGAAAAGCCAAGAAGCTCCATATGATTCGCAAAATCGGCCGTAAAGAGTCCCGCTGGATGAAGGATCAAAATCACAAAATCAGCCGTCAAATCGTGAATTTTGCGCTCGCCAACGGTGTTGGCGTGATTCGGATGGAAGCGTTGACGGGGATTCGCAAGCGGGCAAAATCGGCCAAAGAAGCGGGGCGAAGCCTCCATGCTTGGGCGTTCCACCAACTGCAAACGATGATTGCCTACAAGGCGGAAATGGCGGGCATTCGTGTTGAGTGGGTGAATCCAACCTACACGAGCCAAACGTGTAAATGTGGACATCGGGAAAAGGGAAATCGCAATGGCATCCACTTTCAGTGTAAAAAATGCGGATACACCCTCCACGCCGACTTGAATGGCGCGATCAACATCGCCAAAGCGATTTCGGGCTTGAGCGCCTAGCGCACTGGTCACAGGTGCGCCGCCCATGGGGGTACATCCTAACCCGATGGGATGGGGTGATGACACACCCCTGAACTTGGGCGTTGTCCGAACCAGAAATGGATGAGGACGCAAACGACCCAAGAATCCCACGCCTTTAGGTGTGCGGAGTGTCAATTCAGTCCCTGATATCATGCGCTCGCTTTTCCCAAAAAATGAGCTGTTTTTTTCTTGCTATAAGAATTATAGGGAGCTTGCCAGCTGGCTTCTCCTTCAAATTTTCTATCGTTCTGCTTGTAAAACAAAAAGCGGATGGAGGCTTGCCTCATCCGCTTATCGATAATTCACAAACTGCACGTCAATCGGCAAATCGGCTTCGCGAATGGCGGCGATCACCTTTTGCAAGTCGTCTTTGCTTTTGCCGCTGACGCGAATTTGGTCATCTTGCACTTGGCTTTTCACTTTCAAGCCGGTGTTTTTGATGATCGTGGTGATTTTTTTCGCGTTTTCTTTGTCGATCCCTTGGACAAGCTTGGCGCGCTGGCGCACCGTGCCGCCTGATGCCGGCTCGATTTTGCCGTATTGGATGTTTTTCGTCGCCACCCCGCGCTTAATGAGCTTGCCGATGAGCACATCTTTCAGCTGCTCAAGCTTAAACTCGTCGTCGGAGATGAGAACGAGCTCGTCTTTCTCGAGCGAAATGTCGCTTTTGCTTCCTTTGAAGTCGTAGCGTGTTTTGATTTCTTTCATGGCGATGTTAATCGCGTTCGCCACTTCCGACAAATCGACTTTGGATACGATATCGAACGAACTTTCTTTTGACATACGTGACCTCCCGGGCGTGTGATGTACTTTCATTATAGAAAAAGGTGGGAGGAAAGACAACAATGATCAAAGGGGCAAGAAGGTTAGTTTCGTCCTTTATCCGGAAGAGGCCGGCATGTAGCACCATGCTGAAAGCGGGACTTGATGCAGGGGAACAATGTGAAAAAGGCGGTGTTTCGGCCGCCTTTTTTGTCATTTTGCTCACAAATGATCCGTCTTCTTCGAATACGCGAACTTCCCGGCTTCGCGGTTTTTCTCGCGCATCATGTTTTTCTCATGGCGCTTCGCTTGGTTGTCGCGCGCTTTTTTGTCGTTGTCGCTCGTGTTTGGCATCGGTAGCCCTCCCTTGTTTTGATCGTCCATCATTAGTATGCGGTAAATGGAAATGAACTATATGGAAATAGGGGAAGGTAGTTTGTGGAAAGATAAATTGAGAATTTTTCTTAACAAATGGTTCGCTTCAGAGTATAATTAAGTACAAAAATAGAGATAAATGTTTGTAATAGGGTAGATATAGGTGTTTAACGATCATTTTTTATCTAAAATGTTCGTAAAGGGGAATGAAAAATGAAACGAAAACCGTTTGTCCCCTTCAAGCTTCCTCTTAGCGAAGATGTCGTGAATCAAATGCGTTTTCTTCGCGAATTGATCGAAGCGAATAAGGCGATGGTGGAGTATCAAACGATGCTGCGGCATTCAAAGCTACATCCGCGATTTCTGCTCAGGCCGATCATGCTGAAGGAGGCGGTGCAGTCGACGAAAATTGAAGGGACACAAGTGACATTGGATGAAGTGATGGAGACTGAAGCACAAAGCAGAAAAGCGAACAGCGATGTGCGAGAAGCATTAAACTATTATGAAGCATTAGTGGCAGGGATGGATGCGCTGAAAGAGATCCCCATTTCGACTCGGTTGTTTAAGCAGTTGCATCGAATTTTGTTGTCAAACGATGTACGCGGATCCCATCGGTCGCCAGGGGAATTCCGAAGGGTGCAAAATTTCCTCGGTCCGGAAGGATGCACGATTGAAACAGCCGCTTACATTCCTCCGGAGCCGCATCTTGTCAATGAGTATATGTCAAATTTAGAGAAATACATTCATGAACCGAACGATGATTATGATGAATTAGTGAGAGTAGCCATAATTCATGCGCAGTTCGAAACGATTCATCCGTTTCTTGACGGAAACGGTCGGATTGGAAGAATTTTGATTCCACTCTATTTGTATAGTAAGGGTGTCATCGATTACCCGAACTTTTTTGTCAGCGATGTGCTTGAACGGGATAAGCACAAGTATTACCGCTATTTGAATGATACCCGCTACAAAGGCGACTGGACGCAATGGATTCAGTTTTTCTTGCAATGCGTCCATTTACAAGCGAAACAAAATGTTCGATTGATTCAAAAAGTAAACGATTTGTATGAAGAAGATTTGGAAAAGGCAAGTGCGCTTGTGAACAGCCATAATATTCGAACCGTTGTCAATGTCATGTTCCAGCACCCGATTTTTACCGCGAACATGATGGCGGAGTTGACCGGTTTGCCGGAAGCAACGGTTCGGCGCTATTTGAATCGGTTTGAGGAACAGCAACTCATTTTCTCGGATGGCCGGATGCGGTCCAAAACGTACTACTACTACAACCTTCTTGATCAACTTCGGTGATGAGGACAGGCGCCTGTGTTGTGCAGGCGCCCGTGTTTCGTCCGGCGGGAAAGGCGTCAGATCTCAATATATTTGTTCAGAAAAAAGAGGGCAATCGTCCCCGGTCCGGCGTGTGCGCCGATGGCGCTGCCGATGTCGGAGAGGAAAAAGCGCGTGCAGCCGTGCGTTTCTTCGATCATTTGTTTCAGCTCCAAGGCGGTTTCTTCGTCATCGGCATGGCTGATGCCGATCGTTTGCTTTTGCAGATCGTCGCCGCGCTCGCCCATCAACTCGACCATGCGCTTTAACACTTTTTTTCGCCCGCGCCATTTTTCGAGCGGAATAAGCGCCCCGTCTTCGACATGGAGAAGCGGTTTAATGTTCAGCAGCCCGCCGAACGCCGCGGCGGCTTTACTGATGCGGCCGCCGCGCGCCAAGTAATCCAAGTTGTCAACGGTGAAAATGTGTTCCATATGGCGGCAATACGCCTCGATCGTTTCACAAAGCAAGTTGTACGGTGTGTTTTGTTTCGCCAGCTCGACTGCCTTCATGACGGCGAGCCCTTGGCCAAGAGAGGCACATTTCGAGTCGATGATCGTCAGGCGAAATTCCGGATATTCATCAAGCAGCTCGCTGCGGACGGCCATCGCCGTTTGGTATGTACCGGATAATTTCGATGAAAAGGCAATGTAAAGGCATGGCCGGTTTTCTTTGGCATACGGCAAAAACAGCTCCTTCATCGCCAGTGGGCTTGGCTGTGCCGTTTTCACCGTATGCCCTTGGCGCATGGCGTCATATACTTGCTTCGGCTCGATCGTGATGCCGTCTTCGTAATCTTGGCCGTTCCAATGAACGACAAGCGGCAAAAAGGCGATTTGATGCTCGCGGATGTACGATTGCGGCAAATCGGCTCCGCTGTCGGTGATGATTTGAATGGGCATGGTTCGTCCCCCTTTTTGTGAACAAAAATGAATATAGTATAGCCGCATCGAATGAACGGACGATTTTGGCCGGTGAACAGCGATTCATTATCTTCTCTTAGTGTAGCGGTTTTTCGGACGGAATACAATGGAAAATCTCGAGCGGGCGAAAGAAACAGCTGCGGGAAGCCCGCAGCCGTTTAGTGGGTGAGCTCGTCAAGCTCAGCTTGAAATTGACGCAACTGCGCTTTTTCCGCCGTGTTGGAATGCGCATAGGCAGATGACAAGGCGTTTTTGGCGATGGCAATGGCGCGGTCGACGTTCATGTCGATTTCGCCGTTAGCCGCTTGTTTGGCCTGCGCGACCGCTTTGCGCGCCTCTTGGAACAGGCGGTTGCCCATCGCTACGCTCCTCCAAGCGACGTTTCCATCGCTTTTTCCGCTTTGCGCGCTTCCGCCTCGGCGTACGTTAAATGATAAGGGATTCGCTTGTCATGCCGTTCAACCGCATCGACGCTTTGTTGGACGAAACGCTTCGATTTGTTTCGTTTGCCCATGACGGATTCCCCCTTTAAAATATGAAGACGCGCGTTGCGTCACGTATAGTGTAACCACACGGGGGGAACAGTAGTAAGGAAATTCGTTACAACACAAGTCGCTCTACAAAGCGGCAAGGCGGTTGGAGCAAGGCGAAAAGAGAAGCATCAGCCAGCGTTTAGATTGTAGGAAGCAGATAAGGCTGGTGATGGAACGCGGAAAACGCTCCAGCAAAGCGTTCGCCAACGGAGCAGCATCGAAACAGTTCTTTTTTATGTTCATGAACATTTTGGAGAAACGCGCTTTTTCATCCACCTTAATGGACGGCGTCAAAAAAGGCGGCTCGGAAGCCGCCGCGATGGAAACTACAAACGAAGCAAATCCTGCAAATATGCACCGACGCCGTCTTCTTCATTGGTTTTTGCCACATCGTCGGCAATGGTTTTCAACGGTTCGATGGCGTTGCCCATCGCAACACCGAGACCGGCCCAGTCGATCATCTCGAGGTCGTTGTCTTCATCGCCAAAAGCAATGACGCGCTCCCTTGGGATGCCGAAATAGTCGGCGACTTGTTTTAAGCCTGCAGCCTTATGGACGCCATGGCGGATGATTTCAATGACATGCCACGGTTCGCTCCAGCGCCGTTGGTGGATGACGTTGGCGTACACATTCGCTAAGTGTGATTGAATCCGCTCGATATGATCATCGTCCGTGTACACGAGCACGCTCGTCGGATCTTTGCCGAGCGAGCGGCGCAAATCACCGATTTCCACGGTCGGGTTGCCAAGGCGGACGATGTCAAGCAACACCTCGTCATGTTGGTGGAAATAGACATCGTCTAACACTTCGGCCATCATATTCTTGATTCCATAGGATTCGCTGATTTCAACAATGTCTTTGACGATCGCAAGCGGCAGCGGGTAATGGTGCATGCCCCACGACGGCTGGCGCGGATGGTGGACAAACGCGCCGTTGAAATTGACGATCGGCGTTGCAAGGCCAAGTTCTTCGTAGTACATGGAGCTTGCCCGGTACGGGCGGCCGGTGGCGATGACAACAAAATGGCCGGTGTCGATGGCGCGGCGGATGACGTCTTTGGTAAATGGAGAAATCGTTTTATCCCCTTTGAGCAACGTTCCATCCAAATCCAACGCGATTAAATACGGCTTCATGTCCGACTCCTTTGCCCTCGTTATTCTTTACACTACATAGTGTAACTCTTTTCCAAAATCGCTGTCCATATGGTAAACTATACAGCGATGGAAAAAGAAAAGGGGTTTGTGCAACCATGGTGATCATTGAACAGGAACAGTTGGCCGGCGTGCCGGTTCTTCACGTTGTCAAGCCGGAAAAGCGGGACGAACGGCTGCCGCTGATTTTCTTTATCCACGGCTTTACGAGCGCCAAAGAACATAATTTGCATTTCGGCTACTTGCTCGCCGAGGCGGGCTACCGCGCTGTGCTTCCCGACGCGCTGTTTCACGGTGAACGGGACGAAGGCTTGAGCGAACGGAAATTGCAGCTGTCGTTTTGGGACATTGTTGTGCGCACGATCACCGAAATCGAGGAGATGAAAAACGACCTTGTAAGCCGCGGGCTGGCTGACCGAGAACGGATTGGGCTCGCTGGGACATCGATGGGCGGAATCGTCACGTTCGGCGCGCTCGCCGTCTATCCGTGGGTGAGGGCGGCGGTGGCGCTCATGGGCTGCCCGAACTACAGCGCCTTTTTTGATGAGATGATTGAAGAAGGAAAGCGGCGCCAAATCGACATTCCGCTGCCGCCGACGCTGCTTGCGCTCGAAAAAGAAAAGCTCGCCCGCTACGATTTATCCAAGCAGCCGGAAAAACTCGACGGCCGGCCGCTGTTCATCTGGCACGGGAAAGCCGACCAAGTCGTCCCGTATGCTTATACATATGAGTTTTACAAGCAAATTAAACCACTTTATGAAGGAAACGAAGACCGGCTGCAATTCATCGCCGACCCGCACGCCGGCCATAAAGTGACGCGTGAAGCGTTTTTGGAGACGGTGCGCTGGTTTCGCGAGCATGTGTAAGCAAAATCGGCAATGAGGAAACGAACATGTTTGTGGTCAGCTAAAGCGTGCTTCACAAGAGGGAATCCGCCTTTTAAAAACAAAAAAGGCGGATTTTTCGTTTGAACACATTTTTTATTCAAATGAATATTTGAATATAAGGGGGAGATATGCTATTCTATATTCAAACGAATATTTGAATATTGACAAGGAGCGAGAAGGAATGCACCGTCATGATGTGTGCGACGTTTACTGTTATGACGACGAGAAGGTCGAGCGGGTTCAGCGGCGGCTTCGCGATGAACCAATTGCCGAGATTGTCCCTTTTTTTAAGGCGCTTGCCGATGAAAACCGGGCGAAGATCGTGTATGCGCTTTGCGGTGAAGAGGAGCTGTGCGTCTGTGACCTCGCAAACGTGATTGGGGCGACAGTGGCGACGGCATCACATCATTTGCGCATTTTGTATAAGCAAGGAATTGTGAAATATCGAAAAGAGGGGAAACTGGCCTTTTACTCGCTGGATGACGACCATATTCGCGAGCTGCTGCTTGTCGCGCTCGCCCATCGGAAAGAGGGGGACGGCCGTGGGGAATGAACAAACATTAGATCGGCTCGAGGCCAAAACATACCGCGTGCAAGGACTGACGTGCACAAACTGCGCAGCTAAGTTTGAGCAAAACGTGAAATCCTTGCCCGGCGTGAAAGAGGCGAAAGTGAATTTCGGCGCCGCCAAGCTCACCGTTTGGGGCGAGGCGACGATTGATGAGCTTGAACAAGCGGGAGCGTTTGAACGCCTGAAAATTCGTGAAGAACGCGAGCGCACGGTTCAGCGAGAGCCGTTTTGGAAGCGAAAAGAAAATCGAAATGTCTTCGCCTCTGTGGCACTGCTTCTGTTTGGCGTTGCGGCGGATGCGGCAGACAAGGGGATGCTGGCGATTGCGATGTATTTGGCGGCGATCGTGATCGGCGGCTACTCCCTGTTCTGGACGGGGCTCCGGAATCTGGCCCGCTGGCAGTTTGATATGAAAACATTAATGACGATCGCTATTCTCGGTGCGGCGGCGATCGGCGAATGGCAAGAGGGAGCAGTCGTTGTCATTTTATTTGCCATCAGCGAAGCGCTCGAGAGCTACTCGATGGATCGAGCACGGCGGTCGATCGCCTCGTTGATGGAGATGGCGCCCGCTGCAGCGACGATTCGGCGCGGTGCGGAGGAGGTGACCGTTCCGGTCGAAGACGTTCGCGTCGGGGATGTCATGATCGTCAAGCCGGGTGGAAAAATCGCTTTGGACGGCATTGTCATAAGCGGCGCCTCCACAGTGAATGAAGCGGCGATCACCGGCGAAAGTCTGCCGGTGGAAAAAGCAGTGGGGGATGCAGTGTTTGCCGGGACGCTGAATGGAGAAGGATTCCTCGAAGTTGAAGTGACAAAGCGGGCGGATGAAACGACATTGGCGAAAATGATTGATCTTGTAGAAGAGGCGCAAGCGGAGCGGGCGCCGTCGCAAGCGTTCGTCGACCGGTTTGCTCGCTATTATACGCCGTTTATTATCGTGACCGCGCTTCTGATCGCCATCGTTCCGCCGCTCGTGATGGGCGGGGAGTGGCTTGATTGGATTTACCGCGGTCTTGCCGTTCTTGTCATCGGCTGCCCGTGCGCGCTCGTCATCTCCACCCCGGTGGCGATTGTGACGGCCATCGGAAACGCGGCTCGGCGCGGCGTGCTCATCAAAGGCGGCGTGCATCTCGAACAAATCGGCCGGCTGCGTGCCGTTGCTTTTGACAAAACCGGGACGTTGACGAAAGGGAAACCAGCCGTGACCGATGTCGTCGTGTATGAAGGAACACGTGAGCAGCTGTTGGCCATCGCCGCCGCCATCGAAAAACGGTCGCAGCACCCTTTGGCTTCGGCTATCGTCCGCCGGGCGGAAGAAGAGGGAGCACCGTTTCTTGATGTGGCCGTCGAGGAGTTTCAATCGCTCACCGGCCAAGGAGTGAAGGCGGTGATTGCGGGGAACACGTACTATATCGGCAGCCCCGCTTTGTTTACCAGTTGGATCGGGAAGTTGCCCGATGAAGCGGAAAAGCAAATCTCTGCCTTTCGGGACGAAGGAAAAACCGTGATGGCCGTCGGCACGGCCGATCGGCTGTTGGGGCTTGTCGCCGCGGCCGATCAACTGCGGCTGTCCGCCCCGGAAACGGTTGCCGCGCTGCGGCGCCTTGGGGTGGCGGAAGTGGTGATGGTGACGGGCGACCACGAGCAAACCGCACAGGCCATCGGCCGTCAAGCGGGCGTATCCGATATTCGCGCCGAGCTCCTTCCGGAACAGAAGCTGGCGGCGATCCGCGAGCTGAAAGAACGTTGCGGCATGACCGCCATGGTCGGCGACGGGGTGAATGACGCCCCTGCCTTGGCCGCGGCCGATATTGGTGTGGCGATGGGCGGGGCGGGGACGGATGCCGCCTTGGAAACAGCCGATGTTGTGCTCATGGCCGACGATTTGCGCCAGCTGCCGTACACCGTCCACCTTGGGCGCCGAACGCTTGCCGTCATCCGGCAAAACATCGCCGTCGCCTTAGGGCTTAAAGTGCTGGCACTCGTGGCCGCCGTCCCGGGCTGGCTCACCCTTTGGCTCGCGGTGTTCGCCGATATGGGCGCGACGCTGCTCGTGACATTCAACAGCATGCGCCTGCTGCGGGTGAAGGAATGAACGGGGGCTCCGGGCAACGGGGAACGGACCGTTTTCCGCCCCTCTGGGGGATTTGTCCTCCTTCGTGGAAAATAGTGGTGCTTTCTGACAACGAGAGACGGTATAATGCAGAGGAAAACAGCAAAGCGGATTCGGTTGGATGTTTGGGATGGCGGTTGTTAGATGTTTTGTTCTGTTTAGGAAAATCATAGGGAAGAGGGGGCGTCATGAAGGGATCTCGAGAAGAAGAGAGGCATGAAACGCAACGGATAGAAGAGGTTCAACGGGTGGACGACCGGGTGTTTTCGCCGACCGAAGAGTTGGATCGGATCGCTGCGGGAGGGGCGATGAAGCGGGAAGCCCTCGATTGGCGAGGATTTCCCCGGTGGATTCGATATGTCGGATACATCGCCTTCGCTTTTTTTGTCATCGTTCCTTTGATGGCGTGGTTGTGGAACGTGTTGCTTGAATAGCCGATCAAATGCCAACCTTAGAATTGGAGCAAGAAAGACACGGAATCATGTCCACTTCCGTGTCTTTTTCTTGTACTGTTTCATTCGTCTTCCATCCCTAACGCGTACAAATAGTGGCGCAAGCTTTCTTCGACACATGCGGCGATCAGTTGAATGAACGGAGTAACCTCACCCTCGACGCTCGCTTTTTCCAGCGTTTCGTAATACTTCCGGCGCTGTTCTGGGTTTGCTTTCACAATAGCGGGCGGATAGCCATGCTGCATTAAAATGAAATTCATCATTAAGCGGGCAGTTCGTCCATTTCCGTCAGCAAATGGATGAATGGATACGAGCTGAAAATGGAAACGAGCCGCCAGTTCGATTGGATGAAGAGCATATTGATTCGTTTCATACCAAGAAAACAATTGATTCATTTCATCTTGTATATGCAAAAAGTGAGGGGGGGTGTACGAGCTGCCGGAAATGCGCACATTGTATGTTCGATATTTCCCGGCATTTTCATTGTCAATGCTCTTTAAGACTAAATAATGGACCTGTTTCAACACGTGCTCAGTCAAATGTTCTTTGTTTGCGACTAACTCTTCAATAAAGTCAATCGCCTCCGCATGGTTAATAGCTTCCAAATGTTCCTTAAGCCGTTTCCCGCCAATGGTAATCCCTTCTTCTATGACTAGCTTTGTTTCCAGCAAGGTTAACGTATTGCCTTCGATGGCGTTCGAATGGTACGTCCATTCGATCCGAAATGATTCCCGCAAGTTTTTCACCAACCCTGGAGGCAAAGGGCGCAACGCATCCAACCGTTGTTTCAGCTCGTCGATTTTAGCAAACATCGCTCTCACCTCTTGGTATATGATTCGCGGCCTCGATTCGTTTTTCCTTTAAATAGCCAAGCGATGGTTCTTGTTTTTTCTATATGATACAAAAATAAAGGGTGGGGAGTGTTCAGCAGTTGCAGGACAATGAAACAACCGTCCGCCCAACGCGGGCGGACGGCGAAAAGGGGATGAACAGCGGCCCGTTTCAGGAAAAATGCCCAAGCTGCCGGAGCGCGTCTTCGCTCATCCGCTCCGGCGTCCATGGCGGATTCCATGTCACTTGGACGCGCACGTCGCGGACGCCGTCGATTTGTTCAAGCACCCGTTTGACGCCGCCGGCGATCGAGTCGTGAAGCGGGCAGCCCGGGGTCGTGAGCGTCATCAGGACATTGATATGCCCATCCTCGATTTTTAAGTCATAAATCAATCCTAAATCGACAACGTTAATGCCAAGCTCCGGATCTATGACTGTTTTCAGCTGTTGCAGGGCAAGTTCGCGGACATCCATCGTTTTTTTCCTCCTCATTCGCTTATTTTCGGAAAACTGCTAACATCGTGCCGGCAAAGGCGATGCTTAATCCAGCCAGCAGTGTTTGAGCGACGGCCAACAGCGGCACGCTCGCGGTCGCAAGGGAGACCGCCGCCAGCGTCAGGGCGGCGAGCCATAGGCGGCATTGAACGGCGACGGCCCGCTCGTTCATCATTTGCTTTAACGTCGGCACGTGTTGTTGGCCGACTTTTTCGCTGTAGCGGTGCGTCCACCATAAAAACGGCACGATTTTAAACAAATAGCCGATGATGCTAAACAGAATCCAGCCAACAATGAATAGATAAACAATGATGCCAAGCCACCGTCCACTGCCGACAACGATGGCGGCAAAGGCGGCAACGTGCAGCGCAAGGCCGATGGCCACCGCCGCCAAGGAAAATTGGAACGGGCGGTCAAGCGTTTTTTTCATCCGCTTTTGCAAAATGGCGCGGATATGCCAGGCGAAAACGGCGAATCCGCCCATGAGCAAGGCTGCACCGGCTGCAAGCCATGCGTGGCTTCGCAAGAATAAGCTGGCGAACGCCACAGCAATCCCGCTGATGTACAGCGCATAGACGTAACGCGCCGGCCGCAGCGAAAAGCCGTGGGCGAGCGAGAACATCGGCACCATTTTGTACGAAAAGCCTATGATGAGCAGTGTGAACCAGCCGCACAGCCCAAACAGCACATGCAAGCCGAACACCACTTCATGGTTGTTAGCGCCTTTGGCGGCGAAAAAGTGAAACGCCAAGAGCCCCCCGGCAGCTGCCGTCAGCAATAAAAACAACAGCGATGTGGCGACAAACAGCGTCATGACGGTTTTCGTTTCTTGTTTTCTTAACGTCATCGCCATTTGCCAGACGAATAGGATGATGCCAAAAAGCAGAAGCAAGCCGGGGAGAAACGCCCGGTTTGGCGCCGCCGCTAGACTTACGGCAAATGCGACAATGCCGACGGCGGTCACGGCAAACTGCCAAAAACCGAGCCGCTCGCTCCAAATCGGTGTCAAAAAGGCGACCGGAACGAGCTGGTACATCGCCCCCATGGCCGTCATCAATGCAAAGCCAAGCAACGCCAGGTGGGCCGCCGCCCACACGAACGGCAGCCGGAACGCGCCGCTGCTAAGTGAGGGAATCGCTCCAAGCAACATAAGCTGCGACGCGGCGAACGCCAACACGGCGAACATGATAAACGAGAACGGAAGACGGACGTCTGTTTCCGTCCCCGTGCGAGTAGGAAACACGTTGCTCATCCTTTCGTAATGCGGATTTCAAAACTGCCGTCTTCACGTGCGACCGTCTCGTGCCGGTAGCCAAGCTCGTCAAGCTGTTCGTACAAAAACATCGGTCGGCGATCGTTAATGATCGTCAGCGTCTCCCCAGGGTTCAGCTTAGCGAGGGCAGCGAGCGTCCGCATCATCGGCTGCGGCGGCTCGAGTCCGCGGTTATCGAGGATCATCGGTCATCCCCCCTGTTTGACAAACGTTACTCTCCAATGTTTTTTCTCGATTTGTTCGGCCTCGTACGTAAATCCTTTCGCTTTCATAATCGGAAACAACGGCAGCGGCTTGAACGGGGCGTGTAAAATGAACGTATCGCCCGGCTGCAGCGGCTTGATGGCGTTCATAATTTTTTCAAACGGTTCCCGCTTTTGCCGCAAATCTTCGCGTACATCGAGTTCAATCGTCACACCCATGCGCTTTCCCTCCTTTTTGACTATCATGATAATCATTTTCACTGTGGAATGTTGTGATATAGCTCACATCTTTCGGCCGAAACATGACATATTCCACTTTGGAAAAAAGGTTTCGTTTTCGTTTGAAAGGGCGGAATAGCATGTTCCAGAAAGATGGGCTTGCCGAAATGTTTGAAAGGAAACCCCATCAGCTCCATTGCGCATCCCGACCGGTGCCGGACGATGGGGAAAAAGGAGTTAGAAAAAGATTTCTTGTTCGAGCCCTTCGCGGTCAATCAAATAAAAGCCGTGTTCGTCGACGTCAATCAGCCCTTTCCGTTTCAGCTGGCTCAACGTCCGGCTGACCGTTTCGCGGGCGGTGCCGATCATATTGGCCAGCTCACGGTTTGTCACATGGGCGGTGAGACGGTGCCATTTCCCTTGTTTGACGGCATTCGTCCGCGTCAGCCGCAGCAAAAGCAGCACGATTTGTTCGTACGTATTATGGAGCACTTGCGCTTCGAGCCGATTTTGCAAGTCAACGATTTTTTCGCCCATGACGCGAAACAGTTTCATGCACAGCTCAGGGCTGGCCATCAGCACTTGTTCGAAATCATGGATCGGAATGGCGATCAATGTCGCTTCCTCGACCACTTCGGCGTGGGCCGGATAGGTGCCTTTTAAGAAAAAGCCGGCATGCGGAAACATTTCTCCCGTCTGCAAAATCGAAACGATTTGTTCTTTCCCGCTGAAGTCCGTTTTATAAATTTTTACCGTGCCGGAATGAATGAAATAGACTCGCTCGAGCGGGTCGCCTTGCATAAAGACAAACGTCCGCGGCTTGTAAACGCGCACGTGGGAAATGGCAACCAGCGAATCAAGCTCGTAATCGGACAGTTCACGAAACAACGGAACAGCTTTTAAGCGGTCTTTCATCCAATGGTTCGCCATGGCGTTCTCTCCTTTAACAAGGTGACAAACATGTGACAGCTGAGGAAATGTGACAAATATGTGACAGCTGTTTGTTGGAACAGACGGCGACGGTTTTCGAAAATCCGCGCCGTTTGGCCCTTTCTGCCTTCATTGTATAAATTCTCACACGTTGAAGCTGTGATATAAATCATAGTTGACATTTGTCTCGGCTCACAAACCGCCAAACGATCAGCGCGCTACAATGGGGTCGAACAAACGAGAAGGAGGTTGCCTCACATGGAAGTGAACCGAACGGTCCGTCCCAACATCCGGCCTGGGCGGCAAACGACCAACAGTTTTCTTAAATCGATTCTCATTTTCACTATTTTAATTAGCTTTACCGTCCTGCTCGTCGGCGGGTATTGGATTTTCAAAGAAATGGCGCCAAGGCCGAAAGAAGTGCGCAGTGAAAGCGGCCAAGTGTTGATGACGAAAGAAACGATCGTCGGCGGGCAAGCTGTCTTCCAAAAATACGGATTGATGGATTATGGCACGGTGCTTGGCCATGGATCGTATATGGGGCCGGACTATACGGCGGAAGCGCTGAAAGTGTACACGGAAGGCATGCAAGATTACAAAGCGAAAGAGCGGTATAACAAACCGTTTGCCGATTTAACGGACGATGAGAAGTCGATCATCCGTGAACAAGTGATGAAAGAGATGCGGAAAAACCGTTACAACCCGGTAACCGATGTGCTTGTCCTAACAGATGCGCAAGTCTACGGGTTGGAAAAAGTGCGTGACTATTACCGCGACGTTTTCACCAATGGTGACGGCTGGGGATTGAAAAAAGGATTGATCAACGAAAGCGACATGCCAAAAGCGGATCGCGCTTGGGTTGCGAATGGGGATCAAATCCAGCAAATTGCCGACTTTTTCTTCTGGACCGCCTGGTTGTCGAGCACGCTAAGAATTGGCGACGAGATTACGTATACGAACAACTGGCCGTACTATGAGGACGCCGGCAATACGATGTCGTTTTCTGCGGTATGGTGGAGCGGCGTCAGCGTCACGGTTTTGATTTTGTTTGTCGGGATCATTTTGTATGTGTTCTATCGTTACCAATTAAGCATGCAAGAAGCGTATGCCGCAGGGAAGTTTCCGGTCATCGATTTGCGGCGGCAGCCGCTGACTCCGTCGCAGGTGAAAGCGGGCAAATATTTCGTCGTCGTATCGGCGCTCTTTTTCGTCCAAACGATGTTCGGGGCATTGCTTGCCCACTACTATACGGAACCAGACAGCTTTTTTGGCATCAAATGGATCTACGACATATTACCGTTTAACATTGCCAAAGGGTATCATTTGCAGCTGGCGATTTTCTGGATTGCGACCGCATGGCTCGGCATGGGGATTTTTATCGCTCCGCTTGTCGGCGGGCAAGAACCGAAAAAGCAAGGGTTGCTTGTTGATTTGCTCTTCTGGGCGCTTGTTGTCCTTGTCGCCGGCAGCATGATCGGCCAATGGCTTGGCGTCAACGGCTATTTAGGAAACGAATGGTTCCTGTTTGGCCATCAAGGTTGGGAATACATTGAGCTCGGCCGTATTTGGCAAATCATTTTGGTGGTCGGCATGCTCCTTTGGCTGTTCATCGTCTTCCGCGGCGTCAAGCGCGGGCTGAAGCGGGAAAGCGACAAAGGCGGGCTCATCCACTTGCTGTTTTACTCAGCCATTGCCGTTCCGTTCTTTTACATCTTCGCGTTCTTTATCCAGCCGGACACGAACTTTACGATGGCTGACTTCTGGCGCTGGTGGATCATCCACTTGTGGGTAGAAGGCATTTTCGAAGTGTTCGCCGTTGTCGTCATCGGGTTCTTGCTCGTACAAATGAGATTGGTGACGAAAAAGTCGACGGTCAGAGCGCTATACTTCCAATTCACGCTTTTATTGGGCAGCGGTGTCATCGGCATCGGCCACCACTATTATTACAACGGTTCGCCGGAAGTATGGATCGCTCTTGGCGCGGTGTTCTCGGCGCTTGAAGTCATTCCGCTTACGCTCCTTATTTTAGAAGCGTACGAACAATATAAAATGATGCGCGACGGCGGAGTCAACTTCCCGTATAAAGCTACATTCTGGTTCTTGATTTCCACAGCGATCTGGAACTTGGTCGGTGCAGGGGTGCTCGGCTTTCTGATCAACTTGCCGGCGGTCAACTACTTTGAACACGGTCAATTCTTAACGCCGGCTCACGGCCACGGAGCGATGATGGGCGTGTATGGCATGTTTGCGATCGCCGTGCTCCTTTACTCGCTGCGCAACATTGTCAAACCAGAGGCGTGGAATGACAAATGGTTGAAGTTCTCATGCTGGATGTTAAACATTGGATTGGCCGGCATGATCGCCATCACGCTGCTTCCGGTCGGGATTTTGCAAATTAAGGAAGCGTTTGTCAATGGTTATTGGGCATCGCGTTCGCCTTCGTTCTTACAACAAGATATCGTCCAGACCTTGCTGCTTGTCCGCTTTGTTCCGGATACGATCTTTTTGATCGGCGTCGTCGCGTTGCTTGTCTTTGCCATCAAAGTGCTGTTCCATTTGCGCAAGCCAACGCACGGCGAAGGGGAAGAGCTGCCGGTGGCGAATTTGGCGGAAGAAGAATAACAAATAGGCACAGCGGAATGCCGCTGTGCCTTTCATTTGTGAACGTTTTCAACTACTTGCGACATTGATCGGGCTTGGCGTGTTCTTTCTCCTTTTGCTTTTCATGGCAGGGAAAACAGTACAACGTCTCCTTTCCTTCGCTGATGACGCCGTTTAAAAACCCATGCAAACAATGGATTGGCTTGCCGCATTGCGCACAAAAGCCAACAAGCTCTTCCAACCGCCATTTCTCCTTTCACGGGAATTGAAAATGTTCACCAGCCGACTGTGATGCTCGTCACTACCGTCCTAGGTGAAAGCGGCTATGATAAGTATATAATTCATTATACTACAAAGGAGGCCAACGTTATGAGCCAATTTGCTGCAAAAATCCATGCTCCGGATTATCCGCCGCGCGATCGCCATCCCGCGATTTTCCGGCTGTTTGACAGCCTAAAGCCGGGGGAAGTGATGGAGCTTGTCAACGACCATGACCCGCGTCCGTTGCAATACCAATTTATGATGGAGCGTCCGGATCAGTTTACGTGGGAGTACTTAGAGGAAGGGCCGGACGTCTGGCGGGTGGCCATCGGCAAAAAATAACTCATCTAGGATTTCCGTCGGCAGGCGGAAATCTTTTTTTTCGCCGGTTCGTATGGTACGGTAGGAACAGACGAGGTCCGGAAGGGGGATCGTGATGAAACAAACGATTGCCGGAGTGGTGCTGGCCGGCGGCCAGTCGCGCCGGTTCGGGCGGCCAAAGGCGTTCGCGTTGCATCAAGGCGCGCCGTTTTTCGCCTGGTCTGTCGCCGCGCTGGCTCCGATCGCCGATGAGTTGTATCTCATCAGCCATCCGGCGCTTGTCGGCGAGTTTCGTCGGCGAACGGACATCCCGGTGCTGCTCGATGCGGAGCGTTACCGCGGTTCTGGGCCGCTTGCCGGCATTTACACTGCCATGGAACAGAGCCGATCCGATTGGGTGTTCATCCTGCCGTGCGACATGCCGTATATGAACAAGGACGTAACGGAACGGCTCGCCGCCTATGCCGATCCGTCCTTTGACGCCGTCGTCCCGCTCCATGACGGCCGCCCGGAGCCATTGGTCGCCCTGTACCACCGGAGGCTTCGCCCGATGATCGCCAAGCTGCTCGATGCCGGCGAACGACGGATGGTTTCGCTTCTTGACGGCGCCCGCGTCCGCTATGTTGACGCCCAACCGCTTGCCGCGGATGAAACCGTATGGCGCAATGTCAATACGGAGGAAGAGTATCGGTAAGATGAGAGGATCCATCTTTTGCTGATCGGAAGAGCGGTCCTTGACCACCCGGCTCTTCACAACCAAATGTGCTTGATACAGAAAGACGCTCATGATGTGCAAGGTAAAAATGATTTCACCTGTCCAATAACGTTCCGTTGTCAATGAAAGGTCAATGATGAAACGGCAACAGTGCGAAAAAAAAGAACCGAACGACCTCGGATCTTTTGCGTTATTGGACTGGAGGTTGATTTTGGTCCATTGCTTTCGCCAATTCTGCCACTTCGGCGACAGTTAGCCCCGTTCGTTTCGCGACTTCGTGAATCGGCAGGACGTCAAGAAAGTTTTTCGCGATTTCGATGGCTTTTTGTTTTTCGGCTTCTTTGACCGCCTTCTCTTTTTCCTGTTCTAGAAGGCCGGTGAAAAACGGCTGCCACGAGCAAATCAGCGGCATCTCGCCAAAAAAGAAGGCTGATTTCGCCAGGTTTTTCTAACTGAGAAACAGATGGAATAGCACTATTTTGTACTAAATCACCGCCCCTCTAGGATCTCGGTGAAATTCATACGATCGGCGCCTTTTGCGAAAGCGGTCAAGCGCTCTTGATTACAGGGAGAAAGGTGCGCTCGCTCCATCGGTTCCGAAACAAGAAACTCGCCGAAATTCAACGGCGGCAAGCGAAATGCCAAAAAGGCTCCCGCCGCTGGAAGAAATACGAACGAGCCAAACGATACCTCTTATCCAAATCGGAACGTCAACTGCGGGATGCGCTTCATAAAACGACCAAGCCATTCGTCGATTGGTGCCTTGCGCAATCCGTGTCGGATGTGTACATCGGAAATGTCGAAGGAGTCGAGCGATACACGAGAAAGAAAAAGAAAGTCCACCGGAAACAAGCACAAAAACTCTCCAACTGGTCTTTTGGGAAAGTCAAGCAATATCTCGCCGATAAATTAGCCCAACAAGGTATTCGTTTGAAAGAAATTGATGAGTCGTATACAAGTCAGACATGTCCTGTCTGCCAAAAAAGACAAAAAGGTTCCCGGCGAATCTTTGCTTGTTCTTGCGGGTATCAAGAACATCGGGACATTCATGGCGCCCGCAACATTTTGAGCAAGGCGCTCTACCAAGAGATCGTTCCTTGGGATGTGCCAACGACGCTCACGTATCTACGGATTGCGTAAGCAAGAAGTAGTAGACGGGTGGGACCGCCCCATCGGTGACCTACCGATGTTGTTTACCGAATCGGTCGGGAAGACTTCCGATCCTCCTATCGAGCCGAAGAAGACCACCTTCTTCTGCGTTGAAGCTTCTTCGATCGAGTAGTAAGAAACTCCCACCTCTAAGCGAAGTGTAGGTGGGAGAGGTTCATTATTGAAGATACTTCAAATGGTTGTCAATGAATCGTTCGTTGCTTTCGTACTCAAGAAGCAAAATGGAATCGTCTTCGAGAAGAAACACGGTGTCGGCGCGTTTGTCATCTGCCCGTACAGACGGAAATTCGTTCGGCAGCAGCGCTTTGATTCGCGGGAGTCCGTGAAGTCCGTACACATCGAGGGCTTGGTTTTGGTACAATGCACTGAGCGATTTGAACAAAATGCCTTTGGCGTGGTATCTGGCATCGTCTCATCTACATTATATTATACCGCTTGTTCAGACGGCTGTCATCTCCGCTCGTGGCACGATCGCCGTCGGTTGTGGCGCCGCTGTGAATGTGATGGATATCACATAACGCGTCCAGCCATTGCGGTACAATGGAGGCCAAGGAGGGAATGGTATGCGCGATTTCAATGAAAATCCGTTTATTGTGATTTGGGAATTAACCAGGGCGTGTCAATTAAAATGCCTTCATTGCCGTGCCGAGGCGCAATATCACCGCGACCCGCGCGAGTTGACGTTTGAGGAAGGGAAAAAGCTCATTGACGAGATTTACGATATGGATCAGCCGATGCTCGTTTTTACCGGCGGTGATCCGCTCATGCGGCCGGATGTGTACGATTTGGCGAAATATGCGATCGATAAAGGGTTGCGCGTGTCAATGACGCCAAGCGCGACGCCCAACGTGACGAAAGAGGCGATCCGCAAGGCGAAAGAAGTCGGCTTGGCGCGCTGGGCGTTCAGCCTTGACGGACCGAACGCCGAGATTCACGACCATTTCCGCGGCACGAGCGGCTCGTTTGCTTTGACGATCCGTGCGATTCAATACTTGCATGAGCTCGACATTCCCGTGCAAATCAACACCGTCATTTCGCGGTACAACGTTCATGTGCTTGATGAAATGGTGGAATTGGTTGAGAAGCTGAAATGCGTTCTTTGGAGCGTCTTTTTCCTCGTCCCGACCGGAAGAGGAAAAGAATCGGATATGATTTCCCCCGTCGAGCATGAGCGGGTGTTCCGCTGGCTGTATGAAACGAGCAAACGTGTTCCGTTTGACATTAAAACGACGGCCGGCCAGCATTACCGCCGCGTTGTGCTGCAGGCGAAAATGCGCGAAGGAAAAACGGCGAACAACGGCATTCACTACGAAGATGTCTTGAATAAAGGATTAACTGGGCAAGTCGACGGGCTTGGCCGCGCGCCGAGAGGGGTGAATGACGGCAACGGCTTCGTCTTTATTTCCCATATTGGCGACGTCTACCCGAGCGGATTGTTGCCGGTCAAAGCCGGGAACGTCCGGGAAACGCCGCTGGCGGACATTTACCGGCATTCGCCGATTTTCCAAGACTTGCGCAATCCGGACAAATACAAAGGAAAATGCGGCGTCTGCGAATTTCGCCACGTGTGCGGCGGCTCGCGTTCACGCGCTTACGCCGTAACGGGCGACTATTTGGAAAGCGAACCGTACTGCATCTATATTCCGAAGGCGCTGCGAAACAAAGAAGCAAACCGCCGCTAGGCCAACGGGGGCGGCTGTCCCCGGCTTGGCTTGCCGCCCCCGGACGCAGCGGGGGCTTTTTTTTTTTTTTTTTTGCGGCGGCGGATGGATGAATGAGCGAGCGACACGGGCCGCTGGCCTGTGGCAAAAGGGGGGGCTTTGGCGTCTATTCGTGTTTGAGATCGACAATAAACGTTTCCGGCCCGGTCGGTGTCACGCTTCCCCCTTTTGGTTCGAGGCTCGCTTTAACTTGTTTGAACCGTTTGACGTCCTCGCCGGTGATCAAAATGCGCGATGCCCCATGGCGGATCGTCAATAGCTCTCCTTTCATCTTTTTGGCGCAAAACAAATCCATTTGGCTTTCTCCGGCGTATACGGAATGAAAAACAAGGAGAGGAGTGAAACATGGTGCAAAAACGAGCAGCGATGGTTTTTGTCATGGTGTTGACGCTCTTTTCCCTTTTTCTTCCGATCCTCCCGACATCGGCGGCGAGCGGTGTTGTTCTCTTTACGCCGTACACCGGGCTTTCCGTGACGCCGGGGGAGACGATCAGTTATACGGTGAATGTCATTAACAACAGTTCAACGATTGAAAACCTCACGTTTTCCTTTGATCACTTGCCGAAAGGATGGTCGACATCGGTCGTCGCCGGAGGGAGAAACATTGAGCAGCTGTCTGTGAGAGATGGAAAAGAGGAAGAGATCAATGTGGAGGTGACGGTGCCTCTTGATGTTGACAAAGGGGACTACCGTTTTTCACTTGTCGCGAAAGGGGGGAGCGGTGTCTCTAAATTGCCGTTGCTTGTCCGCGTGACGGAACAAGGTTCGTTTAAGACCGAACTGACGTCAGATCAAACGAACCTTGAAGGGCATGCCGATTCGAGCTTCACGTATGATGTCACGCTGAAAAACCGAACGGCCAAAACGCAAAATTACGCGCTAAGTTCGGCGGCGAAAAAAGGCTGGCAAGTTTCCTTCAAGTCAGGCGGCGATTCGATTACATCGGTCAAGCTCGAGCCGAATGAGTCCAAAGACATCACCGTAGAGGTGAAACCGCCGGAACAGGTGAAAGCGGGCATGTACAAAATTTCGATCAAGGCGCAAACGAGCGATACATCGGCCGAGCTGACATTAGAGGCGGTCATCACCGGCACGTATGAGCTGAAACTGACGACGCCATCAGGAAACTTGAGCACGGATGTGACGGCTGGAAATGAAAAGGTAGTCGATCTTGTCGTCAAAAACACCGGAAGCGCCCCGCTTCTAGATGTCAATATGACGGCCGACACTCCGCCTGATTGGGAAGTTGAATTTGACCAAAGCACGATCGCTCAACTGAATCCGGGCGATTCGAAGACAATCAAGGCGAAGATCAAAGCATCGGATGAGGCCATCGCCGGGGATTATGTCGTTAACTTCCGAGCGCAAACCGCGGAAGCGTCGGCGGAGGCTGTGTTTCGGGTTTCCGTCAAAACATCGACGCTTTGGGGCGTCGTAGCGGTGCTGATCATTGTCGCAGTGGCAGGAGGGCTCTACTATTTAGTGAAAAAATACGGGAGGAGGTAAGCATGGAGGCACCTACTGTCATCGAGCTGAACAACCTTTCGAAAAGGTACGGGGACTACCGGGCGGTTGACCGTTTGTCCCTCTCCATTCGCAAAGGGGAGATTTTCGGGCTTCTCGGCCCGAATGGGGCGGGAAAGACGACGACGATTTTGATGATGCTTGGGCTCACCGAGCCGACGTCCGGTTCGGTGAGCGTATGCGGCATCGACCCGGTGCGAAATCCGATTGACGTCAAACGGAAAGTCGGATACTTGCCGGATGATGTCGGGTTTTACCATCACATGACAGGCTTGGAGAACTTGCTGTATACGGCGGCGTTAAACGGCATCCCTCGCACTGAGGCGGAAAAGCGGGCATGGGAGCTGCTCGAGAAGGTGAATTTGACTGATGCAGCCCATAAAAAAGCGGGAAAATACTCGCGGGGGATGAGGCAGCGGCTCGGTTTGGCCGATGTGTTGATCAAGCGCCCGGAAGTGATCATTTTGGATGAGCCGACGCTAGGCATCGATCCAGAGGGGGTGCGTGAGTTGCTGCGGCTGATCCACGATTTGAGCCGCCATGAAGGCATTACGGTATTGCTGTCCTCGCACCAATTGCATCATGTGCAACAAATTTGCGACCGGGTTGGCTTGTTCGTTGATGGGAAATTGCTGGCCGAAGGGAATATGGAATGTCTCGCGCAACAGCTGTTTTTGCAGGATGCCTATGTCATCCATGTGGCCGCTTCACCGCTTGACGCCTCCTTACGGGCCAAAATCGAGGCGATTCCGGGCGTCAACAAGGTGGAGCGAACGGGAAATGGGGTGGACGTCTATTGTCAGACTGACGTGAGCGCTCATATCAGCCGAACGATCGTCGAGTCGAATGCCTCTCTGTTCCATCTCAGCCGCCGTGATTTCGGGCTTGATGAAATTTACCACCGCTACTTTGAGGGGAGGGAGGCACGTGAAGGCAAGTAAGGCCCAACAATGGGCAAAAGACATTTGGCAAGGGGCAAGACGATGGACGGAACGGGTGGAAGGCAAAGCAGCTAGGGAAACAAAGGAAACGGGCGGGACGGTGAGCGCCTTTGGGGCGATGGTGAAGAAGGAACTGGCTGATTACTTGACAAGCTGGCGCATTATTATTTTGGTGGCCATCATTTTATTGACGTGTTTCGGCTCGCTTTACACCGCCATGACAACGATTCGCGAGGCGCTCGATTCCTCGGAAGAGGCGAAAGAAATCGCCAAAGGTTCGTATTTGTTTTTAAAACTGTTCACCGTCTCTGACGGAACATTGCCTTCGTTTATCACCTTCGTTAGTTTTCTCGGACCGCTGCTTGGCATCGCGCTCGGATTTGACGCCATCAATTCGGAGCGGAATCGCGGGACGCTGAGCCGGCTCATGGCGCAGCCGATTCCGCGCGACTATGTGATCAACGGCAAGTTTGTCGCCGCGTTGTTGTTGAATGCGGTGTTGTTTCTTTCCCTCGGCTTGCTTGTGACGGCATTAGGCATTTTGATCTTGGGGATTCCGCCTACTTTCGAAGAGTTTGCCCGCATGGTCTGCTTTTTGTTGCTATGCCTTGTGTATATCGCCTTTTGGCTGAATGTTGGCATTTTGTTTTCCGTCGTCTTCCGCCAAGCGGCGACATCCGCGTGATCGTCGCTCGCCGTGTGGCTGTTTTTCCATTTGTTTTACTCGATGATTGTTGAAATGTTTGCCAAATCGTTTTTGCAATCTAGTTCGATCACATCCGTTGAGCAGGCCGTCGGCCGGCAAGAATTGGTGCTCGGGTTGATGCGTCTGTCTCCGGGCTACCTGTTCAGCGAATCAACGGCAGCGCTGCTTTCACCGGATGTCCGGACGTTGGGCATCGTTACAGTGGAACAAACGGCTGGCGCCATTGCGGGGCCGCTTCCATTTTCGCAAAGCTTGCTGCTCATTTGGCCGCAGGCAACCGCCCTTGTCGCCGCCACCCTTATTTGTTTTGCGGCCGCCTATCTGCTGTTTATGAGGCAGGAGATACGGGCGAGCGGGTGAGCAATCCAAGGTGATGGCGATTCCATAGCCACCTTGATATTTACGTCACGATGGAATGTCCTTGAAGCAATGCAAAAAATCCCCCTACTAGGCAAGTGTCCCCGAAGGATGGGGGCACTTTTTTATGCCATAAATAAAATCATTCATTCAAGAATATTTTTTGTATCGATCCTTTAAGGATAAACGGTCTCCTAGAGCGTCCTCTTTGTTAGTTTTTCTCATACATACAGTGTATGGATAACCCAAAAATAAAGTTAGGGAGCCAATTTTGACAAAACAATGACACCAACAAAAAATGTGATAAACCTCACAAACATTCCTCCTTCGGTCACGTATGATGAAACTACAAACGATGCTTTGCATTTACGAGTAGAGTCGAGGGGAAAAAGGAGGGCTTTTTATGAATAAACAAAAAGCATTGCTGCCGATCACAACATTGGCCATGACGTTTTCATTCGCGGTTTGGGCCGTCTTTTCGCCGCTGGCGAGCACGTTTCAAGAAATGTACGGCCTGACATCGACGCAAAAAAGCATTTTAGTCGCCATTCCGGTGCTGCTCGGTTCAGTCATGCGCCTGCCGCTTGGCATTTGGACGGACCGGATCGGCGGACGAAGGCTGTTTTCGCTGCTGCTGCTGTTTTTAATCGTTCCGCTCATCGGCGCAGGGTTTGCGGATTCGTATGCGATGTTAATGTTTTGGGCGTTTTTCATCGGTATGGCTGGGACATCGTTCGCGATCTCGGTAACGTTCGTGTCGCGCTTGACTCCGCCGGAAAAGCAAGGAACAGCGCTTGGGATTAACGCGATGGGCAACTTCGGCACAGCGGTCGCCAGCTTTTCGGTTCCATCGATCGCTGCCGCTTTCGGGGTTTCGTGGGCGTTTTGGGGAATGATCATTCCGATCGTCATCATGCTTATTCTCGTTTGGTTTTTCACACCCGATATGCCGAAGCCAAAGCAACAAAAAACGATGCGCGAATCGCTGTCAGTGTTGAAATACAAACATACGTGGACATTGTCGCTGTTTTACTTCGTCACATTCGGAGCATTTGTCGCCTTTGGCATTTACTTGCCGTCGCTCCTCGTTGACTTGTATGGGTTGACACCGGTCGATGCCGGGATGCGCGCGGCTGGGTTTACCGTACTCGCCACACTCGCGCGGCCGATCGGGGGCAACCTCGGCGATAAAATCGGCGCCGAGCGGGTATTGACGTTCGTCTACGCTGGAATGACGATCGGCGCGTTGACGATCGCGTTTGGAATGGAAAACATTTGGATAATGACGGTATCCTGCCTGTTATTGGCGGTGATGTCCGGATTAGGAAACGGTGCGGTCTTCAAGCTCGTGCCGCAGCTGTTCCCAGCGGAAACGGGCGCCGTCACCGGCCTTGTCGGCGCATGGGGCGGACTGGGCGGCTTTTTCCCGCCGATTTTAATGGGCATCATCAAAGATGTGACTGGTTCTTACGTGCTCGGGTTTATGCTTCTTAGCTTATTTACGTTGATCTGCTTCTTATTGAATCGAATCGTCTTTGGCAAAAAAGCAGGCGAACCGGCAAATCGGTACGCATCGTAACACCTTAAAGAGGTCAAAAGCATGTGCTTTTGGCCTCTTTTTCATTTGGGAAGACGACGGATTTAACGAAAGAAAGACAAGTGACGGAGGCGGAGATGATCAAGAGGCGAAGGAGGGTTTTCCGTTAGCCAACGTGAGAACGCCCATTATCGTTTTCACAGTAGTGATAAAACGTATTGCTCACTGTTTCACAAACCCTTCAAATATGCGTGTTCATTGGTGATAAAAATCACTAGGGGGAAAGCGAAAATGGCGTACGCTCAAGGTGTAAACGAATTTCGCTAGAGGGGGGAAGAACGATGAACCGAAATGTATATGCAGTGTTGTCGACCGTGTTAGCCGCCTCACTTTTAGCGGCGTGCAACAGCGGGGGGGAACAGGTGAAGGCAGAAAGCAAGAACAAAACGGCAGCCACGCAACAGTCGGAGCCGAATGTTTTAGCGGCGCACAAAGGGGTGAATCAAGCACCGGTGCCGTTAAAAATGGAGCGGGTCGGCCCTCATGATGTCCACATCGAAATGACAGCGCAAATCACCGACATTGAAATTGACAAAGGGAAAATTTACAAAGCATGGACATTTAACGGTCAAGCTCCCGGACCGCTCGTCGTTGTCAATGAAGGGGATACGATCCATTTTACGTTGAAAAATATGGACCCGGTCGTCCCGCACAGCATGGATTTTCACGCCGTTCACGCTTCACCGTCAAAAGATTTTATTGATGTGATGCCGAACAAATCGGGAACGTTCACCTATCCGGCAAATAAACCAGGTGTGTTTATGTACCATTGCGGTACGAAGCCAGTCTTGCAGCATATCGCCAACGGCATGCACGGCGTGATCATTGTCAAGCCAAAAAACGGTTATCCGACCGACAAGGAAGTAGATCGTGAATATGTGCTCATCCAAAATGAATGGTATAAATACAACGATATGAACGATTTCCAAAACGGTGTGCCAAGCTATGTCGTCTTCTCGTCCAAAGCGCTCAAACCTGGTGATCCAAATACGAACGGGGACACATTTACCCTTAAAGAAAAGCCATTATTGGCGAAAGTCGGTGAGAAAATCCGCTTGTATATCAACAATGTCGGTCCGAACGAAGTAAGCTCATTCCATGTTGTTGGTACAGTATTCGATGATGTGTACCTTGATGGCAACCCGAACAACCATTTGCAAGGGATGCAGACGGTGATGCTTCCGGCGAGCGGCGGTGCCGTTGTCGAATTTACTGTCACTCGACCGGGAACGTATCCGATCGTTACTCATCAGTTTAATCATGCACAAAAAGGAGCCGTCGCCATGCTGAAGGTGACCGAAACCGGCGAAGACGACGGCGCGGAAACGAGCGGACATTGATCGATCCTGTTCCACAAACAAGATGGATGCCGCCCAAAGCCTTATATTTCTTAATTATAGAGAGATTGAGAGAAAACGAAGTGATGCATGTCACTTTCCATCAAAAAAGAAAAAAGCGTCCGCAGTTGTTTGTTGGCCGGCGCTTTTTGCATTAAAGGTAAGTCAACGGGTCAAAATGGCTTGATCGTTGCTTTGTCCGGGGGGAACGATCGGATAGACGTTTTCTTCCTCAGCAATATTGAAATCAAGCAAGACTGGCCCATCGTTTGTTAACGCGTTTTTGATGATCCTTTCCGCCTCTTCTTCCGAATCGGCTGCAGATCCTATGGCTCCGTACGCTTTGGCAAGCTTGACAAAATCCGGGGATGTAATCTTTACTGCTGAATAACGCCCTTGGTAAAACAGTTCCTGCCATTGACGCACCATTCCTAAGTAGCCGTTGTTCAAAACGGCGATTTTAATCGGGAATATGTCGAGATCGGGAGCGTATAAATGATCGTTCGGTGAGGGCCGTCCAATAATGACAAGGAGCGGTACAGAATCGCTTAAGGCGGTGGCGATTCCAGTAATGCTGTTTGTGATTCCCGACCCGATGATCGCCACGCCGAGTCTCCCTGAAGCGCGGGCGTAGCCGTCTGCGGCATGAACAACCGCCTGTTCATGTTTCATTTCGATATATGACAGGCAAGGATAAGAGTGTAGCGCATAACGGACAGGCAGCATGCTTTCATGGCAGCAGCCAAACATATGGGTGATCCCTTGAACAGCCAACGATTCGAGAAGTACATCGACTCCAAGGCGTGTAAGAGGATGAACCATTTCGTCACCTTCTTTTTAATTTTCTTATATTTTAAACAACTAATATGCGCAATGTATGTGAATATCGTCACATAGAAATATAAGGAATATCTTTTTTCGTTTCTGCATAATTTGTTCGTTGTTTGGAAATTGTAGGTGAATAGAGGAAATCGGTACAAATAGGGAAGTGAGATGATGAAATGAGCGGACCGTCACTAAGAAAATTGGAAGCGCATCGTTCTATTCATCATGGCGCCTTTGCCGAAGCGAAGCGCCTGACTGAACTGTTGGAAACATTGTATACCGATGGGCGTTGTGAGCATGCCGCTGAAGTGGCGGATGCCCTTGTAGAGCACTGGGAAACACGGATCATTGCTCATGCGGAAGCAGAAGAAGAAGGCTTTTACCGCGAAAAAGCAGAGGAGAGAAAGGAGTTGTCCGAAACGATCGCGCAGCTCAAACGTGACCATGACATGATGAGAACGTTAATTGCTGAAATTAGGCAGCGGTTGTCAGAACAGATTGACCGCGAGGTGTTGACCCGCTTTCACGCATTGCTTCACATTAACCGCATCCATAGCGCTGATGAAGAGGCATTGCTCTTTTAGTTCAAGGGAAAGAAAGGAGAGATAAACCAAAATGAACGAAAAACCTGCCCCGCTTTTGCGCAAACTGAAGTATTTCGGTCGGTCGGGAAAAATCGCCGGCCACGCCGAGTTGTCGCCATACGGGCGGGACGTAGAGAAAACATACCGCCGCCGCTGGCAACATGATAAAGTGGTTCGTACAACCCATGGGGTCAATTGCACAGGTTCGTGCAGCTGGAAAGTGCATGTGAAAGACGGCATAATCGCATGGGAGACGCAGCAAACCGACTACCCGACAACAGGCCCCGATATGCCGGAGTATGAGCCGCGCGGCTGTCCGAGGGGAGCGAGTTTTTCCTGGTATACATACAGCCCGCTTCGCGTCCGCTATCCGTATGTGCGCGGGGTGCTGTTGCGGCTTTGGAAAGAAGCGCTGCAACAAGAAGGTGATCCCGTAGCCGCGTGGAAGTCGATTGTCGAAGATCCGGGAAAAGCGAAACGGTATAAACGCGCCCGTGGAAAAGGCGGGTTCGTGCGGGCGAAATGGGATGACGTTTATACGATGATCGCCGCGTCACTGATGTATACGATTCAAACGTACGGGCCGGATCGCATTTTTGGGTTTTCACCAATTCCGGCGATGTCGATGGTCAGCTATGCGGCCGGGGCGCGGTTTTTGAATTTGATCGGCGGCGCCTTGCTCAGCTTTTATGACTGGTATGCCGATTTGCCGCCGGCTTCTCCGCAAATATGGGGGGAACAGACAGACGTCCCGGAAAGTTCAGACTGGTTTAACTCAAGCTACATGATTGTCTGGGGATCGAACTTGCCGCAAACGCGCACCCCGGATGCCCATTTTTACGTTGAGGTGCGCTACCGGGGGACAAAAGTCGTCGCTATTAGCCCTGACTATGCTGAATTTGTGAAGTTTGCCGACAACTGGCTGCCGGTGCAGCCGGGAATGGACGGAGCGTTGGCAATGGCGATGACCCACGTCATTTTAAAAGAGTTTTATGTCGATCAATCCGCTGATTATTTTTCTGATTATGTTAAAACATACACCGATTTGCCCTTTTTAGTCATGCTGAACAAACAGGGGGATCGTTATACCGCCGGCCGCTTTTTGCGGGCGAGCGACCTTGGCATGCCGCTTCAGTATGCGGAATGGAAAACGATTGTTTGGGATGAGCAATCAAAGACGTTTGCCGTGCCGAACGGGACGATTGGCCATCGTTGGGAGAACAGCGGGAATTGGAATTTGCAGCTGAACGATATGGACAATAAACGAATCGGAATCCGCCCGGCTTTGACGTTCCTTGGCCAGCAAGATGATGTCGTCGTCGTGCAGTTTCCGCACTTTGAGGCAGGAAATAAGACGGTGTTCGAACGCGGAGTGCCGGTCAAGGCCATTAAGCAAAACGGGGAGACGGTGTATGTCACGACAGTATTTGACTTGTTGCTTGCCAAAATGGGCGTCAACCGCGGGCTGCCTGGTGATTATCCGGCCGATTACGATGACATGAAGCCATACACGCCGGCATGGCAGGAGGCGATCACTGGCATTGATCGAAAGACGGCGGCGCAAATTGCCCGCGAGTTTGCCCAAAATGCCCTCGATTCCAAAGGACGCTCCATGATCGTCATGGGATCGGGCATTAACCATTGGTATCATTCCGATACCATCTACCGGGCAATTTTAAACCTTGTCTTGTTGACCGGATCACAAGGAGTTAACGGCGGCGGCTGGGCGCATTATGTCGGTCAAGAAAAAGTGCGCCCGCTTGAGGGCTGGCAGACGATCGCCATGGCCCGTGACTGGGGAGGACCGCCGCGGCTGCAAAACGGGACGTCGTTTTTCTACTTTGTCACCGAACAGTGGAAATATGAAGATCAAAGCATGGATGAACACGTCTCCCCGCTCGTTGACAAGCCGCGCTACCAACATGGCGGCGATTACAATTATTTGGCCGCCCGGCTAGGCTGGCTTCCGTTTTATCCGCAGTTTAACGCCAACAGCATTGCGCTAGTGGAACAGGCGAACGCAAAGACGAACGAGGAAGCGGTTCAATATGTCGTTCAGCAAATCAAAAAAGGAAACATTAAATTTGCCATTGAAAACCCGTCCGATCCGATTAATTTTCCGCGCGTGATGTTTGTCTGGCGCGCAAATCTCATCGGCAGTTCGGCAAAAGGGCATGAATACTTTTTAAAACATTTGCTCGGCACCCATCATGCGAATTTCAGCGAACAAAATGATGACTTGAAAACGAGTGAGATCGTTTGGGATGAGAACGCGCCGGAAGGCAAACTGGATTTAATGGTCAATATCGATTTCCGCATGGCCGGAACCGGACTGTATTCGGACATCGTTCTCCCGGCCGCGACATGGTATGAGAAGTATGATGTCAGCAGCACGGACATGCACCCGTTTGTCCATCCGTTCAATCCCGCCATTGCCCCACCGTGGGAAGCAAAATCGGATTGGGACTTTTTTAAAGGATTAGCCAAAACATTTTCTGAGCTGGCTGTCCGCTATTTTTCTAAGCCGGTGTCAGATGTTGTCGCTACCCCGCTGTTGCATGATACGCGCGATGAGATCGCACAGCCGTTTGGGGTCGTAAACGATTGGAAAGAAGGAGCGGCAGAGCCGGTTCCGGGGGTGAATTTCCCGCGCTTGCATATTGTAGAGCGGGATTATAAGGAAGTATACAACAAGTTTGTGGCGCTTGGTCCGATGGTTCGTGAACAAATCGGGGCGAAAGGGCTCAGCTGGGACGCCAGGGAAGAATACAAATGGCTACTTGATACGCTCGGCTCTTCGGCGTTGGAAGGTCCGTATAAAGATTGTCCGAGTTTGTTGACAGACCGGGATGCTGCCGAAGCTATTTTGGCGCTTTCAAGTACAACGAACGGTTCCTTAGCGCTCAAGGCATGGGGAGAAATGGAGAAAAAGACGATGCAGCCGTTAAAAGATTTAGTCATTGAGCGGGCTGAGGAACATATTACCTTTCAGGCGATCACTGCCCAACCGCGGCAAGTGTTGACCACTCCTGTCTTTAGCGGAAGCGAAACCGGAAACCGTCGCTACTCTCCGTTTACGACGAACGTCGAACGGTTGATTCCTTGGCGGACGTTGACAGGAAGGCAGCATTTTTACTTGGATCATGAGCTTATGTTTGAGTTTGGAGAAGAATTGCCGACGTTTAAAGCGCCGCTCAGAAAGCTTGCTTTTTACGGCCATGACCGGCGTCCGGAAGTCAGCGGCAAAGAACTCACTCTTCGTTATTTGACGCCACACTTTAAGTGGTCATACCACAGCACATACGGAGATACCCTGCCGATGCTGACGATGTTCCGCGGCGGTCCACATGTCTGGATGAACAAAGAAGATGCCGCAGAAGCCGGCATTGCTGACAACGACTGGATCGAAATGTACAACCGCAACGGGGTGGTCGTTGCCCGGGCGGTCGTCAGCCATCGCTTGCCGCGTGGGGTCGCGTTTATGTACCATGTGCAGGAACGTCATATTAACGTGCCCGGCTCGCCAATCAGCAAACTGCGCGGCGGCACGTTCAACAGCCCAACCCGCATCCATGTCAAACCGACGCAAATGATCGGCGGTTATGCACAATTAAGCTATGGCTTCAATTATTATGGACCGACAGGAAATCAGCGGGATGAGCAAGTGATGATCCGCAAACTTGAAAAAAGGGAAGTGGATTGGCTTGAGAGTTAGAGCGCAGTTCGGGATGGTCATGAATTTGGACAAGTGCATCGGTTGCCACACATGCAGCATTACATGCAACAATACATGGACGAACCGCCCTGGGGCGGAATATATGTGGTGGAACAATGTGGAAACAAAACCGGGCATCGGTTATCCGAAAGAATGGGAAAACCAGGACGGGCATAAAGGCGGCTGGGTGCTCAAAGATGGGAAGCTCGAGCTGCGCGCCGGCGGCCGGGTGAATAAACTGTTAAACCTGTTTTACAACCCGAATATGACGGTGATCGACGATTACTATGAGCCTTGGACATACGATTATGAACAGCTGATCAATCGTCCGGAAGGGGAGCACCAGCCTGTCGCCCGGCCTAAGTCACAGCTGACCGGCGAATACATGGACATCACGTGGGGGCCGAACTGGGAAGACGACTTGGCCGGGGTATATGAAACAGGAAAACGCGATCCGAACGTAAAAGGCATTGAAGAAAAAGTGAAATTTGAGTTCGAACAAACGTTTATGATGTATTTGCCGCGCATTTGCGAACATTGTTTAAACCCGCCTTGCGTCTCTTCTTGTCCGTCAGGGGCGATTTATAAGCGGGATGAGGACGGCATTGTGCTTGTTGACCATGACGCGTGCCGGAGCTGGCGGTTTTGTGTGACCGGCTGTCCGTATAAAAAAGTATACTTTAATTGGAAAACGCATAAGGCGGAGAAATGCACGTTTTGTTTTCCGCGTATGGAAGCAGGATTGCCGACAGTTTGTTCAGAAACGTGCGTCGGCCGGCTCCGTTACATCGGCATCGTGTTTTACGATTTGGATCAAGTCGAGGCGGCCGCTTCGGTCCAAGATGAAAAAGAGCTGTACCATGCCCATTTGCGCATCTTTTTAAATCCGTATGATCCAGACGTGATTGAAGCAGCACGTGAAGCGGGGTATACGGACGATTGGATTGAAGCAGCGCAACGCTCACCGGTTTATAAACTTGCCGTCGAGCAAAAGATCGCGCTCCCGCTTCACCCGGAATACCGGACGTTGCCAATGGTTTGGTACATTCCGCCGCTCAGTCCGATCATGGGGGCGTTTGACGGCGGGTTGGACGACATTCATCCGCATGTCATTTTTCCGGCGATTGACCAAATGCGCATTCCAATTGAGTATTTGGCTAATTTGTTGGCTGCCGGTGACACGGAGGTCATCCGCACGGTGCTGAAAAAAATGGTGGCCATGCGCAGCTACATGCGGGCGGTAAACCTAGGAAAAGAGCCAGACCGGAGTATCCTCGAGAAAGTCGGCATGGATGAACATACGGTCAAGGAAATGTATAAGCTTTCGGCTGTCGCGAAATATTCCGACCGTTATGTCATTCCGTCTTCCCATCGGGAAAAGGCCGGCAACGCGTTTTACGGTCAAGGGACGGCCGGCTATGCGTTTATGGAGTCTTGTTCCGGTTGCTCTGAATATGATGCGGAACGTTTTTACTCGTTTGATTGGGGGGATGAGGGTGGAAGAGCATCAGAAACTATGTAAGCTCGCTTCCATTTTGCTGCAGTACCCGGAACGAGAATGGCTGGAAGATGAGCAGCTGTTTTATGAAATTTCCAAGCTCGCCAACCATACAGCCCGCAAACGGTTTTTACAGTTTCTTGACCACGCGAAAACAAAAGCGATCGACGAGCTGTGCGAGCTCTATGTGCGAACATTTGATTTGAGCGATCGAACGACGATGTATCTTACGTACTACTTGTTTGGCGATCAAAAAGAGCGCGGCCAAGCGCTGTTAAAACTAAAAGAAGCATTTCGTCGTGCAGGTTTGGAATTGACAGAGGATGAGCTGCCGGATTACTTGCCGCTTATGCTCGAGTTTGCCGCTGTCGCCCCAGTCAACGATGCGAAAAACGTCCTTCTCGCCCACCACAAAGCCATCAAGGGGTTGGCGGACAGGCTGCAGGAGGTTAACCACCCGTATTTCTTTGTTTTGGACGGCTGTCTTGCAGGCATGGACGCATTTCTGGAAGAAACAAATGGGGCGGATATTCCAATGAGAGCGGAGGAGGCCACATGACGTTGCTTGACCAGTTCCTTTGGGTGATCTATCCGTATATTATGTTGACATTATTTGTTGCCGGCCATATTTACCGTTACAATACTGATCAGTTTGGCTGGTCGGCGAAGTCAAGTGAGTTTCTTGAGAAACGGCGGTTGCGTTGGGGAAGCGTTCTGTTTCATTGGGGCATTCTCTTCGTGTTTCTTGGCCATGTTGCCGGCATTTTAGTTCCAAAGGCATTTTATGAATCAATCGGGATTACAGAGGAGATGTACCATTTTGGGGCGGTCTGGTTTGGCGGCGCCGCCGGGGTCGCGACTGTGATTGGGGTGGTGTTGCTTTTATGGCGGCGGTTGAGCGTTCGCCGCCTTCTCCGCCATAGCAGCAAAAGCGATCTTGTTGTATTGCTGCTATTAACGATAGTCATTTTGACAGGGTTTACAAATACGGTTGGATATACAGCGACCGGTGGGACGTTTGACTATCGGGATACGATCGGCCCTTGGTTTCGCGGTATTTTAACGTTTCGGCCGCTGCCGCAGCTCGTCAGCGATGCGCCGATTGGATTTCAAATTCATATTCTCTCTGCCTTGCTGTTATTTGGCATTTGGCCGTTCACCCGCCTCGTTCATGTATGGAGCGTCCCGCTGACATATTTAAACCGGCATTACGTCGTCTATCGCCGGATGCGGGCGAAAAAAATTTAGTGAAAGAGCAGGGCTGTCCATAAAGAGCCGCTTGGCAACTCTTTTATGACAGCCCGCTAAATTTCATTCAATGCAGCAAATATCTGGTGGGCAATCTTCGCATTGGATTTCCGTTTTTAAATAGTTCAAGTCGTGGATGGTGATTCTCCCCCTCTTCATGGAAATAACCCCATCTTGCTTTAACGCATTGAGCATCCGATTGACGCTTTCGCGTGTCGTGCCGCAAAAGTTGGCTAAGTCTTGGTTTTTTAACGTCACATCAATGAAAATACTCCCATCTTCAAGCGGGACGCCATAGCTGTTGCATAGGCGAATGAGCGTCGAATAGAGCGCCCCTTTTTTGCCGTTCATCATCAAGTCGCGAAACTTCGTCTGCGTCCGCCGGGCATGCTTGCTCATCCAGCGCATATATTCAAGGGTAAGGGTGGGATTGATCAGCAACTGCTCTTCGAGTTCGTTTTTATTCATCACCGCTGCCTCGCCCGGTTCAATCACTTTGGCGGTCAATAAATAGCGCGGGTCGTTCGTAAACAGCGTCAGCTCGCCGACAATTTCCCCGCTTCCACAAATGCGGAAACACATTTCTTTTCCGTCCGGGCAAATTTTGCTTACTTGCACTTTACCGGAAAGAATCAAATACAGCTCATTGGCCGGCATCCCTTCTTGAAACAAAAACGAATGTTTGCGAAGCGGAATCACTTTTTTCGACGATTGCAGCCACGAGCGCAAGAGGGAAAAATCGCGTTTCTCCACTGGTTGGCTTGGCCGTTGCATGATCGACACCTCCATTTGTTCGGCTGCTTCTATTGTAAAAAACATCACAGTGAGGACAGAGTGAAAAAAATCACCGTTTGTCACTTTTTTTGTGCAGGTTGTCACAAATTTTTCTAAACCGGATTTCCCCGCCCATATGATACAATCAATGTGAGCAGTGTCACAGCGTTTGCCTGCTCGTTTCCGTATAGTAGGATGGGGATATAGCAAAGAGAGGTTGATTCATGACATCGTTTTGGTCACCGGTTTGGTTATCGATCAAAGTATCGCTCCTCGCTGGCTTGATTGTCGCGGTCTTAGGGACAGCGGCGGCGAAGCGGATGGCGCGCCGCCGGTTTCGCGGCAAGACGTTGGTGGAGACGGTGTTTATGTTGCCGCTCGTGTTGCCGCCGTCGGTCGTCGGTTTTTTGCTCGTCGTCTTGTTTGGCCGACATAGTCCGATGGGCCAGTGGATCGAGGCGTCGTTTCATACGACCGTACTGTTTACGCCTGGTGCCGCGGTGATGGCCGCCGTGGTCGTGTCATTCCCGCTCATGTATCAGGCGGCCAAAACCGGGCTCGAAGCGGTCGATCCAACCATTGAAGGGGCGGCGCGCATCGATGGGGCGAATGAGCGCCAAGTCTTTTGGCATATTTCGCTGCCGCTTGCCAGACACGCACTATTATCCGGAGCGGTGCTGTCGTTTGCCCGCAGCCTCGGGGAGTTTGGCGCAACACTCATGTTTGCCGGTAATATTCCAGGAAAAACGCAAACGATCCCGACCGCCGTCTATATGGCCATGGAGTCGGGGCGGATGGAGGTAGCGTGGGCATGGGTGGCGGTCACGATCGGATTGTCATTCAGTTTATTGGTCTTTGCGACGAAACTCGGTCGTTTACGAGAATAAACAAAGCCGCCTGGCAACATCATGAGGCGAACGAAACAGAAAGGAGGGAGCGCGATGAGCGAGCGCAACCGAACGAACGTCATGGACCGCCTGTCCCGCCCGCTTCGCGACTTGCGGTTATCAGTGATCGACCAATGCAATTTTCGCTGCGTCTATTGCATGCCGGCCGAAGTGTTCGGGCCGAATTTTCGCTTTTTGGCGGAAGGCGAGCTGTTGACGGTCGAGGAAATGGCGCTTCTTTCGGAATGCTTTGTCGAGCTTGGCGTCGAAAAAATCCGCTTGACGGGCGGCGAACCGCTCTTAAGGCGCGATTTAGACGCGCTCATTGCGCGGTTGTCTGCGATTCCCAGCCTGCGCGATATCGGCTTGACGACCAACGGCGTCCATTTAGTGAAATGGGCGCAGCGGCTGAAAGAAGCCGGGCTAAAGCGCGTCAACGTCAGCTTGGATGCGTTGGATGATGACATTTTCCGCAAAATGAACGGCATCGGCGTCGGCGTCGCCCCGGTGTTAAAAGGTATCGAAGCCGCCCGGGCGGCAGGGCTCGGCGTCAAGGTGAACATGGTCGTCAAAAAAGGGTGGAACGACTCGCAAATCGTGCCGATGGCGGCCTATTTCAAAGAACAAGGCATTCCGCTCCGCCTCATTGAATTTATGGACGTCGGCACAACGAACGGCTGGGATTACTCCCATGTTGTGACGAAAAAAGAGATGTATGAACAAATCAACGCCATACATCCGCTCGAACCGGTTGAAAAAGCGTACTTCGGCGAAGTGGCGAGCCGCTATCGCTACGTCGGCACGGAGGTGGAAGTCGGCTTTATCGCCTCAGTGACGGAAACGTTTTGCCGCAGCTGCACGCGGGCGCGCATTTCTGCGGACGGGAAGCTGTATACGTGTTTGTTTGCCTCGAAGGGCGTATCGTTGAAAGACAATCTGAGAGCTGGGGCGACGAAAGAGGAACTGAAGTCGTTGATCACCGCGGTTTGGAACCAGCGGACAGATCGCTATTCAGAAGAACGGACGGAAGAAACGGCGAAACAACGGACGAAAATTGAAATGTCGTATATCGGTGGGTAACAAAGAAGCAGGGCCGCTCTTTCCAGCGAAGAGCGGCCCTGTTCTTTATCGTTCAATGCGCCTGCCTTTGCCTTAGAAATGGGGGAAGGGTTTGCTTGCTTATGCCTTCACCGCTGCCAGCACGCGCGGGAAGAGGACGTTGTTTTCTAAATGGATGTGGGTAAACAAATCTTCTTCGAGCGCCGCCAGTCGATTGTAAACGAGCCGATACGTGCCGCACGCGTCTTCCGGCGGGGTGAAGTCGTTGGTGATGTCGCGAATGTCTTTGATCAAATCGCCGGCGACCTCATGCTCATTGACCAGTTCGCGAACGGCCTGCTCGACTGCCTCCCGGTTTTCCGGCGAGGGGTTGTCGGCAAATTGGAAAATGAGCGGGAATGCTCCTGTTTCTTCTTTAATCAAGTGTTGCTCGAGCTCCGTTTTTAACTCATGAAACAGTTTATGCACGCGGGAAAGGTGCGGGTGGTGCATGCCGTGTACGCGCAATACTTTTGTGACATATGGGCTGAGCTGCGGCAGTTCCTCGTTCAAATAGCGGTGGTGCGTGTTGATGATATGATCGACCAAGTCGGTCAGCGGCGCTTCGCTCCAGTTTCCGGTCGGCTTGTTTTGCGCCTCTGCATAAAGGGTGTTCAGCTCGCGAAGGAGCGCTTCGCCATCGAGTCCGCGCTCTTCGATCGCTTCTTTTAACGGGCGCTGTCCGCCGCAGCAAAAATCGATGCGTCGCGCTTTAAACAAATCAGCCGCTTTCGGAAATTGAGTGACAATATCGCCAATCAATGATTGTTCAGTAAACCGCTGTTCCATTCATCATCCCTCCATTGATCCAATCGTTACAGCTTCAGCATACCGTGTTTTCCACAAAGGTGTTGTGACGGATCTCACATACGTAAAAAAAAGTGGACATCGATCTATGTGACAAACATCACAACAGCCCGTTTCTTCTTTATCGTACAATGAAAAAAAGCAGACTTTTGCTGATTCTTTTCGGAGGCGGTGTCTGCTTTCATGGACGAGAACGGACATGTTCAGCAGAGAACATACAGCGTGTTGACAACAGAAGCCAATCAAGAGCAGGAAAAGGGGAGACAAATATGTGGGCGTTGGTGAAGGGAAGGCAGTGGGAGGAGGAAAAAACAGAACTGGAGCGGCAACTCGCTGAGATGAAAGAAGAGCTCACGAGACAAAAGGAAGCCATTCATGAGACGGTGGCAGACCTGCTTGGGGAGCTGCAGGAAATCGTTCACCAGCACGAGGTGGTCAACGGGCAACACCATGTATTAGGCCAACTGGTTGACCGAACGAAAGAAAAGGTTGATAATGTCAGTACGCTCAGCAAGTCATCATATGCGATTTCCGACCGTCTGTGCGAACAAGGGAACGCGTTGGCGGAGACAGCGGGCCAGATGGTCGCAGCCGCAAAAGAAGGCATCCGCATGTCGGAAGAAATGGAGCAGGCGATGGGGCGGCTCGGCAGTGAGATGGAAACGACATCGGCCGCGATGCATCGGTTGCGCGGCCGCTCGCAAGAAATTGAACAAATTGTGAAAGTGATCAAAGAAATCGCTGGACAGACGAATTTGATTGCGTTAAACGCCTCGATCGAAGCCGCCCGCGCCGGGGAGCATGGCAAAGGGTTTTCCGTTGTCGCTGCTGAAGTGAGGAAATTGGCTGAGCATACGGCGGACAGCACCGAAACGATTCACCAGCTAACTGACGCTGTGCAGCACGAAATCGAGCGATCGCTCGAGCAGACGGAAGTCATTTCGTCCTTGATCGAAACGGTTGTCCAAATGAGCATCCATACAGCGCGGAAATGGTCGGCGATGATGGAGTTGATCGATCGAGTCGAAAATCGGGCCCAAGACGTGCTAAACTATATTCAGGAACAATACCGCTATGCGGATAAAGTGAGGCAAGAGCTCGAACAGTCGGCCGCTTTGTTCGGCGAGACGCGGGAGATGATTTTGCAACATATCGCCGATGCGAGCGTCGTTGATGAAAAGTTGGCGGGAGGCATAAAACAACTGCAACAATGGCAACAACGGTAAAAGAAAGATTATCGTTGCCGCCAGGCGTATGATCGAAAGGAGAGAGAGAGATGGTTGAAAGACGAACCCCGATTCCTGTAGCGGAAGCGATCGATCGGGTGATGCGTTACGCCGGAGTGGGAGAAGAGGAAACGGTGCCGCTTCGCCAGTCGTATGGCCGCTATTTGGCTGAAGATTTGCGCGCTGACCATGATGTGCCGCCGTTTGATCGCTCCCCGTATGACGGATTTGCCATTCGCGCCGCCGATTCGGAAGGAGCGGGGCTGGATCGTCCGGTCGAGTTTGAAGTGATCGAAACGATTGGCGCCGGACAAGTGGCGGAACAGCCCGTTGGTCCGTTTCAAGCGGTGCGCCTGATGACCGGAGCGCAAATTCCACAAGGGTGTGATGCGGTCGTCATGTTGGAGCTGGCCAAACAGTATGAACGGGATGGAAAAACGTATATGTCGATTAAGCGCCCGTTCCGCCCTGGCGACAACATTTCATTTCAAGGAGAAGATGCCAAAAAGGGACAACCGCTCGTCGAGAAAGGAACGCGCATCAATCCGGGAGTGGCGGCGCTGTTGGCGACGTTTGGCTACGCCGAAGTGAAGGTGGCGAAAAAGCCGCGGATCGGCTTGTTTGCAACCGGCAGCGAGCTGCTTAACGTTTCTGAACCGCTCGTTCCGGGAAAAATCCGCAACAGCAACGCCTACATGATTGAAGCACAGGCGCTCAAAAGCGGCGCTGAGCTGATCTATTTTGGCCAGCTGGCCGACGACCTCGACGCGTGCTTTCACGCCGTGCGCGAGGCGCTCGACCAAGTGGACATGCTCGTGACGACCGGCGGCGTCTCGGTCGGCGATTACGACTATTTGCCCGCCATTTACGAGCGGCTGGGGGCGAACGTTTTGTTTAACAAAATCGCCATGCGCCCGGGGAGCGTGACGACCGTCGCGGAGTGGAATGGCAAGCTGCTGTTTGGCCTCTCCGGCAATCCGTCGGCGTGCTACGTCGGCTATGAACTGTTTGTCCGCCCGGTCGTGCGGACGCGCTTGTTTTCCCCCAAGCCGTATTTGAAAAAAGTGAAGGCCACGCTCGGCGCCGATTTTCCAAAGCCGAATCCGTTCACCCGCTTCGTGCGCAGCCGAGTCGAAGCGATTGACGGCCGGCTGATCGTCAAACCGGTCGGCATGGATAAGTCGAACATCGTCACCTCGCTCGCGGCGGCCAACGCCTTGATGGTGCTGCCGGGCGGGACGAGAGGGTTCGCTAAGGATGACGAGGTGGACGTATGGCTGCTCGATGATGATGAGGGATCGAGCGAATGAACGTCTGGCAAGTTGTCGGCTATAAACATACGGGCAAGACGACGCTCGTCGAAAAATGGGTGGCGGCCGCCGTCCGGGAAGGATGGCGCGTCGGGACGGTAAAGCATCACGGCCATGGAGGCGAGCCGGCACGGCCGGAAGGCGTCGATTCCGTCCGTCATGAGCGGGCCGGGGCGGTGGCGACAGCGGTGGAAGGGGATGGGCTGTTGCAGCTGCATCTCCGCCGCCCGTTGTGGCGGTTGGATGATGTGTTGGCGCTTTATGCGCCGCTTCGACTGGATCTCGTGCTGGTCGAAGGCTATAAGCAGGCGCCCCATCCGAAAGTCGTGCTCGTGCGCTCCGAGGAAGATTGGGCGTCGCTTCAGCACCTCGCCAACATCCGCGCCGTCATCGCCTGGGAGCCGCTTTCCCGGCCGCTGCCGCACCCTGTGTTTTCGCTGGCTGATGAGGCCGCATATATCCCATGGTTGATGAATGAGGTGAGAAGAGGGACATGACGGAATCGTTGTTTGCCATCACGTCTGAACCGATTTCGGTCGAAGACGTGATGAAAAAAGTGATGCGCCCGGAAGCCGGCGCGGTCGCCGTGTTTGCCGGCACGGTGCGTGAATGGACGAACGGCAAGCGGACGCTCTTTTTGCAATATGAAGCGTACGTGTCGATGGCGGAGAAAATGCTGGCGCAAATCGGGGCGGAAATTGCGGAGAAATGGCCAGGGGCGAAAACCGCCATCACCCACCGGATCGGGCGGCTTAAGATCGGCGACATCGCCGTCGTCATCGCGGTTTCCTCGCCGCACCGCGCCGAAGCGTATGAGGCGAACCGCTATGCCATTGAGCGGATCAAGCAAATCGTGCCGATTTGGAAAAAAGAGCAATGGGAGGACGGAAGCGCCTGGGTGGGCGACCAGTTGGAAACAACGGCGTATCCGTCCGGAAAACCGGAGGTGAAAGAGGAATGATCCGTCTATTGTTTTTCGCCCATTTGGGCGAGCAAATCGGCGAGCGGGAAGTGATGTGGCCGCACGTTCCGGAAACGGTGAAAAAACTGAAAGACGAAGTGGAAGAGCGCTATGGCGTCTCGCTCGGGCGCGTCATGACCGCGGTCAATGAGGAGTATGTCCGCGACGAAGCGCCGCTTCACGCCGGCGACACGGTCGCCTTTATTCCACCGGTAAGCGGAGGATGAGACGGATGGCGAACAAAAGCAAATGGGTGATGCCAAAACAACACGGCGCCTGGGCGATGCTCATCATCCCGTTCTGGCTCGGGGCGTACGCCGGTGGGCTTTCGTGGATTCACGCGCCGCTCTTTGTCGCCTGGCTTGCGCTCTATTTGGCGACGTATCCGCTCTTGATGGCGGTGAAAACGAAGCGGAAAGAGCCGTACGTGCCCGCCGCCGCCCGCTATGGCGCCATCGCCGCGCCGGCTCTGGCCGTTTCCCTTTGGCAGCGGCCGGCTCTTGTTCTCTTTGGCTTGGCGATGATTCCGTTTTTCCTAGTAAACATCTACTACAGCAAGAAAAAGAACGAGCGCGCTTTCTGGAATGATGTTGCGGCCATCGCGGCGTTTTGCGTCGGCGGCTTGGGCGCCTTTTATGTCGGGCGCGGGGAATTGACGTTGGAGGCGTTCGAATTGGCCGCATTTTCCTTCCTTTTTTTCATTGGCAGCACGTTTTACGTCAAAACGATGATTCGCGAAAAGAAAAACGAGCGGTACAAATGGCTGTCATGGGGGTACCATGCCTTGTTGATTGCCGGTCTCATTGCCATCGGCGAGACATTTGCCGTTTTGGCCTACGCGCCGAGCGCCATTCGCGCTGTCTACTTATACGGAAAATCGCTGCCGATCATGAAACTAGGCATCTTGGAAATCGCCAACGCGGCGTACTTTTTCATTGCGATGATCGTGCTCTACTCTTGAGCGAACCCCAAACGGGAGGCATCCATGACCGTTTGGGGTTTTTCGTTTGGTTAGGCGGGATTGCTTTTTTATAGCCGTTTGCGAAAGAAACAGATCCGTCCGAGGCGTATCAAGGGGCGGCGTTTCAAGAAGCGCTGCGGGCGCTGGAGTACGTGAAACGAACCCGGGGGAATCGGGCTGTTGATTGGGGAGCCGGGGGCGGGCAAGACGTTCGCCCTTCGGGCGTGGAAGGAATCGTTGTCCCCTTCGTTGTATCATGTGGTCTACTTCCCGTTATCGACCGGAGGCGTGATGGATTTTTACCGTGGACTGGCCTTGGGATTAGGAGAGGAACCGAAGTACCGCAAGGTAGACCTCTTCCGCCAAATCCAGCAGGCGATCGAGCGATTGCATCATGAACGACGGATCACGCCGGTGTTCATTTTGGACGAGATGCATTTAGCAAAGGATGCATTTTTACAGGACATCGCCATCTTGTTCAACTTTGAGATGGATTCGACCAACCCATTTGTCTTGATGTTGGCCGGGCTGCCCCATTTACAGGGGAAGCTGCGGCTCAATCAGCACCGCCCTCTCGATCAGCGGATCATCATGCGATGCCGGATGGGGCCGCTGGAGAAGGAAGAGGTGGCGGGCTACATCGAGCATCGGATGAAACAGGCCGGGGCGAAGCATCCGATCTTCACCCCATCGGCGTTAGAGGCGATTGCCCTGCAATCACGTGGTTGGCCTCGTGTCATCAACACGTTGGCCACGACGTGCCTGTTATACGGGTATCAGCTGAAAAAGGACGCCATTGACGAAGAAGTGGTGCGCATGGCCGCAGAGGAAATGGGGTATTAGCACGAAAGGGGCCGAATCGGCCTCTTTTGTGCTTTCTCTTTTCCATCGGTCCATCAGGCGCGCTGGAAATCTTCATCTGAAAGAGCGTGCAAACGTTCCGAAAGAATGTGCAAAATCCGGAACAATCCGCAAAAATTTTGCACATTATTTCCGAATCCGCCTGAAATAATTTGAAAAAGGGATTCTGAAATAATGTGCTAATTTACATTTTTTAAAGGTACGGTCTCTGCAAAAACGTATAGTTGGGACCCATACGAGTGGGAATGACCGGAGCAATCAGGTCTTTTTATTTTTGTCTAACCGTTTTAATGAAATAAAAAAACCGATTTCCCAGTCAGGGAATCGACTTCGAAAAATCTTATTTCAACTAACCCACCTAATAGTTTAAGAATATTTTTTATGGTTCACTAATCCCCATTGCCAATAGCAAAAGAAAAGCAACGGCCAAAACCGCTCCATTTCCTATCAAGCTGATAATTAGCAGAAAGAAACGTTTAGTCATCAAACACGATAACGCCGCGAATAAAATACCAATAATTGATAAGATACCATAAATTATGATCACGAAATAAATATCAGCATTTGGACCTCTTTCGACATAGAAAATAATGATACTTATAATTACAGGCAACGTAACTATTCACCCCAGTGCTAGTGTATAAAAAAGCCCAGCACAAATAGGGCATTTCGGTCATAGAAAATGCCCTAGGTAGCGGAAAGAACTCGATCGATCGTTTCGCCTGCCAACAGAAGACATAACGAATCCCACACGTTTTTTTCGTGTTTCGTCAGTGTGGAAACGATGCTTCTTGCGATGCAAAACGACTGCGCGAATGTTTCTTCGCGAAACGTACCCGAAATGTTCTCTTTGACTTTGACCATGCGAAGATCGCGTTCGGCTTGGTTGTTATCAAAGGGAACATGTACTTCACGTAAGAAACGCAGCGCTTCTTCCTTTCGTTTTTGAAGGCGTCGAACAAAAGCGAGTGCTTTTTTCGGAAGAGGCGTCATCGTTTCTAATCGGTGTTGTGCTCTTTCTAGGATGCGATCATACACTCGTTCCCACCGTCTCGCTTCTTCTTCGGAAAGTGCACCGTGATGGGCTTCGACGGCTTGCTTGGCGGCTAACAGAAACGTGGTCATGCGCATCGCCCACGTATGCCCCTGTTCGATGAATCCTTTTAACTCACGCAAATGGTGGGCATGACAAAGGGCATGGGTGGCATGTGTGTATTTCGGATACGTACCGAACGCATCGTGCATCATCGTCCCTTCATATCGGGGAAGAATCCCGATATCATCGGTCGCTTTTTTTCCACGAGAAGCGTGAGGAGCCAAGTATGTATATCTCGATGTACACGCGACATGCACCCATGCGAGTTTCCCATTGATGCGCAAACTCGTTTCATCGACATGCAGGATGTTGGATTCAAGTAAGGCGTCTTCGATGATGTCCATATTTGATTCCAGCGCTTCGCGTCCTCGTTTCACCATATTGGCAAGGGTTCCTGTACTAATCGAGTGTTGATATAACGCTTCGATTGTATCACTTAAACGCTTGTACGGGATCAATTGGATATGATGTAAATAAACAACGAGCGCCGTGAGCCGTGGACCGTATTGCACATGATTCGTGACATGGGATGGGAATTCGGCTTGTTGCACGCATCGACAATGTGGACACGATTTCACTTCACGTTCATGTTGTGTCACCTCGATCGCCACAGGAGGGACATCAAACACTTGACGGATATCGACTTTGAACGGTTTGACTTCACGCAAAGAAGCTCCACATCCTTGACACGTATGCACACGGTGGACGACACGATGATGTGGATGTTCCACTTGACGGAGCGTCTTCCCCTCATGTCCCTCTTGCCCACCAGGCTTTTTGCCAGACGGCTCGCGGGAGGAACGCTTTTTCTCAAAACGGTCAGAAGATGGGGGCAAATGGCTATTGGAGCTGTTTTTTTTCGTGCGTGCTTCCAGCTCTTGAACACGGTACTTCAGTTGTTCATTTTCTTTGCGTAGTTGTTTGTTTTCGTGACGCAAATGTTCATTTTCTTGAATGAGTTGATGAATGAGCTGTTTTTGTTGTTGAACTTTGCCGATTAAGCTCTCAACTGTAAATACAGCTTGTTGTACCGTCAACATGCGATTCACCTCCTTGTCTATCAATATTCACATCATAGACAAGAAAAGAAGAAAATATTCAGCTCACTTTATGATGTGGCTGAATAGTTACCCTCTCGGTAACATAAAAGAAAAATTAGAATATCTTTGTGAATTTTACGGCATTGAATTCTTGAAACAGGAAGAATCATATACGTCTCAAGCCAGCTTTTTTGACGGCGATGAGATTCCTGAATATAATGCCGACAATCCAAAAGAATATAAGTTCAGCGGCAAACGTATTAAGCGCGGCTTGTATCGAACAAAGTCTGGCAAACTAATTAATGCTGATGTCAATGGCGCATTAAACATCTTAAAGAAAAGTAAAGCTGTAGACCTGAGTGTCTTATGCTCTAGCGGCGAAGTGGACACGCCTCAAAGAATAAGGATTGCTTGAAGCAGTCAAACTTCTTTGGAAGCCCCCACTTCAAATTTTCGCTAGAAAATTAAGTGGGGGTAGTTCACTTATAATAAGCCAACTACATAAAATTTTGGAGGGATGCGTATTGCAATTCGGCAATATTGTAGTTCAAGGCGAAAATCTTTTGCTCGTAAGCAGCTTACTGATTAGCTATGTTATGTTTTATTACGGCATTAAGATATTAAAAATAGAACGAAACATCATGGATTTAATTTTTAACAGTTTTATTAACGGTGTACTCATTTGGAAATTTAGTTATGTCTTTTTACATCCGAATTCAGTTTTACAAAATCCGATGACAATCCTTTATTTTAACGGGGGATATGTTGGCATTAGTATGGGGATTGTTTTTATCACGGTCTATACTTGGTTATACGTAAAAAAGCAGAATATTCCTGTGGCTTCTTACACACGAGCAGTAGTTCCGGTATATTTTGGCTATTTTAGTACTTTTGCATGGATTCGAGTAATGGAAAATTCCCAAAATTATTTCATCATTTTGCAAGCAATAGTAGCGATTTGTTTTTTTATAGTAGCATCACGAGTCAAAATTCAAAAAACTTTATTGCAACTTCTTATATGGTTCCATCTCATTCAATTCGAACTAGCCCTGTATAAAAAATATTTTGTAAATACAGGAATCATATCAAAAGAAGTATGGTTGTATGGCTCTCTCGTTATCGTTTTTATATGTATTTCATATTGGTTAGAGAGGCGAGAAAGAGAAGCGGCTCTTGGGGACGAGAACAAGGGGCGGAGAAACGCAATGACCCAACTCGCTTTAGGTGTGATGATGGTAAGTATTGCTGTAGCTTCTATTTTTAACAATCAACAGGAAGAAGGAAAGATCAAACCAAAGCCGGTCGTGTCTACTTCATTGGATTCGGGAAAAATCGGCACGAATAAAGGAGAAGTTGCCCCGGATTTTGAATTACTTTCAATTACAGGGGATAAAATAAAATTGTCTGATTTGCGTGGAAAAACGGTGATATTGAATTTTTGGGCTACTTGGTGTCCGCCTTGTAGAGCTGAAATGCCAGAAATGCAAAAGTTCTACGAAAATAATAAAAATAACAATGTAGAAATTTTAGCAGTCAACTTAACGAATAGCGAAAGAGGTCCTGATGCGGTGAACGATTTTGTGAAAAATAAGGGAGTGACATTTAAAGTTGTGCTTGATGAGCAAGGGGACATTGGAAATCTATACGGTGCAATAACGATCCCCACTTCGTATATCATCGATAAAAACGGGGTTATTAGAGATAAGTATATAGGTCCTATGTCTTATGAAACGATGGATCGCATGATCTCGAATATTCAATAAAAACTAAATAATGATCCCTCCTGAGTGGACAGTAACAAGAATTGTTGCTATTCACTCAAGGGGGGATTTCGGGAGTATATTAAAAACCTGTGAACCCACCAAACAAATCTGTAAAAAAGATAATGATCTTTGTCATCCAATCAAAAAACAGCATAATTCCCATGATAATCATAAGAACCCCTCCGACTTTGACGATGACAGCGTTATATCTTTTTATCCAATTCAACTTGCTGATAAAAAATGACATGATGAAAAAAGGTACAGCAAACCCTAATACATATGCGAACATATATAACATAGCTGCACTCGGTTTGGTAGCTGCTAACGCGATCACTGATACAAGAATTGGACCTGTGCAGGGAGTCCAGCCCGCTGCGAATCCTATGCCAATTAAAATAGAGCCAAAATAACCGGAAGGCTTGTTGCGGAAAACTAACCGTTTATCTTTCATCATAAAGGAAGGTGAAAATACACCTAAAATGACGAGACCAAAAAAGATAATGAACAAGGCACTAATTTGTCTGATTAAATCTTGGTAATCAACGAATAGTTTTCCTATTACAGAAGTACCAAAACCAATAGCGATGAAGATGACGGAAAAACCGAGCAAGAAAAAGAATGTATGGAGTATTGCGCGTTTTTGAAGCATCCCATTTTCTTTCTTTATTTCATCAACGGATACCCCAGTAATGTAAGATAAAAAAGCTGGATATAGCGGTAAACAACAAGGGGATATAAAAGACAGTAATCCCGCTCCGAAAGCTAGAAATACATTGATATCGTTCATATTGATCGATCCTCTCTCTTCAATCTTGATAACGATACTGTAAAATAAAATTGTGAATTTTTTGTGGAAAATTGGATTTTTCCTACTTAGTGTTTATTATGGATTGTTGGCGAACATGATTTGTGAGATATCCTAGTTGCGCTTTATACCCATTACCGGTATAATGTAATTGAAGAGGTGATGTTTTATGAACCATTGTGAAGATCATAATATGGATAAAAAAATGGTTCCACGAACGGAACAGGAAATCGAAAGCATTATCAAGCGCTTGAAGCGCATTGAAGGACAAGTGCGCGGTGTGCAAAAAATGGTGGAGGACAATCGTTATTGTATTGATATTTTAGTGCAAATTTCAGCGATCACGGCAGCGTTAAATAAAGTAGGATTGAACTTGCTAGAACGTCATGTTGGCCATTGTGTGTCGAAAGCGATTCGCGAAGGAAGCGGAGAAGAATCCATTCGCGAATTAATGGATGTCATTAAACAGTTCTCAAAGTGAAAGGAGTGGGAAGCATTATGAGTGAACAAAAGCATGTCACACTTAGAGTGACCGGCATGACATGTGCCGCGTGTGCCAATCGTATTGAGAAAGTATTAAATAAGATGGATGGAGTAGAAGCCAATGTCAATTTGGCAATGGAAAAAGCAACGATTAAATATGATCCATCGAAGCAAGCGATCGCCGATATCGAAACGAAAATTGAGAATTTGGGGTATGGCGTTGCGACAGAAAAAGTGACGCTTGATATTGAAGGAATGACATGTGCGGCATGTGCGACACGGATTGAAAAAGGGTTAAATCGGATGGAAGGTGTGACAAGCGCTGCTGTAAACTTGGCGACAAACAGCGCGGTGGTCGAATACAAGGAGGGTGTTGCATCTGTCGAAGACATTTTAGAGAAAATCAAAAAGCTTGGGTACAGGGGGCAAATTCGAAACGAAGAACAAGACGATGCTGGCCGGAAAGAAGAGCGGCTTAAACAAAAACAACGGCAACTCGCTATTTCTATCATCTTATCGTTGCCGCTGCTTTATACGATGCTTGCCCATATGCCGTTTGATATAGGCTTGCCGATGCCGCATCTGCTGATGAATCCGTGGTTCCAGCTTCTTTTAGCTACACCGGTTCAGTTCTACATCGGCGGTCCCTTCTATGTCGGGGCGTACCGGGCGTTACGAAACAAGAGCGCTAACATGGACGTTCTCATAGCGCTTGGAACATCGGCTGCGTACTTTTACAGCTTGTATGAAGCTTTTCGAACGATTGGGAATCCTGAATATATGCCAAGATTATATTTTGAAACGAGCGCCGTCTTGATTACGCTTGTGGTTGTCGGAAAATACTTTGAGGATCTTGCGAAAGGGAGAACAACCGAAGCGATCTCTAAGCTGTTGAGCCTTCAGGCAAAGGAAGCGACTGTTATCCGTAATGGGGAGGAAAGAAAGGTTCCGCTCGAGGAAGTGGTGATCGGCGATACGATTCTTGTCAAGCCAGGAGAAAAAATCCCGGTAGACGGTACGGTCATCGCCGGGGCATCTTCCGTAGATGAATCGATGATTACTGGTGAATCGATTCCAGTTGATAAGAAGGAAGGCGACTATGTGATCGGGGCGACGATGAATACGAATGGCGTACTGACCATTCGTGCCGAAAAAGTCGGAAAAGATACCGCGCTGGCCAATATCATTAAAATCGTTGAAGAGGCGCAAGGGTCGAAAGCCCCGATTCAGCGGATGGCGGATACCATTTCCGGCATTTTCGTACCGATTGTTGTCGGAATTGCTGTCGTTGCATTCATTATATGGTACTTCTTTGTTGCGCCGGGTGATTTGGCAAAAGCGCTTGAAGTGGCCGTCGCCGTTCTTGTCATTGCGTGTCCTTGTGCGCTCGGTCTTGCCACGCCGACATCGATTATGGTCGGTACAGGCAAAGGGGCAGAACAAGGAATTCTCTTTAAAGGAGGTGAGTACCTAGAGGGAACGCATAAAATCAATGCCGTATTACTGGATAAAACAGGAACAGTGACAAAAGGAAAACCGGAAGTGACAGATGTGTTACAATTCCAAGAAAACATGCTTGACTATGCCGTTTCAGCCGAGAGCGCTTCGGAACATCCGTTGGCTCATGCGATTGTTGAATACGGGAAGAAACAAGCAATTTCTATTAAGCCATTGGAGCATTTCTCTGCCATTACCGGCCACGGAATTGAAGCTGTCATTGACGGAAAAAGCATCCTTATTGGAACGCGAAAATTGATGAAGGAGCGCTCTGTAGAGATTTCTGTGCATGAAGATAAAATGGTAGAGCTTGAAAAACAAGGAAAAACAGTCATGCTCATTGCGATCGATGGACAGCTTGCCGGCATCATTGCTGTCGCGGATACAGTAAAAGAAAGCTCCAAAGAAGCGATTCAAACATTAAAACAAATGGGTATCGAAGTGTACATGGTAACGGGAGACAATAAACGGACAGCGGAAGCGATCGCAAACCAAGTGCACATTGATCATGTCTATGCAGAGGTGCTGCCGGAAGACAAAGCGAAAATCGTCGAGGAATTGCAAAAACAAGGGAAACGAGTCGCGATGGTCGGTGATGGAATTAATGACGCTCCAGCTCTTGCGAAAGCGGATATTGGGATGGCGATTGGCACAGGAGCGGATGTCGCGATCGAAACGGCCGATGTTACCTTGGTCGGTGGGGATTTAGCCCATATTCCGAAAGCGATTGAGTTAAGCCGCAAAACAATGAAAAACATTCGGCAAAACTTATTTTGGGCATTATTTTATAATAGCGTTGGCATTCCAGTCGCTGCAGCTGGGTTATTACAACCATGGATCGCTGGGGCAGCGATGGCATTTAGCTCTGTATCGGTTGTGACAAACGCGCTTCGTTTGAAACGCGTGAAAATATAAACATTTAAGGAGGAATAGATGATGACGATTACATTACAAGTACAAGGAATGACATGCGGACATTGCAAAGCGGCGGTGACAAATGCACTTCAAGCGTTGGATGGCGTCAGCCGCGTCGAAGTACATTTGCAAGAAGGTACAGTCGATGTGGAGTATGATGAAACAAAGGTCAGCGTAGAAAAACTGAAAGAAGCGATTGAAGAGCAAGGATATAATGTGAAGTAACATGAAAGAGAGAGGGTGTCTCAAAAGTGATCACTTTTGAGACACCCTCAAATAGTATTATGATGACATTTTACGGCATTCTTCAGCACACTGACGGCATAAATTGGCACATTCCTGACAGTGTGTATCTTGGAATTTTGCACATTCAGCGGCACAAGCATCGCAAATTGTCGCGCAAAGTTGGCAAAACTCCTTCGCATACATGCTTCCGCGAGACATCCATTGAGCCGCCATGGCACAAATATCTGCACAATCCCTTAAAATGTTGATACAATGTGTTCTAGCCTGTACGTCAGCTGCTTTTAAACATGAAGTCAGACATTCTTCACATGCTTGCACACATTTGTTACAAGCATCAATACACGTTTGAAATTGTTGAAATGATGAATCAATAACCGTTGTCATATATAATCACTCCTTTTGATTTAAATTCATTTTTATTTTTTTCTAACTAAAAAATAATATACTGGAAATACGAACCAAGGACAAAAAATAAGAGGCTGTCTCAAAAGGTTGCTAAATCGACCTTTTGAAATCAGCCTCTTTTATTTACTACGATAAGCTGTTATTCACCTTTATTCGTTGTGTCATTCGGATCTGGGGTATAGTCCGATTTGTAATCGGTATATTTTACTTCTGTGACCATTCCGGCTGAAGCATGGTGCAAGTCATGGCAATGGAACATCCAATTTCCCGGATTATCCGCTTTAAACGCGACGACATATTCTTCACCAGGGTTTACATTTAAGGAATCCTTTATCAATGGAGAGCCTGTGACCGGCTTGCCGTTTTTGCTTAATACTTGGAAGAAATGGCCGTGTAAATGCATCGGATGTACATCTTTTGGTGAATTGTTCACAATTCTGACTTTTACTAAATCTCCTGTCTTCACATTAATAGGCGCTGTGTCAGGATACGTTTTCCCATTAATCGTGTAGACCATGCCATCTTTGCCCATGGCTGTTCCTAAATCCATTGTGTACTCTACATCATATTTTTGGTCTAGTGTAAATTGACCTACTTCATATTTTCCGTATGTTGTTATATCCACAACAGGGAGGTTTTCTTTTGCATTTTCTTTATCCGTATTGTTTGTCTGGTCTTCGTATTGAATTTTCACTTTCATGCCATCGGTACCTTCCATATCACCATGACATTCTAATAACCATTCACCCGGGTTATTCGCGATAAATTCAATATCATAACGTTCACCCGGAGCAATACTTAAAAGTTCATCTTTGATTGGTTGCGGATCTTTTAACGGCTGCCCGTCAGTTGCGACAATTTTAAACTCATGACCATGCAGGTGAAGTTTGTGGGCCATGTATCCTGCGTTGATCAGACGAAGCCGCACCTTTTCGCCTTTCTTCACTTTTAAAGGTTGGACAGCGGAACCGCTTTTCCCGTTAATCGTGAAAATATCATACATACTCATATCATGGCCCATGCTGCTCATATCCATTTGTTGATTATCAGAGCTATTTCCATTATTCATATTACTATGATCCATTCCACTCATATCCATATTTCCTTCATCCGGATTGCTCATCCATTCATCTAACACAAGTGTATAATCTCGATCGACTTTTTCTTCATTTTTCGGTTCTACGATTAATGTACCGTATAATCCCTTGTCCACTTGCTCGGCGCTTTTTTGATGGGAATGATACCAATACGTTCCCGGCACGGTTGCTGTAAATTCATACGTAAACGTTTCACCCGGTTTAATGGCGTCCATCGTGACACCCGGTACTCCATCTTGGTTATTTGGAACAGGGTAGCCGTGCCAGTGAATCGTGATCGGTTCTGGCAATTCATTTTTTAAAACAATTTTCACATTATCCCCTTGCTTTACGCGGATTTGCGCACCGGGTACCGATCCATTGTACGTGTAGACCGGAAGTTTGACTTGATCATTTATTTGTAATAATGCTTCCTTAGCAGTAAGATTAATCTCTTTACCGGATAAAACTTCTGTGTTTGTTGCCAAAGGCAGTTTCTTACTGGAGTCCTGTGCGGTGTTTTCTTCCTTCATATTCATGTTGGACATGTCGTGTCCTTGCATCGAAGAATTATTTGAGCAAGCTGCACCAATCGCAACAACTCCTGCCAAAACAGTTCCTAACAATAATTTCTTCATCGCTTTCCCTCCATAAACTTGTGATGTAAGTCATAGTAACGTCATCATAAAAAATAAATGTGCAAAATTTATGGAGAAAAATTATATTTTTTTTCACACGAAGTAGTTCGAAGATTAAATTATTGTTTGACATAAAAAAGATAAGCCACTACCTATAACCGGTTAATTGCGGTTATAGGTAATAGCTTGTTTGCCCATTTGTATCCAAGCTTGAATAAATTCAGACTTAGGTGCTTTTTTATTTTTCGTACCTGTCAATGGGTCATTAAAATAAATATATACCCGTGGTGCTAGATAAAACTCAGACAAGCATAAAAATAGCCCTTGCTGGCGGATCTCCAGTAGAATGAAAGTGTCACCCAACATTCGAAAGGAGAGATCCCCCATGCAAGAGCACTTTCATTTTACTACAGATCCAGCCAAACTTCAAAAACAATATGCCGCTATTTTCTGTTTTGTTTCTGCCCAACTGTCGTTGATTCAAATGGATCTTCATCGCCGCAACCGTCACTTGGTCAAGCAAGAAGACGAAGTGGTCATGGCGGTTCACCTTTTGGGGAAGCTGCTGGGCTTTTCTTCCGAACGAGCCTGGCATCGTTTTGTCACGGGAAATTTGTTCACAAACGGCTCGTTTCTTGAACGCTCCCGATACAACCGCCGCTGCCGAGCGCTTGGTTTCGCCATCAAATGGATTCGTCATGAGCTGGCGAAACGTGGCCAACACCATGCTTATGCGGTCGTCGACAGCTTGCCTCTTCCGTTGTGCCATCCCGCAAGAATGCAGCGCGTCAAGCGATTTCGAGGGATCGCGGATATGGGGTATTGTGCTTCCAAAAAGCAATGGTACTACGGTTTCAAGCTGCATCTTCAAGTGACCAATCAAGGGCTGGCCATGGGCTATGTCGTGACGGAAGCGTCCTGCCACGACGTCAAAGCCGCTGAAACGGTGATGACTCAAATCCCTCATCCCTACAACTTTGGGGACAAAGGGTACATCAGCCACGCTCTTCGAGAAAAGCTGTACGAAGAACACCAAGCCGCGTTCTGGACACCGTCTCGACACAATCAAAAGCACGGCCCATCCAAGGCATGGGAAGAATGGATCAGGAAAAAACGCAAAGTCATCGAGACGGTGTTTTCGATTCTCGTAGACCAATACCGGATCACCGACATTCGAGCGAATTCCATGGCCGGGTTTGAAGTGGCACTCGATGGCATCTTGTTGGCTTATTCCTTGGTCACACTAGGGCTGGTTGAGCGCTGACGCTCAACTAGCACCACGGGTTTACTTAACGTTTTTTTTTGGTACGAAAAATACCGCCAGCAATAGTGGAACTATAGGATAAAACATAATTAACTTAAAAGCATTCTCTGCTCCACTGAAATAATAAGCAATAGGTGAAAATAGTAAAGCACTAAGTACAAAATGAATTGCCCTTTTTTTAATCAATCCCCAAATGAGAAAGAAAATCGAAACACCGATTAACAACCAAAATAATAATCCTGCCCAAAAAAATTCACTTTTTTCACCCTCCCTTTATCCTTTATCTAAATTTTAACATAAATTTGTATGGATTTTAATAATAACCTCCCATTTTTTTACTCAATTACTGTAGATGAGCATTTTTCATTACAGTAATTTCCATACCCTAAGAGACAAACAGGGGACCCCTTAGGCAACATGGAGCTGTTTTTTGATCACATCAATGGGAATATCTTGCTTTGCGGCGTCATAGATGAACTCGACGACGCTGTGCCCTTTCCGAGACCGAAGAAGCTCCAGTCCGAAAGAGATGTCTTGTTGGGATTCCGCGATGCTGTATACGCAGGCGAATAGCACCACTGCCCAATACCTTTTCACCGCCCGAACGTGGCGAACACGGTACCCATCGAGCTTCAGCTGGTCTTTGGCCTGCCGGAAAAAGCATTCGATCGTCCAGCGCTGGGCATAGTAACGCAAGATGTCTTCGTCACTCAGCTCCCGGTCGGTGCTCAATATGACATGGAGATGATCCGGCGTCATCGGTTGATCCGCCTTCCAAGCCAGCCGCACCACCGCGTCATCGAGGCCATGGATCGATCCCTCACAGCGATACACGCGGTAACGCTCCTTCCCCACCGTGACGAGGCGGGTGTCGTTTGGTTCGATATAGCGGGCGAACTCCTTCGCTTGGACGGCCGATGCCTTTCGGATAGAGAATTCGGTTCGTCTTGAGCATGGCGATGACATGGAATCCTTGTTTCAGACAGGCTTCGATGAGCGCTTGGGACGGATACCATGAATCCACGAGCACATACACCGGCTGAGCCCGCTTCCCCTTGAGCGAGGAAAGCATCTCGATCGCCAGGTCGATTTTGCTTCTTCCCGCCGTCTTGTCATACAGACGAAAGGCGAACGGAAACGCTTGCGTGAAGGTGTGCACCATCAGCCAAACAAGCGAATGCCCCCAGACCAATTGATGATCGCTGTGAGAGAAATGCCAATCACACCCTTGAATGGCGTGGGCAGCCCGTGACGAAGGCTTCGTTTTTTGGCAAATGGTATCATCAATCGAAACAAAAAGGGGTTGATTCTCCCGTTTGGCCAGGCGTTCGATCTAGCGAAGGATCCATTCTTGAAGCTTCTCAAGCAGTTTTTCCTCGTTCCAAGGGCTTTTCGTGAAAAAATGGCTGAGCGTGGTTCGATGATTCGGGTGAAAACTCCAGTACCCGACATCCGTCAATGTCCCCGAACATCCCTTGGTCGTCAAGGCGTCGACAAGATGAACCAGATGCTTGATGACCGGCTTCGAGAAATAAAGCGCCAATCCCAGCGTCATGAAAAACTTGTGGATTCCTTGATGATGTGCTAATCTATTCATGAGACATGAACCTCCTTGTGGGTAGTTGGTGGCACATCTATTCTAACCAAGGAATCGGGTTCATGTCTCCTTTTTTTGTTTAGTTGTCAATTTATGTTAGCAAATTTGCTCATCTACAGTAAAGAGTTGCTTTTACTGCAAACTTAAATTTTTTGATGATCTGGGTGAGGCTATGTTTAGCGAAAAAATTTACAAAGAGGTCGATAGTGCTATAAAAAAGGTTTGGTTGGAAGATATCAAAAAAGATTATTTGCAGTATAGTTTGCTGAAGGAGGATTCATTGAAAAATGCTTTTTATTATCACTTGAGAAGGCGATTGGGTGATCATTACTTATTGAATAATCATTTAAGGATATATACAGAATTTTATTATGTAGGTTTGCGTGCAGATTTGGTTGTTGTCAAACTGAATGAAAATCCGGGGGGAAATGGCCATTTGAAAAACGACATAGACGAAATCATTGCAGTGGTTGAAATGAAATATAAATATGATTTGTCAGACAAACCATTTCTAAGTGACATTGAAAAAGTGCGGAGGAGTATTGAAGAATATAAAATAAATGCTCTCTATTATTTAGCGTTTATCCATGAAGTTGAATATGAAATAAATTCAACATTTTCTTGGGTAGACATAGAGAAATCTCCATGGGCAAAAGGGCGAGTCGTTGAATTGAATGGCTATTTTGTTGCAGAAAAACAAGAGCCTGTTTGGGAAGTTGTTTCTTATAACGGACTAAACGAAGATATAATATGTAAATAATAGTGCTAAAAATATAATTGAAACTGTATAGGTGGAACCAAAAATTCCTTACTTTCACGAGTGTTGATTATCCAAAATTATACACGCGCCTTCCATAAATTTAGGCATACTCAAACAAAGAAAGCAGCGGCCATCCCGGATTTCCAAAGGAATCTTGGCCATCCGTATAGAGGCCCCACATCGGCTCCGTGGCGAAAGCTTTTCCATTGATGCATGGCGGCTAGCAGGAAGAAGTGAATCCACTCGCGCAACGTAAAGGTTCGAGACGAATCACGATATCCAACCGCTTCAGCAGTCAGTTGAATCTCGTCATCCGAAAGTGTGAGTAAAATATTTGTGGGTAACGTTCAGGAAGGATCCCCGATGAGAGTTGCGAACTTTTGTTCGCGACGCTCGTCGGGGCTACCAAGCGAAGCGCGGTAGGAAAAAGCGGATCTCATGCAAAAGGACTCTCTCCCTGCTATGATAGTGATTGTCCACATCAACCGAAAACAGGAGGGAAAGAGTCCATGAAACATCTTACCACAGAATGGCCTTTATTAAAAGAGCTGGAGGAACAATTGTTGAGAACTCTTCAAAACGTGTTGGCGGCCCCTGTCTCGCTGCACCACCCTGTTTCCCAACGGCATGGCCGGGTGCTGTTGGTGGAAGCCAAGGGGTGGAGACGGCCGGCATGCGTCCGATGGGCCACGCCGAGAGCGTGATGAGCCGGTTCGCGTACCGGGTGAAATCCCGCCGCAGCTGGAAAGACCAAGGACTTTAGTCGTTTCTGAAGGAGATGGTGGCCCGAATCGACGGAATATGGCGGAGAAAGGGGCAGTTGGAGGAGGAAGAGCCCCGGAGGGCAGTCTCGACCCCGACGAAGCCCAAGCGGATCGAACAGGCCAAACGGAAGGCAGGACGGTTGTTGGCGGATGTGATGCGTCAGAACATCCCGTATCTTCAACAGTTATCGGGGACACCGATTGATCAAGCGTTGCCGACGCTTCGGGACGGTGGGCGGATGTAAAAAAATAGATTGAAAGAAAGTCATCTCAAGAGTATAATGGCCAAAATAAATGGACTGCTCCATTAGCGTTTAAAGACTACTTCCATCAAGGTGAACTCTTTGGTGAACAAGTATTAGATTTCAAATATATCTTATTGGACATCAATCGAATGGAAAAAGATGAATTAATAAATAACGAGAACTTGATATCGTCTATATTTTATCTTGATCGTACCGTCAAGAATGAAGAAGAGATCTTTGAAAGATTAAACACCATTTCACGAGTCCTCCAATATATCCCGCGGGAAGATTTCTTGGTATTTAAAAATTGGGTAAAACATATACTAATCAATAGGTTCCCAGAAGAACAGTCTGGAGAAATAATAAGCCTCATTGAAAATTCGAATCAAGAGGAGGTGTCCTTTATGATTTCAGGGCTAGAGCAAAGTTATAAAAAAAATACAGAAAACGCATTAGCTGTTGTGAAGTTATTACTTGAAGGAAAGACGGTTGAGGAGATATCTGAGAAATTAAATTTACCGCCAAAAAAAGTTATAGAAATAAAAGAGATATTTGAGTCTATTAACAGCAAATTGAATTAACACGTTCTGCGGCAAAGGCAGGACGTTTTTTATTTAAAAAACGAATAATTTTTCAAGAAATTTAAGTGCCAAGAATCCGAGTTCGACAGTTTTTAGGCCATTTTAGGCAAATGAAATTGGACATTTTTCTTCAAAAAACGGCGGCCTTGATCAGCGAACCAAACTGACGGCCAAACAAGTGCAACTCTTTGCGGCCCTAGGGCTGGAGCCTCCTCCGAAGATTCTAGGCATTCATCCTCGCACCTACATACACGCCCAACGTATGCCCCAATGCCTCTCGTTCCTTTGGTATCAAGGGATGAGAGGCATTTTGTTTGCCTCGTCACTGTCGAACTCGGGGAATCCTTGTTGAACAGGAAAAGCCGTTGTTTGTTATTTTGTCTAAATTTATTCCTAATGAAACTGAATGTATGATGAAATGTGAAATGCTGTAAAGTTTTATGGTAAAATGGAACTGCATAGTCTTCTGAATATTTGTCAGGCATTAGAGTGATTCGGGAAACGACCAATGCGTATGGAGGAAAAATTGAAGATGGCGCACAATTTCCGTTTTTTAGAAGGAAAATGGGAAGTCCTCGCCCGTGTTGGGGAAACAGCGGAACGAAATGTATATCAAAATCCAAACGTGGCGATGAGTGAGCTGAGAAAATTTGCGGAAACGATTACAAAATATATTTTAGCTTTAGAAGAAATTCGGGAAGAGCGGGGAACGGATCAGCAAGAACGTCTAAGAGTTCTGTTGTACGAGCAAATTATCCCGAAAGAAATCTATGACTTATTGACGGTCATTCGGTTGAAAGGAAATGAAGCGGTACATAATCCGACTTATGGAGAAGTAAACGAAGCAAAGGCTTTATTGCATATGGCGTTCCGCATCGCCGTTTGGTTTATGGAAGTGTATGGCGATTGGTCATTCCAAGCTCCAGAGTATATCGAACCGACACCGCAAACCTCTATCACAGCAGATGAGTTCGATCAGATCGTTCAATCATACGAAGAAAAGCTCGCTCGATTGGAAACGGAGCTTGAAAAGATACGGAAAGAACAGCTATATATTAGCAGTGAAGAGAAGCAAAAACGACGTGAATTCTCTCAACGTGCCATCGCGAACTTTGAATTGACGGAGGCGGAAACCCGTCTTCTTATTGACCAACAATTACGAGATGCCGGGTGGGAGGCGGACTCTGAAAAGTTGCGATTCTCCAAAGGCGTTCGTCCGGAAAAAGGGCGAAACATGGCCATCGCCGAATGGCCTTTAAAACGCGGTTACGCCGATTATGCGCTATTTGTTGGTCTTGAACTGGTGGGCATCATCGAGGCGAAACGCGCCAGCAAAGATATTCCAGCGGACATTGAACAAGCAAAAGAATACGCCCAATTAGTCGTTCGACATGGCAACGAAGTGATCCATGAGCCGTGGGGAGACTATTTTGTTCCGTTTCTCTTTGCGACGAATGGGCGGCCATATTTAAAACAACTCGAACAAAAATCAGGCATTTGGTTTTTAGATGCTCGTAAATCAACCAATCATCCGCGTCCCCTTCAAGGATGGTATACTCCTCGTGGGCTGAAAAAGCTATTGGAACAGGATATTGAACGTTCAGAACAATTTTTGCGTGATGAAAAATTTGATTATTTGAAATTAAGACCTTACCAAGTGAAAGCCATTCAAGCTGTTGAAAAAGCACTCGAAGAGAAAAAACGCAGCATTTTAATCGCCATGGCAACCGGAACAGGGAAGACGAGAATGGCGATTGGCCTCATTTACCGATTGCTTAAAGCGAAACGCTTTAACCGCATCTTATTCCTTGTCGACCGAAAAGCGCTAGCGGAACAAGCAGAAAGCGCGTTTAAAGAAAGCAAGATGGAAAGTTTCCATACGTTCACCGAAATTTATAGCTTACAATCGTTATACGATCAAAAACCAGATGACGAAACGAAAGTGCATATCGCTACCGTACAAGGGATGTTAAAACGGATTTTTTATAACGACCGCTCGGGAGACATCCCGCCGGTGGATCAGTATGACTGCATCATTGTGGACGAAGCCCATCGCGGTTATACGCTAGATAAAGAAATGGATGAGGTCGAACTGCAATTTCGCGATCATCAAGACTACGTCAGCAAATACCGCAAAGTGCTCGATTATTTTGATGCCGTCCGCATCGGATTGACGGCGACGCCGGCGCTTCATACGACAGAAATTTTTGGACCGCCTGTCTTCACGTATTCTTACCGGGAAGCGGTAGTGGATGGCTATTTAGTCGACCATGAACCCCCGTATCAATTTGAAACGGTGTTGAAAAAGGAAGGGATTACGTGGGCGAAAGGGGAAACGGTCGATGTGTATGACACGGTGACAGGAACGATTTCGCAAGAGTATTTAGAAGACGAAGTCAACATTGACGTGTCGCAGTTTAACACCAAAGTCATTACCGAAAGCTTTAATCGTGTCATCATTCGCGAATTGACGAACTATATTTCTCCGGATGATGAAGGAAAAACGTTAATTTTTGCCGCCACGGATGATCACGCTGACTTAGTCGTTCGCCTTTTAAAAGAAGAGTTCGAAAATCTATACGGCGAAGTCGAAGACAACGCGGTGATGAAAATTACCGGTTCAATTAAAGATCCTTCCGGTGCGATCCGCCGCTTTAAAAACGAAAAATATCCAACTATTGTTGTTACCGTTGATTTGCTGACGACGGGGGTGGACGTGCCGGCGGTTACGAATCTCGTCTTCTTGCGTCGTGTCCGTTCGCGCATTCTGTATGAACAAATGTTGGGACGCGCGACGAGAAGATGCGAAGAAATCCAAAAAGACCATTTTAAAATTTTTGACGCGGTTGGAATTTATGAATCTTTAAAGCCGTATACGAGCATGAAGCCGGTCGTAACGCGTCCGAATATTTCGCTGACTCAGTTAGTCGAAGAACTAGAGGGACTAGAAAAAACGGAACATCTTCACTATCAAAAAGAACAACTTATCGCCAAAATCCAGCGGAAAAAGCGGAAATGGTCCGATCGGCAGCACCAAGACTTTCAAGTGCTGTCCGGCGGCAAAACGGTCGATGAGTTTATCGATTGGGTAAAAGCCTTGCCGCCGGAGGAATTACTTGTACAATTAAAAGAGTACAAGTCGATGTTCCGCTATATGGATGAAAATCGCTACCGGGAAAATAAGCAATATATTTCCACACATGAGGATCAACTGATCGCGGTCAAACGCGGCTACGGAAACGCGGAAAAGCCAGATGACTACTTGCAGTCGTTCGGCGAATTTATTCGCAACAATATGAACAAAATTCCGGCTTTAATGATCGTTTGCCAGCGGCCGACCGAGCTAACGAGGGAAGAACTGAAAAAGCTGCTGCTTGAACTGGACCAAAAAGGCTTTTCCGAGAAAAAACTGCAAGCGGCGTGGCGGGAGGCGAAAAACGAAGACATCGCGGCGGACATCATCGCCTTCATTCGCCAACAAGCACTAGGCGATCCGCTCATTAGCCATGAAGAACGGATTAAAAACGCCATGAAAAAGGTTTACCAAATGAAAGCATGGCCGCCGGTGCAAAAGAAATGGCTCGAACGCATTGAAAAGCAATTACTGCAAGAATCCGTTCTTCATCCAGATCCGGAAAAGGCTTTTGAATATGAACCATTTAAGAGCCGTGGAGGCTTTAAGCAGTTAAACCAAATTTTCGACGGACAATTAGCACAGATTGTTCGTGAAATTAATTCTAATTTGTACAACTATCATCAAAAGAAGGAGCAAGCGTAGATGAACAACAGAGAGATTGTACAAAAGCTTTGGAACTTATGTAATGTTCTACGTGATGATGGAATTACTTATCATCAATACGTTACGGAGCTAACTTATCTGTTATTTTTAAAAATGATGAAAGAAACCGGTCAAGAATATATCATTCCCGAAAACTATCGCTGGGATTCGTTAGTAGAAAAAGACGGGATTGAACTAAAAGAGCATTACCAACAGTTGTTGCTTGATTTAGGAAAAGAGGAAAATGAATTATTAAAACAAATTTATACGGACGCGACATCGAATATTAGAGAACCAAAGAACTTGGAAAAAATTATTCAATCCATCAATAACTTAGATTGGTATAACGCCAAGCAAGAAGGTTTAGGCGATTTGTACGAAGGACTGTTAGAAAAGAACGCGAGTGAAGTCAAATCAGGAGCGGGGCAATATTTTACGCCTCGCGTCCTTATTGATGTCATTGTCGAGCTCGTAAATCCACAGCCGGGCGAGCGCTGCCATGACCCCGCCGCGGGAACCTTCGGCTTTATGATCGCGGCCGATCGTCATGTGCGTGAACAGACGGATGATTATTTTGACTTATCCCAAGAAGAAATTGAATTTCAAAAATACAAGGCCTTCTCTGGAGTAGAGCTGGTCAGAGATACGCATCGCTTAGCGGTCATGAACGCGCTGCTTCATGATGTCCATGGTGAAATCTTGTTAGGCGATACCCTCTCATCACTTGGTGAGCGTCTGAAAAATTATGACGTGATCTTAACGAATCCGCCGTTTGGGACGAAAAAAGGCGGCGAACGGGCAACACGAACAGACTTTACCTTTACGACATCAAACAAGCAGCTGAACTTCTTGCAACACATTTACCGAGCTTTGAAACCGAATGGAAAAGCACGAGCCGCTGTCGTTGTCCCTGACAACGTCTTGTTCGAAGGCGGAGTCGGCGCCGACATTCGTCGCGACTTAATGGACAAATGCAACTTGCATACGATTTTACGCTTGCCGACCGGGATTTTCTACGCCCAAGGAGTGAAAACGAACGTCTTATTCTTCACCCGCGGAAAAACTGACGTCGGCAATACGAAAGAAGTATGGGTGTACGATTTACGGACGAACATGCCGTCTTTCGGCAAGCGGAATCCGTTGACGAAAGAACATTTTGCAAGATTTATCAAGGCCTATACGGCAGAAGACCGCCGCCAAGTTAAAGACGAGCGCTGGAATGTGTTTACAAGGGAAGAAATTGCGAAAAAAGGCGACAGCTTAGATATTGGCTTAATTGCTGATGAATCCCTATCCGTCTACGAAAACTTGCCAGACCCCATCGACTCCTCCGAAGAAGCGGTGAAAAAATTAGAATTGGCGATTTCGCTGCTAAGCGAAGTCATCGCCGAGCTAAAAGCGGTCGAACAACCTAATAGCTACCAAGCAACGAACGAAGTGCTGAAAGTGGCAGAAACATCTGAGGTGCTTAAAAAATGAGCAAAACGAAACAAAAAACGCTGGAAGAACTACTGGAAGAAGCGTTAGTGCCGGAAGACGAACAGCCGTATGAAGTGCCGGGGAATTGGGTGTGGGTTAGACTAGGTAGTATTAGTAGGTTTATTGACTATCGAGGTAAGACACCTAAAAAAACTGAATCAGGTATAAGACTAATCACCGCTAAAAATGTTAGGATGGGTTATATCCAAGACGAACCTAAAGAATTTATTAGTGAAAAAGATTATGATTCATGGATGACTAGAGGGATTCCAAATGTGGGTGATATATTATTTACAACCGAAGCACCTTTAGGGAATGTGGCTCAATTAGATATTAATGAGAAAATTGCGCTCGCTCAAAGGATTATCACAATCTCCCCTTATCAGCCACTTGAAAAGACTTTCTTTAAATATTGTTTAATGAGTCCACAAATGCAAGCTCTAATTAAAAGTAACGCTACTGGAACTACTGTTTCTGGGATAAAAGCGAGTAGGCTAAAGGAAATAGAGGTGCCTTTAGCTCCTTTACACGAACAAAAACGCATTGCTGAGAAAATCGAGTGGCTTTTTGCGAAAATTGATGAAGCGAAGCAGTTGATTGAAGAAGTGAAAGAGTCGTTTGAACTTCGCTGGGAAAGCATTTTAGACAAGGCGTTTAGAGGAGAGCTAACTAAAAAATGGCGATCTATGAACTCAATGACTGAAAAAGCTGATGATATTTTTAAAGAAATTCAAAAGGTCTATAAAAAAAGCAATAAAAAAGATGAAGACGAAATGAATCCACCTTATCAGATTCCTCAAAATTGGAAATGGGTTAGATTAGGTGATATTGTCGATATTAACCCACCTAAGAAGAAGCTAGCCGATATAGAAGATGATCAAATTTGCACATTTATTCCTATGCATTCTGTGAGTGATAAAACTGGTGAAATAGAAAATCAGGAAATTAGGAAGTATGCTGAAGTAAAGAAAGGTTATACATTTTTTCTTGAAAATGATATTCTTTTTGCCAAAATAACTCCCTGTATGGAAAATGGAAAAACAGCCATTGCGCAAAATTTAATAAATGGGTTTGGATTTGGATCAACTGAGTTTCATGTAATTAGAACAAATCCTTATATTAACAATAAGTTAATATATTATTTACTCCGATCTAAAAAATTTAGGATGGAAGCTAAAAAAGAAATGACAGGGGCAGTAGGTCAACAACGTGTACCTAAATCATTTTTGGAAAATTATTTATTTCCATTCCCGCCAAAAGGAGAACAGGACAAAATTGTTGAGTTATTGGATAACTTGTATGCTAAAGAAGTTGAAATTAATAAAATAGAGGTATTAGAGGGAGAAATAGATTCGATACGCCAATCCATCCTCAACAAAGCCTTCCGTGGCGAACTTGGTACAAACGATCCAACCGATCAACATGCCATTAAGTTGTTAAAAGAAGTGCTGAAATCGAAATAAACCATTTATGTAAGAGCTCACTCAACAAGTATGGAGTGAGCTCTTTTTCCTCTTCACTACCATTTTCCTCCCTTCCGACGAAAATCGGGAGGATTTTTTATGTCCATTGTCGAATGAATCCTTGACGAACAAGGAAAGAGAAGGAGTTTTTCGCTCGTAGATGTTGAAGTCAGCGCCACCACTGGATCATCGAGACAATATGGCTCTTTATAGCGATGCAGACGGTAACGGATCTTGCCCTACCGTAACGGGATGGGGGCGCGTCGTATCAGTCACATCTTTGAAATGGCGTGTGCAGCTTGCGACGAGGGCTGCGTTTTTTGGCAAATAAATTTATGTTAGAGATTTGTTTCACCCATAATAATGTTAGTTTTAGAGGTAAATGGTTGATAATATCTATGCGCATTGGGGGATGACAATGAAAATTTATGCTGAGCCGCTGGCCATATCCACCGATCAATGGCTGGACATGTTAAACGATCGAAGTGTATTCCGTGAAGAAGATGTGGAGCTGATCCGAACATTGTATTATTTTCCGGATTGTCGCGCATCGGGGAAAGAGCTGGCGCGTTTTTTAAACAAAGTCAGCCATTCCCCTTTAAATGCTCAAGTAGGAAGATTGGGCAAACGCATTATTCGAAAATATCCTGATGTTCAGTTTCCTATTCGTGAGGATGGGAAAATACGGTATTGGCATATTCCTTTTTTAGGAGAAGAGCGTCGCGATAAGTATATTTGGCAATTGCGCCCTGAATTACGCGAGGCGGTGCGCCGATACGAACAAACGGACACGGATCATCAAAACGATACGTTATTGCCGAGCGAGCTGGAGGATGTCTCGCTGCGCGAAGGCGGCAAAAAGCTGGTCGCTGTGAATCGGTATGAACGAAATGCAAGGGCGCGGAGGCTTTGTTTGCAAAAGCACGGCTACCGTTGTTCCGTCTGCCAATTTGACTTTGAGCAAGTTTACGGAGAAATCGGGAAAGGATTTATCGAAGTTCATCATCTCCTTCCGCTGAGCGAGATTGGTGAGCAATACACGGTGAACCCGTTTGACGATTTGCGTCCGGTCTGCCCGAATTGCCATGCCATGTTGCATAGGGGGAATTTGTCTATTGAAGAATTGAGGGAGATTGTTGAAACACGTAGGAGGATTTAGTTTGTTGTTGAGCGTCTGGCCAAATGCATTTTGGGATTGCTTGGCCGGGCTCTATCAAATTGCGGCGGCCGAAGACAAGTGGTTGAAAGGGAACGTCTCATGCTTGAACATTTTTCTTCAAAAAACGGCGGCCTTGATCAGCGAACCAAACTGACGGCCAAACAAGTGCAACTCTTTGCGGCCCTAGGGCTGGAGCCTCCTCCGAAGATTCTAGGCATTCATCCTCGCACCTACATACACGCCCAACGTATGCCCCAATGCCCCTCGTCCCTTTGGTATCAAGGGATGAGAGGCATTTTGTTTGCCTCGTCACTGTCGAACTCGGGACACTGTCACTCGTCCAAACAGAATGAGTGATCATCTCAAGCTGGAACAGCCTCCTGCTCTTCAGCGTGAGCAGAAGTTAGGGAATGTTCAGTGTTGATTAGACAAACTATTCTAGTACATCGACAAAACCATATTAATATTATTTTTATAATATATATATTGATTATCTTCAGCATTACTTCCCTTTCATAGACAGGCTGTGAGAATCTTGAACAAAATAGTAAAATATTTGACAAAAACTTCAGGAAATTTTCTGATCATGCTAGAATATGAATATAGGAAGATAAACCATTTTGGGGGGTGGATGTATGCTACATATTGTAGCTTGTATTAAGCAAGTGCCGGATACGAAGGTTGCCAAGATCAATCCGAAGACGAATACGATCGACCGCGCCAGCGCCCCGGCGATTTTAAATCCGTATGATGCGCACGCGGTAGAGGAAGCTGTCCGCCTAAAAAAGAGATATGGCGGCGTCGTTTCCGTATTGACGATGGGTCCGCCGCCGGCGGTGAAGGCGATTCGAAAGTGTATTGAGCTTGGCGCTGATGAAGGGTATATGATTTCCGACCGCGCGTTCGCCGGGGCGGATACGTTAGCGACGAGCTATGCGCTGGCGAAGGCGTTGGAACAAATCGCGAAGCAGCGGCCGATTGATTTGATTATTTGCGGAAAGATGACCATTGACGGTGATACAGGTCAAGTGGGGCCAGGCATCGCCCGCCGCTTGGATATTCCGCCGCTCACCGGTGTAAACAAAGTCGTGGAAATTAACAAAGAAAAAGGATATGCGATCGTCCACCGCAAGCTGGAAGATGGCTATGAAGTCGTGAAATCGACGCTCCCCTGTTTATTCACCGTTGAAAAAGAAATTAACGACATCTCCTTTGCGCCTTTACCCAACATGATCAAAGCCGCACGATATCACCCGACGATTTGGACTGCAGACGATTTAGAAAATGTTGACCGCAAACAGTTAGGATTAAAAGGCTCCCCAACGATTGTTTCAAAAATATGGACGCCGCCGAAGCCAAAAGGCGGCGAGCTGCTGGAAGGAACAACAGAAGAAAAAGTCGAACAACTGCTTTCGATCGTTCTTGAGAAAAAAGAATTGTTTCAATCATAAAAACAGAGACATAGTGGGAGGGGATTTTTGTATGAATTTGGAAGATTATCGGGGGATATGGGTATACATTGAAGTGAAAGACGGAAATGTGGCCCCTGTTTCCTTGGAGCTGCTCGGAGCCGGGCGGATGCTGGCGGATAAACGCGGCACAGAGTTAGGCGGGGTGTTAATTGGAAGCGGTGTCAAACCGCTCGCGACGACGTTGTTTGCCTACGGGGCCGACGTTGTCTATGTATATGATGATCCGATTTTTGAACATTATCGCACAGAGCCGTATATGCGCGCATTGCTGGATTGCTGTCACAAGCATAAGCCGGAAGTATTGTTGTACGGGGCGACGCCAACAGGAAAAGACTTAGCAAGCGCCATTGCCACCGATTTGCCAACAGGGTTAACCGCCGATACAACGATACTCGATATTGAAGAAGACACCGGGTTATTGCTGGCGAGTCGGCCGGCGTTTGGCGGCAACATTATGGCGACGATTTTATGCAAAAAGTACCGCCCGCAAATGGCGACAGTCCGGCCAAAAGTGATGAAGGCGCTTTCGCCTGACCCGGCACGGACCGGCCGGATCATCGAGGAGCAGATCGAGCTGCACGAGGAACAGATGCGGACGAAAGTGCTTGAAGTCGTAAGAGAAACGGTGAAAAAAGCACGCATCGACGAGGCGGACATCGTTGTGGCCGGCGGCAAAGGAATGGGCAGCAAAGAAGGATTTCAGCTCATCCATGAGCTGGCGGATGTCCTCGGTGCGGCGGTCGGCGCCAGCCGCGATGTCGTGGAAGCCGGCTGGATCGACCACCATCATCAAGTCGGGCAAACCGGGGTGACGGTGACGCCGAAGATTTACTTCGCCATCGGCATTTCGGGTGCGATACAACATATCGTCGGCATGCAAAACTCCGAGCTGATCATCGCCATTAATAAAGATCCGAACGCGCCGATTTTCCAAGCGTGCCATTACGGCATTGTCGGCGATGCGCTGGAGATCGTGCCGCTACTCATTAAACGGTTGAAAGAAGAGCTTCCGAAATTAAACGCATCGGCCGATGCGAAGGAGGAAATCCGCCATGCCTGAAAAGTTTGATTGTATCGTCGTCGGAGCGGGGCCGGCCGGAACGGCGTGCGCCTATGAGCTCGCCAAAGCCGGAGTCAACGTATTATTGCTTGAGCGCGGCGAATACCCAGGATCGAAAAACGTCATGGGCGGCGTGCTCTATCGAAAAATGATGGAAGACATTATTCCGGAGTTTTATAAAGAGGCCCCGCTCGAGCGGCCGATCGTTGAGCAGCGGTTTATGCTGATGGATAAAGAGTCGGCGGTGACGTTCAGCTATAAAGGATTGGAGTGGGGGCGCGAGCCGTACAACAACTTTACCGTTTTGCGGGCGAAGTTTGACCAATGGTTTGCCGAGAAAGCAGTCGAACAAGGGGCGTTGCTCGTTTGTGAAACGGTGGCACTCGAATGCATCGTTGAAAAAGGCCGCGTCGTCGGTGTCCGCACCGACCGCCCGGACGGCGAGGTGTATGCCGATGTCGTCGTGCTGGCGGACGGCGTGAACTCGCTTTTGGCGAAACAGCTCGGGTTTCACCGCGAATGGCGGCCGGATGAAGTCGCGCTCGCAGTGATGGAAATTGTCAAGCTCGATAAAAAAGTGATCGAAGAACGTTTCAACCTTGAGCCGGAGCAAGGATGCACGATCGAGCTGCTCGGCGATGCAACAAAAGGCATATTAGGAACCGGATTTTTATACACCAATAAAGACACCTTAAGCATCGGCGTCGGCACGCTGCTTTCCGGGCTGATTAAGCATAAGATTAAACCGTACGAACTGCTTGAATACGTGAAAAACCACCCGATGATCCGCCCATATCTCCAAGGGAGCGAGCCGGTCGAGTACTTGGCGCACTTGATTCCGGAAGGCGGCTACCACTCGATGCCGAAAGTGGTCGGGGACGGTGTGCTTGTCGTTGGGGATGCCGCCCAGCTCGTCAACGCCATTCACCGTGAAGGGTCGAATATGGCGATGACTTCCGGACGCCTGGCAGCCGAAACGATCATTATGGCGAAAACGTACAACGATTTCTCGGAAAGCATGCTTGACCACTATCGGCTGAAACTGATGGAAAGCTTTATTGTCCAAGACTTGAAGAAGTATAAAGATGCGACCCATCATTTTGATGCGTTCCCGCAATATTTTGAACGCTACATTCCGCTGCTCAACCGGGCGGCCAGCCACATGTTTACGGTCGATGGGGCATCGAAATGGGAAAAACAGAAAAAAATTTGGCGCGATCTTGGCTCGGTGAAGGAAAAACTCAAATTGGCGCGTGATGTGTTCAAGGCATGGGAGGTGATGAAATAATGAGCCATTTGCCAACGATTGAGGAAAAACAATACTTAGTCCGCTTTAATGCCGATACGAAATCCCACCTTCACGTCCTTGATCATGACATTTGCCTGACGAAATGCCCGGATAAAATTTGCACGATTTTCTGCCCGGCGGCGGTGTATAAATGGGAGGGAACGCGGATGCATGTCGGTTATGAAGGCTGCCATGAATGCGGCAGCTGCCGCATCGGCTGTCCGTATGAAAATATTCGTTGGGAGTATCCGAGAGGCGGTCACGGGATCGTCTTTCGGCTAGGGTGATCGTTATGTTCCACATCGGGGATTGCGTCATTTTTGCCTGTGATGGGGCGAGGGGAATCGTGCTTGAAATGAATGATCACTCTTGCCACGTGTTATGGGAAGACCGTTTCGTCAGTTGGGAGAAAAAAGAGCTGTTAACGGTCGATGTGGAGTTGACGAAAAGGCAAACGATTCGTGTTTCTTCCGATGTCAACCACCCGTTGTAAGGGTGGTTTTTTATGGGGGAGAAGAAACAGCGGAACGAAGCATTCGTCGGTGTAGGCGGAGCGGCGTTTGTGGTAAGCTAGTGGGGAGGCATACTTGCACAGGAGGGACTGACTAGTGGTTACAACGAACGAGGCGTTTCCCACCAACTTTTTATGGGGAGGAGCGACGGCGGCCAACCAGATCGAAGGAGGATTTGGCGAAGGAAACAAAGGGGTAAGCATTGCCGATGTGCTTCCGGGAGGAAAGATGAGGCAACAACTGCTTAGGGAAAAAGGGTTGCAGTTTGCCATTGATAAGGAGAAGTACACATACCCGAACCATGAAGCGATCGACTTTTACCACCGGTATAAAGAGGATATAGCCCTGTTTGCTGAGATGGGATTTAAAGCGTTCCGCCTATCGATCGCCTGGACGCGCATCTTCCCGAACGGCACCGAGCTTGAGCCAAATGAAGAAGGGCTTGCCTTCTATGATCGGGTGTTCGATGAGTTACATAAATACGGGATTGAGCCGGTGGTGACGATTTCCCATTATGAAATGCCGCTCCATTTGGCCAAAGAATACGGTGGCTGGCGGAGCCGCGAACTGGTAACGTTGTTTGAACGTTACGCCAAGGTGATTTTCCAGCGTTATAAAGATAAAGTGAAATATTGGCTGACGTTTAACGAAATAAACGGTGCGCTCCATTTTCCGCTCATGAGCATGGGATTTGTGCCGGAAAGCGAAGAGACGAAATATCAAGAGTTGTTTCAAGCGTTCCATCATCAATTTGTCGCCAGCAGCCTGGCGGTGAAGGCGTGCCGCGAGATCATTCCGGACGCAAAAATCGGCTGCATGATTCTCGCCGCCCCGGTGTACCCGTACGACTGCAATCCAGAAAACGTCATGCATGCACTTGAAGAGGAGCGGCTGTTGAATTTCTTTTGCGCCGACGTTCAAGTGCGCGGCGAGTATCCATCCTTTATGAAACGCGTGTTCGACGAGCGCGGGGTGAAACTCGATATTCGCGACGGGGATTTGGAACTGATCAAGAAGCATACGGTCGACTATATCGGTTTAAGCTACTATATGTCCGTCACCCAGAAAAAAGACAAGATGGATGATGAGCTCATCCCCGGCAGCGTATTTGATGGGGTGAAAAACCCGTTCCTTAAAGCGAGCGACTGGGGCTGGGAGATCGACCCTATAGGGCTGCGCATCATTTTAAACCGGTTGTACGATCGGTATCGCGTACCGCTTTTTATTGTGGAAAACGGGCTTGGGGCGCATGACAAAGTGGAAGAAGACGGCTCGATTCACGACGATTACCGCATTGACTATTTGCGCCGTCATATCGAAGCAGCGCGTGAAGCGATCGCCGATGGCGTCGAATTGATTGGCTATCTCGTATGGGGCTGCATTGACCTCGTGAGCGCCTCGACCGGCGAGTTTTCAAAACGGTACGGGTTGATTTATGTCGATAAACATGACGACGGCAGCGGGACGCTGGAACGGAGGAAGAAAAAGTCGTTTTACTGGTACCAGCGTGTGATTGTGACGAATGGGGAAGTACTGTAATGTTTGGCGGCCGGAAGGTGCATCATTTTGGATAGAACGGATTCTAAGATGAAAGGCAAAAGGCGGGCGGCAAACGAGAGCAACCGGTTTTAATGAGGTCATTTGCCTTTTTCACGGGCAGTGTTCACCGTTTGGTGGCGTTGCCCGTTTTTCGTGGGAAGCATCAGACGGTGGAATGGCGCCTTGTCTGTTTTTGGGGCCACCCATTGCCTACAATGGTCTTGCCGGTGGATAGGTCTTGAAGCTTAGATCAGGCGCTGTGATGTAATGAAGATAGACGCATATACAGAGAGCAATGTGGTGTCTTCGGACATACAATAGAAAAGGCAATATTAGAGAAAAAGGAGTGGTTCATTTTGGTGATTGTGTCAGCGACGAACGATCATTACGCCCAACACTTAGCGGTAATGTTAACATCGCTATTAAAAAATCAAAAAATGAATCGCCCAATCCATATTTATATCCTGTACAGCGATCTTTCTACCATCAGCATGGCGAAGCTCCAACGAGTTGTTGGGCAGTTTCATACGCCAATCACCTTTCTTCGTGTCGACGTCCAATTGTTTGCCGATTTTGCGTCTGGTTCGGGAGGGCAAAAATACATCAGCAAAGAAGCCTACTACCGGATGATCATCCCTGATGTGCTCGGTGAGGAGATTTCGAAAGCATTGTATTTGGATTGCGATATCATCGTCAGAACCGACCTCACGGAATTATGGGAAACGAATATCGAGGAATATGATCTAGCGGCAGTGGACGAGTCACGGGTGCTGACCAAATCGGATCGGGACATTCGAATGAACAGGCTGTCGTTGCCCCCGGATTCCTATTATTTTAATTCTGGTGTATTACTAATGAATCTAAAACGGTGGAGGGAGAAAAACATTTCTGCCGAATTGATGGAGTTTGTCAAGTCCCATGGCGACAAGCTCGCCTTAATGGATCAAGATGCGTTAAACGCAGTCCTTTTCAACCGCTGGCTTCGCCTCGATGACAAATGGAACTTCACCGCCGCCCACTCTGCAAAACGGTCGTCCAAAAAGGCAGCCATTCTCCATTTCACCGGTCCTGAAAAACCATGGAATTCGAAAAGTCCGTTTGCGAAAGAATATCGCAAATATTTAAAAAAGTCGTTATGGGAAAAACCTTTATCGCTGGAATGAGTGCTTTCATTGAAGGGGGTGAAGACGATTGTTCGAACGAGTGTCGATCCTCATTCCGTACAAACCTGACAGTGGCATCCGAGACCGCAATTTTCATTGGGTAAAAGAGTTTTACGAAAAGATGTTCCCTGAAGCTGAAATTTGCGTCGGTGTTTCTGAAGAAGAGCCGTTCAATCGAGCGCAGGCCATCAACCGTGCTGCCAAACAAGCCACCCGCGATCTATTCGTGATTATCGATGGGGATATTTTTTGCGACCCGGAAGTGATGAAAGATGCTGTTGAACATGCGATCAAGGCGCCATGGGTCATTCCTTTTCGCAAAATTGTGCGAATCACTGAGGAAAACTCGCGGATGTTGTTAGAGACCTCTCCAACTTGGCCAGTCGAGGTGACGGAGTTTGAGCTTATTCATACGTCGGAGTTTACGCATCTTGGAGGGTTTAACGTCATTTCTCGCGATCATTTCCTAGCGGTCGGGGGCTTTGACGAGCGGTTTTCAGGATGGGGAGGGGAGGATGACGCCTTCAGCTGCGCCGTGAATACGCTATGTGGCCGCTACAAGCGGCTCGAGCATACGATTTATCATCTGAGGCATCCGGTCGTCGGGTATGAGAACAACCCAAAAGGCGAGCGCAATTTGATGCTTCGCGAGTTGTATTATGAAGCCGAGAACGACAAAGCGAAAATGAAGCGCGTCCTTTCGCAGGCTAAGAGCATTTTTCAACGACAGGACAAAGAGGAGAGGAAAAAAAGCGGGAAACAGGCGAAACAGAAAGAGACCATTCACATTGTGACGGCGGCCAACGATGCTTACGCTGAGCCGTTAGCGGTGATGCTTTGTTCTTTGTTGAAAAACAAAAAATCGGACAATCCAATTCATATTTATGTCATCGGTAGCGACATCAGCGAAGAAAAGAAATCGCTGTTAGTGAAAATCGCCAAAAAGTATAAGGCAAAAATGGATTTTAAACATATCGATCGAGCTGTGTACAGCGAGTTTGCAACCTTCGCTTATTTGACGAGAGAAACGTATTACCGCCTGTCCATTCCGGAGCTCTTTGACGAAACGGTTGAGAAAGTGCTGTATCTCGACTGTGATCTCATTATAAAAAAGGACATTACGGAGCTATGGAAGATAGATATCAGCGGATATTTGTTAGGCGCAATTGAGGATCATTGGATAAAGCAATCAAGAAATGTTGATTTGTTTATGCCGGAGAATTCGAAGTATTTTAATGCCGGTGTGCTGTTGATTAACGTAAAAAAGTGGCGCGAGCAGCATATAAAAGAACAAGTGATGGAATTCCTCCGTGCGCATTCAGACCGCATTCAATATTGCGATCAAGACGCACTGAACGCCGTTCTTTTCGATCAATGGCTGCCGTTGGACCTGAAATGGAATTTTCAAACGTACCATTTATACGATCCGGTCGCTAAACTCAAACCGTCGATCATTCATTATACCGGGGAGAATAAGCCGTGGAATGCCGATCATCCGTTGAAAAAGTATTATTTGAAATATAGAAAAGGGATTTTCTAAACGTACCGTACATGGGTCGAAACGTTTCCGGTCGACAAGCAGGAAAGAAGTAAAAGAAGTTTATTGTATGGTAAACTAACAAGGAAGGACATGGATTCCATGTTCTTCCTTGATTATTAGAAAAATGATATTCAAATGGAAATCAATGAACGGAGGAAGGACGCCAATGAATATCGTTGCATTGGTCGGAAGCTTGCGGACAGAGTCCTATAATCTCAAATTGGCGAAGTTCATTCAAGAACGGTACAAAGACAAATTCCAACTGAACATCGCCGATATCGAGCGGCTGCCGCATTACAACCAGGACGATGAACTGAACCCGCCTGAAGCGGTGGTGTCGTTTAAGCGGCAAATCGCCGCAGCCGATGGTGTGTTGATCATCACGCCCGAGTACAACTGGTCGGTTCCAGGCGTATTGAAAAACGCGTTGGACTGGCTGTCGCGCGTTGATAAGGTGTTGATCAATAAACCGGTGATGACCGCCGGTGTATCAGGCGGGATGATGGGAACGATTCGGGCGCAGCTCCATTTGCGCCAAATCTTGCAAAGCCCAGGACTCTCAGCCAACGTCTTGCCGCCTGCTGGGAATGAGGTGCTGATCAACTTCGCCAGCCAAAAATTTGATGAATCGGGACAACTGATAGATACGGCAACCATCGACTTGTTGGATCAAGTGATCGAACAGTTTGTGCAATGGATTCATACGCATCGCGAACGGTGAGCGCGCCGTTCACTTTTTCTTTCGGCTGACGGTGAGTCCGAGTAAGTTAAATAATTTGCTTGACTATCAAGCAGGTGCAAGAGAATCGAGAGAAGAAAAAACGGCAGCGATGCCGTTTTTTCTTGAATGCTCATCTATTTCGCATAGCGGACCATCGTAAGCATGCCGCCCATGTCCTTTATCGAATGCATGTTGGTTGTATGGTGAGGTTTATGACAGTGAAAGACCCAATTTCCCGGGTTGTTGGCCAAAAATTCGATGTTCCATGTTTCTCCTGGCGCTACATTAATCGTGTTTCGTTTTAATCTTGCCATCATAGGAATCGGATTTCCGTCAACCGCGGTGACACTAAACTCATGCCCGTGAAAATGCATCGGATGAGAATCCATACTTAAATTGCCAAGGCGAATACGGACGCGCTCGCCATATCGGACAAATAAAGGAGCGGTATCAGGATAGGCTTTGCCGTTAATTGTGAAAAAATTAAACATCATTGACATTGGATCGATGTCATATATATTTGATGCCGATTGTTTGGAAGGGTGATCATTCATTGGATGGCTGCTAGTTTGCTGATGCATCTCCATCTGCACAGCCCACTCTTGAAGCAACAGAACATAATCGCGGTCCACGGGTTCTTCGTATATGCCGCGCGAAATAAGCATGCCTACTAATCCCATTAACTCTTGTTTTGCATCATGGACATGGCTGTGGTACATAAACGTTCCTGACTGTTGGATGCGAAATTCATACGTAAAACTTTCCCCCGGTTGGATAATCGGGCTGCCCCCAGGGCCGGGTACGCCGTCCATTCGGTTGGAAACAATTAATCCGTGCCAATGGACGGATGTCGCTTCTGGCAAACGGTTTTCGACTGTAATTTGAACATAGTCCCCTTGATTGACAAGAATTGTCGGCCCGGGAATACTTCCGTTGTATCCATACCCGCGGATTTTAATTCCGTTTACCAACTCATGCACGACCGGTTCCGCCCGCAAGTGAAATTGTTTTACCCCGTTTTTGAGAACCCGAAATGGCGCATCTTTTACATTGGGCGTGATAATAGGCGTTTGAGGATTTCCCGGCAAGTAACCATGCATTCCCTCTTCCCCCTTTAGAGAAGGTATCACAATTTCATCATATGCTGCGGCATGTGTGGATAGTCGTTTGATCATCCCGAACCGAGAAGACCCCCACTTCCACGCGTGAGCGTCAGTAGGGGATGAATCGGTGTCTTCCCTCATCGATCTTCCTCTTGCATCAAAAGAACAAAAGGTATAAAATGGGCACGAACAGAACAAACGTTCCCTAAAATAGGAGGGAAGGTCATGCATAGAGCCTATCGGTTTCGGTTGGATCCCACCCGAAAACAAGCGGAGCTCATCAACCAAACGATTGGGTGCTGCCGGTTTGTGTAAAGTCTTTTGGCCGAGTGGAATCAAGCGTATGAAACAACAGGGTCGGGGCTTGGCTGCAAAGAGTGTTCCAAAATGAGAGGCTTCGTTTGCTGTCTTTGTAAGGCAGCTGAACCGTGGGACGCACGGGGATGGCTTGGTTGACAGCCTGCCGTGGGGCGGGTGTTCCCAAGAATCTCCCACCTCTAAAAGGCCGGTGAAAAAAGTACACCCTGAGGCAGGGATTTAGGGGGCTTATGTCGAAAAAGGAAGAAAAATCGTTGGAATGGAGCGTGAGCGGATCATGAAAGCCCCCAAAAACCCTTCGACTCAGCCTCGTCTGTTTCAAGTCATCGACATGGAAGAACTCGTTCCTCCACATCATATCTTGCGCCAAATCAACGAAGCGGTTGACTTTTCCGTCATTCACGATTGGGTGGCTCCCCTGTACACGGAAAAAACGGGTCGCCCGGCGGCGGATCCGGAACGGCTGCTTCGCCTAATGCTGCTCTCGTATTTGTTCGACCACTCTGAGCGGGAGTTGTATGAGATCCTCCCCATGCATGCCGGATACTTGTGGTTTTGCGGTCTCGACTTTGAATCCGTGCTCCATCCGGATCCTCATCACCCCACACTGCCGGATCGAACGACGCTCGTCAAAACACGGAAACGCTGGCGCCAACATGGAATCTTTGACCGGCTGATGACCTATGTGGTGGATCAATGCATCGCGGCGGGGTTGGTCTCGCCGGATGTCCATGCGGCGGCTGACGGCACCCAAGTGCGGGCGAATGCCTCGATCCACAGCTTGCGGGAGGTCAAGCTCGCTCCGGTGGAGACGTTGGAAGACTATCTGGCCCGCACTGCCCGGGAAGATGAACAGACCGAGGCCCGGGATCCGGATGACGACCCACCCTCTCCGTCTCCAAAATCAGGGGAACGCGTCCATGCCGAAGAACGGGGAAACTTCCGTGGAGCCACGTTTTCCAACCGGACCCATCGAAGCGTGACGGATCCGGATGCCCGGTTGTACAAGAAAGGCAAAGGGCAGGAAGCGTATCCTCGGTATCTGGTGCACGACGTCATCGATGTCCAGTCGCGCGTGATTTTATCCAGACGGGCCAGCCTCGCCACTGGAACGGCGGAACGGGAGACGAGTTTGGAGCAGCTGGCTTCGATTCAGTTTCGCCACCCGTCGATTACGATTCGGACCTTGTCTGCGGACAAAGCGTATGGCACCACCGAGTATCTGGAAGCGCTCTTCGTTCAAGGCATCACACCGCTCGTGCCGTTGCGCCGCAAGGAGATGGAGGAGATTCCAACCTGGAAGCGCCGGGCGAAGGATCCCGCTCAGGAAGCAAAGCGCCAGGCGAAAGTCCGAGACGTTCAGATTCGCAATCAAGCGAGGCTCATTCAACAACAGGGCGGCTATCGATCCATTCAAGCCCTTCGCACGCGTTGTGAGCATGTGTTCGCCGAAGGGAAGGAATGTCACGGGCTGGACCGGGCCCGAAGCCGGGGCCTTTACGCCATGGAAGAACAGGCACTGTTGACCGCCGTCGTGCAAAATCTGAAGCGATTGTGCCGGTTTCGAAAAAAACGAGGGGGGACCGGCTCTTTGGCGTGCGCAAAACCGGAATTGGGAGCAGGAAGTCCTGCTCGTCTTCCCATCCTTTGGCGCCAAACGGCGGGGAGAATGGCCTCCAAAATTCGACATGTGGGAAGTCTATGCCCCATTAATTCACCGGCCTTCTAAGCGTAGGTGGGAGAGCGCTCAAGAACAGAATACATGCAGGTGTAATACAAAAAGCTGTAATCGGATGACACGCCCTCTGTTTTCGCTCAAACTCAGCCGGGATGTTCACTGACATGGACTAACCTGTTATTTGCACACATATATGTGTACAAATAAACATTTGCAGGAGGGATCATCCGTTGCCGATGTTATTCACTGGGGGGATCGCGGCGGTTTTGTCTTTCATTGTGATTGCTTTCATCTTTATCAAAAGGAAGAAAATCACATGCATGGCTGGAATGATGGCGGCGATGGCGTTAGGAATGTTGGCTGGGCTGACGGGCGGCCTGCTGGCTGGGATTTCTTACAACGGCAATCTCTTTTTGTCAACCATTTTAGGAATGGCTTTTGGGTTTTTAGCTGGATTTTTAGCTGGGATGCCGATCAGCATCATGGCCATCATCGACGGTGTTTTATCAGGAGTCATGGGCGGCATGATGGGAGCGATGTTAGGAGAAATGATTGCGCCTGAATATCGGGATTCTACGATTCACATCATGCTTGTTCTATTTGTTGGAATGGCTTGTATTGTTCTATACATGCTTCAACAAGAAACGGGTTTTAACCGTGCGTTTTTGATCAATAAACTATTCCATAACCCGCTATGGTTAGCAATCGTCCTTCCGCTGTTTTTCTATTTGTATAACCATTTATATAATGAATTTTCTCGATCTTCTAATCTTCCGATAACGAATCCGACTATGAACCATTTTATGGAGGGCCACAACCAAACTGCATCTCCGTTAAGCATCGAAACAAAGGGGAAAAAGGTAGTGATTGAAGCGACTGAATTTTATTACTTTCCTGAGAGTTTGCAACTGACTGTAGGACAGCCTGTTACCTTAATTCTGAAAAATAGCGGTCAAATGGAACACGATATCGAATTCGAAAATATGAAGATTTTGTTACAGCAGAATGACCATGGAAACCATGCAGAAAATGCGGACGTTCATGTTTATTCCTTGCCGGGGAAAACAGCCGAGGTGACGTTCATACCAATCGAACGCGGTGTGTTTCGATTTTATTGTACGGTTCCAGGGCATAAAGAATCTGGTATGGTTGGATTTGCGAAAGTTTCATAAGATGATGGCTGCCGAGATCTTCTCGGCATTTGTTTTGACCAATAGAAGGCGTGGCGACTAAAAGGGAAATGAACTTTTGTGAAAGCCTTGACAAATATTTGTAGGTTTTTATCAATATTTTCTCAATATTTTCTCCACAGTTTTTCTCTATTCTGAAAGTAAAGCAAGAGGAGAGAGGATGAAAACGTTGTGGATCAATTTTTGGCTGCATCAAGTGTGAATGGGAGTATTGACAAATGCTAAAGATGCGGAAAAGGGTGCTTGGAGTTCCAATTAGATTTTTCATTCAAGTCAGGCGAAATTATGACATAAATGGTTAGCGATAGGTGAGAATGATTTTTAGATCATGCAGGAGGTGATGAGGATGATGAGCGGGATGATGAGTGGCTGGGGGATGATGGGGTTTGGCATTCTCGGCTGGTTTCTTAATTTGCTTGTCATTGGATTGGTCGTGTATTTTGCAGTAAAACTCGCATTGCGCGATAAACGCTGATCGATTCGCCTCTTATTTCACGCACCTCCCTACTATTAGAGGAGGCAAGGAGGGGAAATCTTATGTTGAATCGCCGAGAGTTTCTTCGCAGGTCGTTAAAGGGGGCGGCTGGACTGCTGGCTGTTTCGGTATTGCCTGCAGGACTGGCTGCCTGCAGCAACGATAAGAAAACGGTCAATACAAGTTCAATGGCCAATCTCGGTCCTCTAAGCGAATTAGAAAAGGGAGAATTCCCTAAAAAGGTGCCGTATAAAGTCACCATAAAAGATGCATGGACCAAACAGGAAAGGGAAGGGTTTGTCTACATTAACAAAAATGAAGATGGTTCTTTACTCATTATGTCCCCGATTTGCACCCATCTAGGGTGTACCGTTGGAGATGCTGAGGAGAACATGCAGAAAACAGGCATCCGCTTCTTATGTCCGTGCCACGCGGGGCAATATGACGAATACGGTATCAATGTAGGGGGGCCACCGCCAAGACCGTTAGATACATTTGACGCTTATATTCAAGATGGCAATGTGTATATTGCCGTACTGAGCCCGAGGAAAAGGGAAAAATGAAAATCCGTTATTCCGCAGAAAAAACAGCAGGCTGGAACGTCCAACCTGCTACTTTTTCCTTTACGGCATGATGCTGATCCCGTTGGGCATTTCGCCTACTTGAACCGTTTGGATTGCTTTGTTTTGTTCTTGATCAATGACGCTCACGGTGTTGTCGAACATATTCGTAACGAAAACATACTTGCCATCCGGGCTTGTGACGACCCCATGCGCTCCGTTTCCTGTTTCAATTGTGGCCACGACTTGTTTCGTTTTTAAGTTTATCTTGCTTACAGAATGAGAGGGCGCCTCTTTCGTCCCTTGATTGGCGACATAAGCAAACGTATCGTCAGGCGACACGTACACTTGGGCTGGCCCTTGCCCGACAGGGATTTTTTCCACTTTCCCGCTTGTTACGTCAACAATGGCCAAGGCATTTTCAGCATTCAACGTTACGACTAACGTTTTGCCGTCCGAAGTAATGCCGGTTGTGACAGGGATGGATCCGACTGTGATTTTCTTTTCTTCTTTCATTGTTTGCAAGTTGAGAACACTGACGCTGTCTTCCCCCATGTTGGCGACATACGCGTATTGGCTGTCTTTGGAAATGCGAAACCCGTGCGGGCCTTTTCCGGTTGGAATGGTTTCAATGACTGAATAGCTCGCGAGATCAATAACGGAAACGTTATTGTCTTCATTATTGGTCACAAGGGCGTATTTGCCGTTTTCAGTAAACACGATATGGGCGGGATGGTGTCCCACTTCCACTTTTTTGATTAATTCATTCGTTTCCGTATCATAAAACAACGCCATTCCTTTCATATCCATCGACTGGTCATGCCCGTGTTGCATGGCCGGAACTAACGTAGCGCCGAGAATAGCTCCGTCGGGAGAAACTTGGACGTTATGGACCGCGCCGTCGACTTTGATCGTTCCGACCACTTTGTTTGTTCTCGCATCAATTTTTGAAATGCTTCCGCCCTCGTTGGCAGTAAAGTAGAATTTGTTCGTTTCTTGTGTTTGTTCAAGGGCGGCTGGCTGCCCATTTTTCTCTGGTTCGGTTTTGTCTTGAGGGGAATTGGCTGCGCACCCCCCGAGAACAAACGCCAACATCGCCAATAACGATAACCATACAATCGCGGTTTTGCGCATGAGCGGTTTCCTCCTTTTGCTTTAGAATTTAGGTTGAGTCTACCGACATGAATGACGGCAAAACGTGGTCGCCAAGTCAATTGAATGGCCTGCCGCAAACGGCAGCGAGAACGATTGTGGCTCACCCAACGGATGAAAATATGGTCGGGATTAGTACAGCCGAGGGAGTTTTCATTTCGAGAGATAACGGGAATACGTTTGAACGGTTTACGAGAAAAATTGATACGACGACATTTATGTTTCAAGAAAAGTCGGTTGTATTTGCAGCTGTAGAGAATGATCAGTCTATACTCATCAAACAATCATTAGACACAAAACACGAAGAAGTTCTTGCTGTTCCGCCATTGGATGAAAAAGATCATATCATGTATATAACTTCTAATCCAGCAAACGACAAAGAAATTGTGATCGTTACAATGAACGGGGATATTTTTATGACAAAAAATAACGGTGGAAGTTGGACAAAACTAGCATCAGAAGGGGAAATATAGGGACATGCGGGCGCATGTCTTTTTGTTTGCCTAAAAATATATCGCTCCATAATTTTTGCAAAATTCACTGCTACAATATAAGTAACGGATGGAGAGGGTGAGAAGAAGAGTGTATTCATTCCTAAGCCAAATCAGCAACCTGCTGAGCCAGCCGTTTCTGAATATGGCCAACAGCACAACAGCGCTTCCTGTTTTGTCAGCGTTTCTTCTTGGCATCGTTGGAGCGATGGCTCCGTGCCAGCTGACTAGCAACTTAGGAGCAATCACGTTGTACAGCAACCAATCTCTGCAAAAGGGGATCGCTTGGAAAGAACTGCTTTTATTTATTTTCGGAAAGGTCATCGCTTTTTCCGGGTTAGGCTTGATCGTCTGGTTGATGGGGAAGGAGATTCAAAGTACACTGACACTATACTTTCCATGGTTAAGAAAGCTGATTGGCCCGATTCTTGTTCTCGTAGGCTTGTATTTGTTAGGGCTTTTTAAAATGTATTGGAATGTCACTTTGTTCAGAGTGCCGGAGAGATGGGTAAAAGGAAAAATCGGTTCGTTTTTCATGGGATTTGGCTTTTCGTTGGCTTTTTGTCCAACGATGTTTGTTTTATTTTTTGTTACTCTAATGCCTCTCGTATACTCAACGTCTTATGGAGTGTTGTTGCCGAGCGTCTTTGCCGTCGGAACTTCTGTACCGGTTATTTTCTTCATCCTCATCCTTTGGTACTTAGGATTGAGCGGTGCTGTCATGAAAAAAGGAAGACGGGTAGGGAAGCTCATTCAGCAAACCGCTGGAATTGTGATGGTATTGCTTGGCGTGTTCGATACCATCACTTATTGGTTTTAAAGAAGATGATGCAGTAACAATGTTTGGAAGAACGTTTCAAGATGGTTAGGGTGATGTAGTTATAGTTGTATTTTTTTCGTCGCAAAGAAGAATCCTTTCTAATACCGATAGAAATATGAATTTTGGGGGAATGTATATTGCAATTCGGCAATATAGTCGTTCAGGGCGAAAATCTTTTGCTTATCAGCGGCTTATTGATCAGTTATGTCATGTTTTATTATGGTATTAAAGTATTAAAATTGTGAATTTTTTGTGGAAAGCGGGCTTTTTCCTGCGCAGGTATTGATTACGGTTTTGTGGTGAACATGATTTGTAGAGGGGATCTCTGTTGCATTTTATACCCATTACCGGTATAATGTAATGAAAAGAGGTGATGTTTGATGAACCATTATGAAGATCATAATATGGATAAAAAAATGGTTCCACGAACGGAACAGGAAATCGAACGCATCATCAAGCGCTTGAAGCGCATCGAAGGACAAGTGCGCGGTGTGCAAAAAATGGTGGAGGACAATCGTTATTGTATTGATATTTTAGTGCAAATTTCAGCGATCACGGCAGCGTTAAATAAAGTAGGATTGAACTTGTTAGAACGTCATGTCAGCCATTGTGTGTCGAAAGCGATCCGCGAAGGAAGTGGAGAAGAATCCATTCGCGAATTAATGGATGTCATTAAACAGTTCTCAAAGTGAAAGGAGTGGGAAGCATTATGAGTGAACAAAAGCATGTCACACTTAGAGTGACCGGCATGACATGTGCCGCGTGCGCCAATCGGATTGAGAAAGTATTAAATAAGATGGATGGCGTAGAAGCCAATGTCAATTTGGCAATGGAAAAAGCAACGATTAAATATGATCCATCGAAGCAAAATATAGCCGATATCGAAATGAAAATTGAGAATTTGGGGTATGGCGTTGCGACAGAAAAAGTGACGCTTGATATTGAAGGAATGACATGTGCGGCCTGTGCGACACGGATTGAAAAAGGGTTAAATCGGATGGAAGGTGTTACAAGCGCTGCTGTCAACTTGGCGACAAACAGCGCGGTGGTCGAATACAAGGAGGGTGTCACATCTGTCGAAGACATTTTAGAGAAAATCAAAAAGCTTGGGTACAGGGGGCAAATTCGAAACGAAGAACAAGACCATGCTGGTCGGAAAGAAGAGCGGCTGAAACAAAAACAACGGCAACTCGCCATTTCCATCATCTTATCGTTGCCGCTGCTTTATACGATGCTGGCTCATATGCCGTTTGATATGGGCTTGCCGATGCCGCAGCTCTTGATGAATCCGTGGTTCCAGCTTCTTTTAGCTACACCCGTTCAGTTTTACATCGGCGGTCCCTTCTATGTCGGGGCGTATCGGGCGTTGCGCAACAAAAGCGCCAACATGGACGTTCTCGTGGCGCTGGGGACATCGGCCGCGTACTTTTACAGCTTGTATGAAGCGTGGCGGACGCTTGGGAATCCTGACTATATGCCGAGGCTGTATTTTGAAACGAGCGCCGTCTTGATTACGCTTGTGCTTGTCGGCAAATACTTTGAGGCTCTTGCGAAAGGGCGGACAACCGAAGCGATCTCGAAGCTAGTCAGCCTGCAGGCGAAGGAAGCGACCGTCATTCGGAATGGGGAAGAAATGAAAGTTCCGCTGGAGGAAGTGGTGATCGGCGATACGATTCTTGTCAAGCCAGGAGAAAAAATTCCGGTAGACGGTACAGTCATCTCCGGCGCTTCTTCCGTAGACGAATCGATGATTACCGGTGAATCGATCCCGGTTGATAAGAAGGAAGGCGACTATGTGATCGGGGCGACGATGAATACGAATGGCGTACTGACCATTCGTGCCGAAAAAGTCGGAAAAGATACCGCGCTGGCCAATATCATTAAAATCGTTGAAGAGGCGCAAGGGTCGAAAGCCCCGATTCAGCGGATGGCGGATACCATTTCCGGCATTTTCGTACCGATTGTTGTCGGAATTGCTGTCGTTGCATTCATTATATGGTACTTCTTTGTTGCGCCGGGTGATTTGGCGAAAGCGCTTGAGGCGGCCATCGCCGTTCTTGTCATCGCGTGCCCTTGTGCGCTCGGTTTGGCCACACCGACATCGATTATGGTCGGCACCGGCAAAGGGGCAGAACAGGGAATTCTCTTTAAAGGAGGTGAGTACCTAGAGAGAACGCATCAAATCAATGCCGTATTACTCGATAAAACAGGAACCGTGACAAAAGGAAAACCGGAAGTCACCGATGTGCTAGCCTTCCGCGAGGACATGCTCGATTATGCGGTTTCCGCCGAGAGCGCTTCGGAGCATCCGCTGGCTCATGCGATTGTTGAATACGGGAAGAAACAAGCGATTTCGATGAAGCCATTGGAGCACTTCTCCGCCATTACCGGCCACGGAATTGAAGCGGTCATTGACGGAAAAAGCATCCTTATTGGGACGCGAAAATTGATGAAGGAACGCTCTGTAGCGATTTCTGTGCATGAAGATAAAATGGTAGAGCTTGAAAAACAAGGGAAAACAGTGATGCTCGCTGCCATCGATGGACAGCTTGCCGGCATCATTGCTGTCGCGGATACGGTAAAAGAAAGCTCCAAAGAAGCAATTCAAACATTAAAACAAATGGGCATCGATGTCTATATGGCAACAGGGGACAATCAACGGACAGCGGAAGCGATCGCCAATGAAGTCGGCATTGAGCATGTGTACGCCGAGGTGCTCCCGGAAGACAAAGCGAACATCGTCGAGGAATTGCAAAAGCAAGGAAAACGTGTGGCGATGGTCGGTGATGGAATTAATGACGCTCCAGCTCTGGCCAAAGCGGATATTGGGATGGCGATTGGCACGGGAGCTGATGTCGCCATCGAGACCGCGGACGTGACCTTGGTCGGCGGCGATTTGCGCCATATCCCGAAAGCCATTGAGTTGAGCCGCAAAACGATGAAAAACATTCGGCAAAATCTGTTCTGGGCTTTGTTCTATAATACAGTTGGCATTCCTGTAGCCGCTCTCGGGCTGTTGGAACCTTGGATCGCTGGGGCAGCGATGGCATTTAGCTCTGTATCGGTTGTGACAAACGCGCTTCGTTTGAAACGCGTGAAACTATAAACATTCAAGGAGGAATGGATGATGACGATTACATTACAAGTACAAGGAATGACATGCGGACATTGCAAAGCGGCGGTGACCAATGCCCTTCAAGCGTTGGATGGCGTCAGCCGTGTAGAAGTGCATTTGCAAGAAGGAACTGTCGATGTGGAGTATGATGAAACAAAGGTCAGCGTAGAAAAACTGAAAGAAGCGATTGAAGAGCAAGGATATAATGTGAAGTAACATGAAAGAGAGAGGGTGTCTCAAAAGTGATCACTTTTGAGACACCCTCAAATAGTATTATGATGACATTTTACGGCATTCTTCAGCACACTGACGGCATAAATTGGCACATTCCTGACAGTGTGTATCTTGGAATTTTGCACATTCAGCGGCACAAGCATCGCAAATTGTCGCGCAAAGTTGGCAAAACTCCTTCGCATACATGCTTCCGCGAGACATCCATTGAGCCGCCATGGCACAAATATCTGCACAATCCCTTAAAATGTTGATACAATGTGTTCTAGCCTGTACGTCAGCTGCTTTTAAACATGAAGTCAGACATTCTTCACAAGCTTGCATACATTGGTTGCAAGCATCAATACACGTTTGAAATTGTTGAAATGATGAATCAATAACCGTTGTCATATATAATCACTCCTTTTGATTTAAATTCATTTTTATTTTTTTCTAACTAAAAAATAATAAACTGGAAATAAAAACAAAAAAATAAGAGGCTGTCTCAAAAGGTTGCTAAATCGACCTTTTGAAATCAGCCTCTTTTATTTACTACGATAAGCTGTTATTCACCTTTATTCGTTGTGTCATTCGGATCTGGGGTATAGTCCGATTTGTAATCGGTATATTTTACTTCTGTGACCATTCCGGCTGAAGCATGGTGCAAGTCATGGCAATGGAACATCCAATTTCCCGGATTATCCGCTTTAAACGCGACGACATATTCTTCACCAGGGTTTACATTTAAGGAATCCTTTATCAATGGAGAGCCTGTGACCGGCTTGCCGTTTTTGCTTAATACTTGGAAGAAATGGCCGTGTAAATGCATCGGATGTACATCTTTTGGTGAATTGTTCACAATTCTGACTTTTACTAAATCTCCTGTCTTCACATTAATAGGCGCTGTGTCAGGATACGTTTTCCCATTAATCGTGTAGACCATGCCATCTTTGCCCATGGCTGTTCCTAAATCCATTGTGTACTCTACATCATATTTTTGGTCTAGTGTAAATTGACCTACTTCATATTTTCCGTATGTTGTTATATCCACAACAGGGAGGTTTTCTTTTGCATTTTCTTTATCCGTATTGTTTGTCTGGTCTTCGTATTGAATTTTCACTTTCATGCCATCGGTACCTTCCATATCACCATGACATTCTAATAACCATTCACCCGGGTTATTCGCGATAAATTCAATATCATAACGTTCACCCGGAGCAATACTTAAAAGTTCATCTTTGATTGGTTGCGGATCTTTTAACGGCTGCCCGTCAGTTGCGACAATTTTAAACTCATGACCATGCAGGTGAAGTTTGTGGGCCATGTATCCTGCGTTGATCAGACGAAGCCGCACCTTTTCGCCTTTCTTCACTTTTAAAGGTTGGACAGCGGAACCGCTTTTCCCGTTAATCGTGAAAATATCATACATACTCATATCATGGCCCATGCTGCTCATATCCATTTGTTGATTATCAGAGCTATTTCCATTATTCATATTACTATGATCCATGCCGCTCATATCCATATTTCCTTCATCCGGATTGCTCATCCATTCATCTAACACAAGTGTATAATCTCGATCGACTTTTTCTTCATTTTTCGGTTCTACGATTAATGTACCGTATAATCCCTTGTCCACTTGCTCGGCGCTTTTTTGATGGGAATGATACCAATACGTTCCCGGCACGGTTGCTGTAAATTCATACGTAAACGTTTCACCCGGTTTAATGGCGTCCATCGTGACACCCGGTACTCCATCTTGGTTATTTGGAACAGGGTAGCCGTGCCAGTGAATCGTTGTCGGTTCCGGCAATTCATTTTTTACTACGATTTTTACTTTGTCTCCTTGCTTCACGCGGATTTGTGCACCAGGCACGGATCCATTATACGTGTATACCGGGAGTTTGATTTGACCATTAATGGGTAATAACGCTTCCTTCGCAGTAAGGTGAATTTCTTTCCCGGATAATACTTCTGTATTGGTTGCTAAAGGCAATTGCTGCTTGCTCGTTTCAGCGGAAGTATTTTCTTTTTCCATATTCATGCCGGACATGTCGTGTCCCTGCATGGAAGATGGATTTGAGCAAGCTGCGCCAATCGCTGCTACTCCTGCGAAAATGGCGCCAAGCAGCCATTTTTTCATGTCGTTTTCCCTCCTTAAGCTTGTAGTGGGAGATGCAATGATATGATAAAAAATAGATGTGCAAAATGTATGGAGAAAATCGTTCAACTGAAATGTAAAAAAAGGCAAGCGATTCGGATTCACCGATGTCTAACGGTGGTAGGTAATCGCCTGCCGTCCCATTTGAACCCAAGCGTCGATAAAGTCTTGTTTCGGCGCTTTTTGGTTTTTGACAGCGGTCAATGGATCATTGAAATAAATGTACTGCTCATCGTATCCCGTAATGAGCACCGCGTGTTCCCGGTACGTGATTTTGATCGGGCCTTGCGGGGTTTGCCATTCCCGAAAGGCAGAGGGAGGAAGAGGACGAAAGGTGGTGTTGGTGATCACCCAAACCGGTGTGCCTTTGGCCAAGTATGTATAGATGTTCTCAAACGATTGCCCTGTTAAGTCGATGATTTGGTTAGGCAAGTACCGCTCAGCCAACTGCTTGATCGGCTTATGGTACACGCCGTATCCAGGCTTCGATAACGTATACATATCGCCGACAAACCCTTCATTTGGGTGGCCGTAAAACACTTGGCCATTTCGCACTTGATACGGAGTAGGATTTTTCTTGATTTGTTTCGCCAACGTCATCTTATCGACGCGAATGCCCGCATGATTCAAGAGCATGGCCAAGCTGGTTACTTCGCATCCCCTCGGCAGTTCCGGAAGCTGAGACAAAAGGGGGGCGTCAATCAGGACGGATGTCCTTAGCGCTTGTTTCTTTGAAGAGGCAACTGATCGATTCGCCTCCTTTGCTTGATTGCTGGGGGACGGATTGGTTTCTCTGCTGTTTCTGTTCTGTATGAAGGCTTTGATGGCATCGCCTGTCTGGGCCGAACTTGCATAATAGGATAATGAGGCGGCCAATAGCAAGAAACAGGAAATATACAATCCGAGCGACAGTTGATCCATCCTCCCGTTTAGAGGTCTTCTCAAGAGAACAAAACAAAGGGAAACGATGAGAAAAGTCAAAAAAAGGATAAACGCTAACAAGCCATTCTCAACTCCTTTATAACACGTGTGTGTTTTTATAGTAACAGATCGATGTGCAAAAATAGTGAAATTCACACTTTCTCCATATTTTATCGTTAATATTATGAGAAACTGAAAATCTTGCAAGCAGTTTTCCTGAAAAAATGGAAACAGATTGTTTTTGAAACTTGATGTTGTGTACGATAGAATGAAAGTGTCTTTGTATAAATCATTTTAGTTTTAAACAAAAAGGTTTTTGGTGTTGTTTTTGGATTCTTCTTAGCAAAGTGGGGGGGACAATCATCGCCATGTGCGGTTTTATTGGCTGTATTCATGATCGCCCAAGAGCGATTGAGCAAACATGGAAAACAACGTTGGTGGAGATGAACCGCCTGATTACCCATCGCGGCCCCGACGATGAGGGGTATTTTTTTGATGACTACGTGAGTTTTGGTTTTCGGCGTTTGAGCATCATCGATCTGGAGGCGGGACATCAGCCGCTGTCTTATGAAAACGATCGATATTGGATCATTTTTAACGGGGAAATTTACAACTATCTTGAATTGCGGGAAGAGCTGGCGGCGAAAGGATATTCGTTTGCGACGCATTCGGATACCGAGGTGATTGTTGCCCTTTACAGCGCGGAAAAAGAAAAAGCGGTCGAAAAGCTGCGCGGGATGTTTGCGTTTGTCATTTGGGACAAGCAAGAGAAAACGGTGTTTGCGGCGCGGGATCCGTTCGGCATTAAGCCGTTTTTTTATGCGGAGCAAGGAGATCGCACGTTTTTCGCTTCGGAAAAGAAAAGCATCTTGCTGGCCCTCGGACAGGAATCGCTGAACGGCGACTCCCTGCAGCATTATTTAACATTCCAATATGTCCCTGAGCCGCTGACGATGTCGGCCGGCATTTACAAGCTGGAGCCGGGGCATTATCTCAAGAAAAAAGTCGGAAAACCGCTCACCATTCATCGTTATTGGAAGGCATCCTTCGAGCCCATTCGCCAATCGGAAGAGGAGCTTGTAAAGAAAATCCGCGATGCGCTGTTTGATTCGGTCAACGTCCATATGCGCAGCGATGTGCCGGTCGGTGCGTTTTTGTCGGGAGGCATTGATTCATCGTTCATCGTCGCCATCGCGAAACAATTCCATCCGCACCTGAAGACATTTTCCGTCGGGTTTGAGCGGGAAGGGTTCAGTGAAATCGATGTCGCAAAAGAAACCGCAGAGAAGCTTGGGGTAGACAACATTAGCTATGTCATCTCACCGCAGGAGTATATGGAAGAGCTGCCGAAAATTATGTGGCATATGGACGATCCGCTTGCCGATCCTGCGGCTGTGCCGCTGTATTTTGTCGCTCGTGAGGCGAGAAAGCATGTCACGGTTGTGCTTTCCGGCGAGGGGGCGGACGAGCTGTTTGGCGGCTACAACATTTACCGCGAACCAGAGTCGTTGCGGCTGTTTGCGCGCATGCCAAACATCGTAAAAGCGGTGTTGCGGGTGATCGCGAAGATGCTTCCGGACGGGATGAAAGGAAAAAGCTTTTTGGAGCGCGGCACGACGCCGCTTGAAGAGCGGTATGTCGGCAATGCCAAAATCTATAGCGAAAAGGAAAAAGCGGCGCTGCTCAAAACGTACCGAGGAGGGTGCGAATATACGGCGGTGACGGCTCCGTTTTACCGCGAAACGCTTCATGACCCGCCCGTCAACCGGATGCAGTATATTGATCTTCATACATGGCTAAGGGGCGATATTTTAGTCAAAGCGGACAAAATGACGATGGCCCATTCGCTTGAGCTGCGCGTTCCCTTTTTAGACAAAAAGGTATTTGAGGTTGCTAGGCAAATCGCCCCTGATATGAAGATAGCCAACGGTACGACGAAATATATTTTGCGCAAAGCGGCCGAGGGCATCGTGCCGGATCATGTGTTAAACCGGAAAAAATTAGGGTTCCCCGTGCCGATTCGCCACTGGCTGAAAAACGAAATGTATGACTGGGCGAGACAGCTCATCCACGAAAGCGAAACTGATCATCTGTTCCATAAGGACGTGCTCTATCGGCTGCTGGATGAACATGCCCGCCACAAGGCGGACCACAGCCGCAAGCTGTGGACGGTCTTGGCGTTTATGGTTTGGCATCAAGTCTATGTGGAAAAGAAGTACGATTTTGCTCCATCCGTACAAAACGAGAAGCGGCCAGCGTCTGTTTTGGAGGTGTAGCAGGGAAACGACAGGGCGTTCTAAGGGCGACACCTAGAACGCCTTTTTCGATGGTGCGGACAGTTTCCTTGCCTTTGGCGAAGCGAAAGAGAAAATTTGCTTTCTCCCGCTCTTGCAATTTTCCCGGTTTTGGTATATGCTTGTTCCATCAGGATGCTAAACTACTATATATTGGTTTTGAGGTCTTTTTTTACAACTACATATTGTTCTGCTAAGCAACGGTGTCCATCAGGACTTAATAGGGAATCCGGTGTGAATCCGGAACTGCCCCCGCAACTGTATGTGCGGACGAAATGGGATGGCCACTGGCGGCAAGAGCCATTCAGCGCGCCGCTGGGAAGGACCCAAAGTAGGACGATGCACGAGTCAGGAGACCTGCCTTGCTTGGAACGTTTCATGTTCTTCGGGGTGTGAGAAGATGAAACGATAGGGGAAAAGAACAAGGGGTTCGTCTGCCTTTTTCCGTCTGTCGTTTCATCCGCTCGCCTGCCCGAGCGGATTTTTTTATGGAGGAGAGGGGAAACGAATGACCGCATTGACGAAAATGATCATCATCGATGACCAAGGGAAGCCGGTTTCTTTTTCACGTGAAGAGTTTGCGTCGCTGATTGGGCAAGCCGCCGCTGGATTCGGCCGTCTGTCGCTTGATGAATACGTCGAGCGTGTTTGGCAGCTTCTCAGTCGAAAGGAGTCCGTCACGGTAGAACAGCTGCACCAAACGGCTATTTTGGAAGGACTTTCTTACATTGATGAAGATGAGCCGGACTGGACGTTTGTGTGCGCCCGGCTGTATTTGCGGCAATTGTACCGTGAAGCGGCGCGGCAGCGCGGGTACGATGAACGCGAGCGGTATGGCGATTTCTACTCGCTGCTTGTTGCGCTGACGGAACAAGGGGTGTACAGCCCGCTATTGCTTGAGCGTTATACGAAAGAAGAGATCGAGACGGCTGGCTCATTTCTTGATCCAGGCAAAGACTTGTTGTTTACGTATATCGGGCTGCGCACGCTCGCTGATCGGTATTTGGCCCGCGATTATGAGCGGCGGTTGTATGAATTGCCGCAGGAGCGGTTTTTGGTCATTGCCATGACGCTTATGGCGAATGAACCGCCAAAGCGGCGGCTTGAGCTCGTGAAGGAAGCGTATTGGGCGTTAAGCAACTTATACATGACCGTGGCGACGCCGACGCTTGCCAATGCCGGGAAGTCATACGGCCAGCTGTCGAGCTGCTTTGTTGATACGGTCGATGACAGCTTGCAGGGGATTTACGACAGCAACACCGACATCGCCAATTTATCGAAATCGGGCGGCGGCATCGGCGTCTATTTAGGCAAAATCCGGTCGCGCGGCAGCGACATCAAAGGATTCAAAGGGGTCTCCTCCGGCGTCATCCCGTGGATGAAGCAGCTGAACAATACAGCGGTGAGCGTCGATCAGTTAGGACAGCGAAAGGGAGCCATTTCCGTCTATTTGGATGTGTGGCATAAAGACATTTTTGCGTTTCTCGATGCGCGGCTCAACAACGGCGACGAACGGCTGCGGACGCATGATTTGTTCACCGGCGTTTGCATCCCTGATTTGTTCATGGAGCAAGTCGAACAGCGCGGCGACTGGTACTTGTTTGATCCGCATGAAGTGCGGAAGGTGATGGGATTTAGCTTGGAAGACTTTTATGATGAGGAAAAAGGGAGCGGCAGCTTTCGGGAAAAATATTGGCAATGTGTCAACGAACCAAGACTGTCGAAAGAAAAAGTGCCGGCGATCGAAGTGATGAAAAGCATCATGCGCAGCCAGCTCGAGTCGGGGACGCCGTTTATGTTTTACCGCGATGAAGTGAACCGGCAAAATCCGAATCGCCATCTCGGGATGATCTACTGCAGCAACCTTTGCACGGAAATCGCGCAAAACCAAAGCCCGACGGTGACGAAGCGGCAATATGTAAAAGACGGGATGATCATCATTGAGAAAATCCCAGGCGATTTTGTCGTCTGCAATTTATCGTCGATCAACTTGGCGCGGGCGGTGACCGATGGGGTTTTGGCGCGGCTCATCCCGATTCAAATGCGGATGCTCGATAATGTCATTGATTTAAACAATATTCCGGTGCTGCAGGCCGGCCTGACGAACGAAAAATACCGCGCTGTCGGGCTTGGAACCTTTGGCTGGCATCATCTTTTGGCGTTAAAAGGCATTCGCTGGGAGTCGGACGAAGCGGTCCGCTATGCCGACGAGCTGTATGAAACGATCGCGTATTTGGCGATTCAAGCGAGCATGGAGCTCGCCAAAGAGAAAGGGAGCTACCCGGCGTTTCCGGGGTCGGACTGGCAGACGGGCGCTTATTTTGAGCGGCGCGGCTACGAAAGCCACGGTGAACTCGATTGGGATCGGCTGAAGCAAGATGTGGCCCGCTACGGGATGCGCAACGGCTATATCATGGCCATCGCCCCGAACACATCGACGTCGATCATCGCCGGCAGCACGGCGAGCATTGATCCCATTTTCTTAAAAGTATACGCCGAGGAAAAGAAAGATTATAAGATTCCCGTTACGGTGCCGGATTTAAACGAACAGACGACATGGTATTACAAATCGGCGTACCATATCGACCAACGTTGGAGCATCAAGCAAAACGCCGCCCGCCAGCGCCATATCGACCAAGCCATCTCCTTTAACTTCTACGTCATGAACACGATTAAGGCAAAAGAGCTGCTCGATTTGCATTTGACGGCGTGGAAGTCGGGGCTGAAAACGACGTATTACGTGCGTTCGACATCGGGGACGATCGACGAGTGCGATTCTTGCGCGAGCTGACCATGGGGCGCAACAAACGCCTTTGGTCGGGCTTTCCCTTCCTTGTGCGGGAGGGGCGTCCGAGGTTGGCCGCGCACATGATACTAGAAAACGAAAGGAAGGAATGGACGATGACGATCGGCTTAGTCAAACGACCGATTATGGATCCGGAGGCGCCGAACCGTTCGACGGGCATCATCAACGGCCGCTGCTCGAATGTGTTGAACTGGGACGATATTGCCTACCCATGGGCGTATGCGAAATATAAGCGAATGCTCGCCAACTTTTGGACGCCATTTGAAATCAATATGGCCCAAGATGTGAAGCAGTTTCCGCAGCTGACCGCCCGCGAACAGGAGGCGTTTTTGAAAATCATCGGTCTTTTAGCGCTGCTTGACAGCATCCAAACCGATTACGCCGGACGTGTCGCTGATTACATTACGGACCCGAGCATCAATGCGCTCATGATCATGCTCGCCCAGCAGGAAGTCATTCACAACCATTCCTATTCGTACGTGCTCTCGAGCCTTGTGCCGAAAGCGAAGCAAGATGAAGTATTCGACTTTTGGCGGAACGAACCGACGCTGCGCAAGCGGAACGATTTTGTGACGAACGGCTACAAGGCGTTTGCGGAAGAGCCGAATGTGGAAAACTTGTTGCGCTCCATCGTTTTTGACGTCATTTTAGAAGGACTGTTTTTCTACTCAGGGTTTGCGTTCTTCTACAACCTTGCGCGCCAGCAAAAAATGGTGGCGACGAGCACGATGATCAATTACATCAACCGCGACGAGCACATTCATGTTGATTTGTTTGCGAAAATTTTCAAAGAAGTGTTGAACGAATACCCGGAGTATCGGACGCCGGAGCTTTCCGATTTTGTCCGTGAAACGTTTACGAAAGCGGCTGAGCTGGAAATCGAATGGGCCGGGGAAATCATCGGGAATGACATCGATGGCATCGACTTGGCTGATTTGGAAGCGTACATTAAGTTTTACGCCAACGTCCGCGCTCATCAGCTCGGATTTGACCGCCCGTTTGACGGCTACCGGACGAACCCGCTCCGCTGGATTAAAGCGTATGAAGAAGTTGACCTTGGCAAATCAGACTTCTTCGAGCAAAAACCACGCCAGTATACGAAAGTGCAAGTGGACAACGGATTTGATGAGTTATAAATGAGAGAAGCCACGTTTGACAACGGTCAGCGTGGCTTTTTTGTCAGGCAAGGCCGTTCGCCTTTTGCTTGACTTGCCGTTTTTTGACCTACATTTCGCACCCTGAATAAAAATTCAAAGTAAGCCTGATTTTAACGAATAAAAATTAGTTATTTTACAATATTTGGAAAAACATTTATTTTTATGTGAATATTGAGGTTGTTTTTTGTATATTATGCAAAGATTGCGAAATATGAGTTTTGAACGAACAGCAGCGGGCGTTTTAGCAGGACAGATGATGCCAAGCAGTCTTGAAATGTGAGCGAACGATGTATCATTCAATGGGGATGGGACTTGGTGTTGCTGGCGCGCGAGCAGCCCACCTGATTCAAGGGTGAGCTGCTTCCGTTCAGAGCAGACATGGTTTGTGGCGATATCTCGTTTCCTGTTTACGGGAAATGACGACATTAAAGCAACTGTTCAAATGATATCTCCGAGCCACTTTTGGGCGTGCTGACGGCTGACGAGTTCGTCGAGCTGGCGGATTTTTTTCCACGCTAAGTCGTCGCTGATCGTTCGATAATGGTGGCGGCCGCCGGGCTCCTCGTCGGCTTCGTCGGCCCATTTGACGATGGCTTGGAGCGGCGTTCGTTTCCATTCTCCTTCTGGAAGGTAGGAATCGGTATGAAGCAAAATCGCCAGGGCAATTTCCTTAGCGTTTTGCGGATGTTCGCCAAGGCGGATCAGCAGCTTATGGGCGCGCTCGGCCCCTTTGATGGCATGGATGTCGTTTTGCCGGTATTGTTCGTAGTCCCAACGGCCGTTTTTGTACCATGTGTAATGGCCGATATCATGAAGCAGTGCCGCTTTTGTCGCCAAGTCGACGTTCACTCCGTGGCGGAGGGCAAGGTGGTAGGCATGGTACGCCGCGGTGATGGCGTGGGCGAGGCCGGATCGTTTTAAATATTTTTGCGCAATCGGATGGGCAAAGACGTCGGTTAAGGTGACCGTTCTCATAGGCATCCCCTCCGTTTTTTGTATTTCTCACCATCATACCATGGCGTAAAGAGTCAGGCAATGAGAGAAAGTAGGTGGGAGCGGTTGCATGGGAAAAAATAAGCCGATCGTGCTAAAATAGCGCTCGGCTTATTGGATTTGTGCTTGGCAGGCAAGCCGTTTGGCTGGTTGATCCGTTTTTTCGCGCTCGCGCCGCGTTTTCGGAGCGAGAAGGTGAGCGCCGGCGAGAACGGTGACCATGCAACGGCCACACGTTCCTTTTTTGCATTTGTGATCGAGCAGAACACCTTGTCCTAGGGCGGCGTCAAGAAGCGAAACGCCGGGGGCTGGCTGCACGGTGAACGTTTTCCCTTTTTGTTCGATTTGAATGACAGACGGCCGCACGGCGGACGGCCCATCGGGCTTAGGCGGCGCGGCAGAAATGGAGCGCTCCGATGGCCGGACGGCAGGCTTCAGTGAGCCGACCGTGAATGTTTTACCCATTTTTTTACACATCTCCTTTAAATTACATGGTTAGTTTGAAAATGAATCTCATTTACATCCGAATGAATGATTGGTATCATAATAGTAAAAGGAATTGCGAAAACGCCATCTTGGCTAGGGACAAGGGGGAGACACCATGGGCATTCCGATGAACGGACTGCGCGATATGAAAGCGATTTTGGCCAACGAGCGAAAAGTCGGCGGCGCGGTGGAAGCGGCGCTTCTCCGCCTCCGTTCCGGCGAAGAATATCGAAACGTCTGCATCGTTCATATCGATCAACTAGGCGCCCAATACTATTCGGTCGGTTTTGTGACCGAACAAGGGGAACGGCTCATCGTCAACGTTCATGACATCAGCGTCATCTCTGCGCCTGAACATAAAAAAATTCGTGAGCTGAACAACGCCGCTTATAAACGGGAAGCCATCAACAACAAGCGGCGCTATTTAAAACGGCTGTTCGATATTTATCAAGGCAGCTATACCGTCCATTTTTGGCAGGAAGCGAAAATGATTATCGATGACATCGGTGTTGAGGCGCTCAGCCCCGAATTGTCGCTGCTCGTTTCGAACGTTCAAGACCAAGCAGCCCGCACGGCTTGATGGCCAACTAGCAAGACGCCCAGCGGTTTGTAAATCCGCTGGGCGTTTCGATTGTTGCAAGCAGCGGATGTGGCTATTGAATCGCCTTCGGACGCTTTGGCCCATGTCTAGCCAGCCTCCCGCTAATGTGTCCCCTCTTTCCCTGAAAAGAGAAATTACGAGGCCCCGGCTGGATCTTCAAGCGTACAGATGGCGCTCGGCCGTTTGATGCGCGGCACAACCGATTCGTAGACACGGAACAAGTAGTTCATGTTTTCCGTATCTAAAAACGCGGTTTGCACATCGACGGCAACAGCGAGGTCGATGTTTTGCCGCCCTGTGTCAATGACGACCCCGCGTTTGCCTTTAATGACCGGAGTTTGGTAAATGCCGGCGGTCATCAGCTCGCGGATGTGCTCAATTTCAAGCACGTGCGTTCCTTCATGGACGCGGTGGATCAACGCATACAATTCCGGCGACAAGACGAGCGCGTATGGGCCGGTATGGCCGAGCTGAAGCAGCTTGTTGCGTGCTTCGACGACGTCAGTAAAGGCGTTGCCCGATTTCATCCAATCGCTGCGAATGTGGGCGATTTTTCCTTTGACGTTCATAATGCCCGGCACATCAAATTCAGTTGAACCATTGAAAATCAAATCGTCCTCGAGCAGCGCGCACTGCTGGGCGGCGTTGGCGGCGGCGGAAAAGTCGATCGGGCTGCCGAGCTGTTTCGCCTGTTCAATGTCACGCCAGTACAAAATAAAGTCTTTATACAAAAGCGGGATCGTTAAATGCACGCGGCGCGCCGGCTCGGAAAGGCTCAGCTCTTTGCCGTGGAAGCTCATGTCCCCCTGTTCCGGGTTCATATAAATATCGTTGGCGACCGACTGGACGCCTTCGCCAAGCGGACCGTACAAATCGATAAACCTACGTCCGACGAGCTGGCGGCGCGCCGTTTCAATGACCATTTCGTCAAGCTCGCTCCATTGGCTGCTCGTGAGCGGGGCTTCCGGGTATAGTTTTGTTTTGTCCATAGCTCTCTCCTTCCTTATCTGTTTTTTAAGCTGCCAACCGTCAGCTGACGCCGTGTCCCTTCTTGTGGACGGATGGGGGGCGACGCGGCGGGCGGGGCGGCGTATTGCGCTAGCTTCAAATGCTCTTTTTGATTTTCTTTTTCATCCGTCGGTGTTGCGGCGGCGAAGGAAACCGGCACGTCCAGCGCGCGATTGAGCGTTTCGAGAGCGGCTTTCATCCGCTGGTAGTCCGCAGCGGTCATGTCGCGCAGTGCCGTAATGGGTGGTTCATGTTCCGTCCCTTTATAGTGGAAGAGGGACAAATCGAGATGCTCCAAAAAGTTGTGCAAGCCGAATTTTTCAAGGCTGATATCTTGCAACAGGCGCAAAAAGTCGCCGTTTTCCCGCGATAAGAATGCTTCGTCCGCCAATGCCTCCTCCAACTTTGGAAGCAAGGCGGTCAAACGGTCAAACCGGTGTTCCTCTTCTTCGTAAATATGATGCCAATACAGCCGTTCATGGTCGTCCGCGGCCTTTTCAATCGTCGGCTCTAAAATCGCTTGAAACTGGCTGAGCGCCTCTTTCGACCGGCCGAGAATGGCGCTGACTTCCGCTAACGTGTCGTACAATGGACTCCCTCCTACACTATGATTGATTGTTATCATCTTTTCCATATTGAAAGAGGCATAAACATCTCGTCTTCCTTCGAACGTCACCTTTTCTCCTGGTCCGGAATAAAACAGAATAAGGAACATTGCCCACTTGATATGCGACGCGATTCCAGCGATAATGGAAACGATGTGGAATGAATGCCGCCAAGCGGCACGGAAGAAGTAAAGAAGGTGACAGAACGATGGAACATGCGGAACAGATTTATCAAAGACTCGTAGAGATTTGTGGAGAAAGAAATGTCCTTCGCGATGAGCCGATGAAAAACCATACATTGGTGCGGATCGGCGGCAAGGCCGATTTTCTCGTCTGGCCGGAGACGTACGAGCAGGTCATTGAGGTGTTGCGGCTGAAAGAAGAGTACGGCCTGCCGTTTACGCTTCTTGGCAACGGTTCGAACGTCATCATCCGCGATGGCGGGCTGCGCGGCATTGTCATGCAGCTGAAGCATTTGAACCGCATTTGGCGTGAAGGAAACAACGTGATCGCACAAAGCGGGGCGGATATTAAAGCGGTGTCGCGGTTCGCGCTCGAACAACACCTCACCGGGTTGGAGTTCGCCTGCGGCATTCCGGGATCGGTCGGCGGGGCGATTATGATGAACGCCGGAGCGTACGGCGGGGAAGTGAAAGATGTGCTTGACCATGTCAAGGTGGCGACGCTCGCCGGCGAGTTGAAAACATTGACAAACGAGGAACTGGAGCTCGGTTATCGAACAAGCATCATCAGCCGGACGCATGATATTGTGCTTGAAGTCGTCTTTTCCCTGCAGCCGGGCGACTATGCACAAATCAAGGCGAAAATGGATGATTTAACCTTTCAGCGCGAATCGAAACAGCCGCTTGAGTATCCGTCGGTCGGAAGCGTGTTTAAGCGTCCGCCGGGCTATTTTGCCGGCAAGCTCATCCAAGACAGCGGCCTTCAGGGAAAAGGATTCGGCGGTGCGGAAGTGTCGACGAAGCACGCCGGATTCATCATTAACAAAAACAATGCGACGGCTGCCGATTACATCGCGACGATCGACATGGTGCGCAAAACCGTAAAGGAGAAGTTCGGAGTTGATTTAGAGCTGGAAGTGAAAATTATCGGTGAGGAATGATGACTGATCCGAATCCGGTTTGCGGGTTCGGATTTTTCTCATTTCGACGAGAGGAAAAATGAAACCAACCGCCAATAGGTAAGAAAAGGGGTTATGAATGGGGGAAGAGGATGAACCTTTATTTCATGATCAATCCAGCCGCCAAAAACGGCCGGTCCGTGTCCATTTGGAAGCAGCTGCAACCGCTGCTGGATCGGGAAGGAATCGCCTATCAGGCATATTGGACGAGCCGAAAGGGAGAAGGAAAGGAAATCGCCCGACGAATCGGCGAGGAAAGCGTCGAGCCGACGGTGATTGCGGCGGTCGGGGGCGATGGGACCGTGCATGAAGTGGTGAACGGAGCGGGTTCGTTTCCGCACGTTGCGATTGGCTGCATTCCGGCCGGAACGGGAAACGACTTTGTCCGCGGCTTCCGGCTTGCCCGAACATCGAAACAGGCGCTCCAACGGCTGTTGAGTGACGTTCGGCTAGGCAGGGTTTTGTCTTTCGATCTCGGCCGTTTTGCCAGCAGCGCCGTGCCCGACGGCGTGTTTGCCAACAGCATCGGCTGCGGTTTTGACGCCCATATCGCCCGCATGGCCAACCGTTCAAAATGGAAAGGGAGGCTGAATCGTTTTGGACTCGGTTCGTTCATTTATGTGTTTTATTTAGTAAGAGAGTTGTTTCGCTATCAACCGGTTGACCTTGATATTTGTGTGGATGGACAGAATTATTCGTTTTTGAAGGCCTGGCTGGCAACGGTTTCGAATCACCCATACTACGGTGGGGGAATGCGCATCGCTCCGTCCGTCCGGGCCGATGACGGCTTGCTTCATGTGACGGTCGTCGGGCCGATGCCGCGTTGGAAAATTCTTGCGCTGTTTTTAACCGTATTTTGGGGCGGGCATGTACGAATGAAAGAAGTTTGCGTGTTCACTGGTCGGAACGTGCGCATCCGCCCTGCCGCTCCTGTCCCGATCCACGCGGATGGCGAGGATGCAGGAGAAGGGGAAGTATTTGCTTGGATTGAGCCGGGGCGTTTGCGGGTCATTGGCGTGAAAACCAGGTGAGTGATTCATTCGTATACTGCAAGTAGACGTAAGGAGGGCGAGGCATGGGGAAGCACTGTTGGCTTTGCCCTGCGCGATGGATTGCCGGCGGCAATCAAGGCGCATTTGATTATTCGCTATAGCATCGAGGCGTTTGACCGAGCGATTGTGATTCGCGAAGTGATTAGCTAGGGATTTACCAGCATGGCAAATATTCTGAATAAGCAAAGCAAGAGCAAGGAAGCGAGCGGTTAAGGCGGAGGTGAAAGAACAATGGAACGACGATGTCCATTATTGTCAAGGAGAAAGGGCTGTTTCCCGTTCGCTTCGGAAAACAGCCCTTGCTTTAGCAACAGCTTCAAAACGGAACTTATTTTTTGTTCTTTTCTTCCTTGTCTTGTTTTCTATGGGCCGGCGAATGGTCGTTTTTCACCTGCGGTTTGGCTGTTTGTTTCGGAGGTTGTGAAACAGAGACAGAGGCGCGGAACGCTGCTTGCTGCTTTCCGGCTGCCGCTGCTTGATGTTCCCGGCCGTTTGCTTTGGCGCTCGCGGCGACACCTTGGCGGACACTGCCCTTTGCTTCCGCTTTTATGGCTCGCGTCAGCGACGATTTCGTGTCTGCTTTGGGGGCGGTGTTCGTTTGTTCATCTAGACGAACCGCTGTATCGTCTTCCACCGGTGCAGCGGCTGGCTTTTCTGTTTCGATGGATTCAGGAGCCGTTGGTGCGCTCTCGTTTTTCGCTTCCTCCGTTTCGCCGGCCGGTGCTGTCGGTGCTGTTTGTTCATCGCCTATTTCCTCTACTTGGCTGCTTTGTTCTGCCTGTTTCGCCAACCGTTTTTCTATTTTGGCTTCCAGTTTTTGTTTCGCTTTTTCAATGTTGCGGGCGAGCACCTCTTTGGCGCGCGGGTTTTTCACCCGTTCAAGTGCGGCTTGCAAGGCCGTGATGTTTTGCGAAAATTTTTCTTCCAGCTGTTGGCGCAATGCTTCGGCATCAGGTTTTGCGGTTTCCCCGCTTGGTTCATCCGCTTGTTTTGTTTTTTCATACACATTCCATGCTTGATCTTGTTGTTTCAGGGCATTGGCGAGCACTTCTTTTGCTTGCTCGACGTCTCCGCGTTCAAGCAGCGCCTTTGCTTCGGCTAGCCGCTCTTCAGCGAATTCAGCGAGCCGTTTCGCCTTTTCCGCATCGTCAAACGTGAGGGCAAGTTCGATTTTTTCCATCATGGTTTTGACAAAGTAGAAAAAGTCGCCTGGCAACAAAACCGGGACGTCGTGGTTGACACCGGCATCTGCTTCGGTTGCCGTGTTGCCGTCTGTTTTCCCCTCGATTCCTGTGCTGGCGAACACCGCCGGGCTGTAAGGAGTGAGCGCAACAGCAGCGGCAAGTGCGCTTGTTGATAGTATGCGAGGGAGCGAAAATCGCTTGTTCATCACCATCGTTCCTCCTTTTGCTTTGGGTTTCGTTATAACGTTTTCGCAGTTGACCCGTCTGTTTTCGACTGTAGGCGCGAAAAATCAGGCGAAAGAAGCAGAAAAATAGGAAAGAAAGGGAAACGGTGAGATTCCCTTCACGGTTTGGCAGTTAGCCGCCTGTTTGGTATAATGGAAATAAGTTTGGTAACGACGATATCCAAGGCGACTCCTGCCAATCCGTTTGGTGGGAGTTTGTTTTTGCGATGAGCGCCTAGTGGGGCTGACGGGATAAGGGGGCACCGGCCAATGCCATGCCGGGCGAAAACGAAAGGAGCAAACCGGTCATGACGGAGCGGGTGGATGACATTGTTGATGTTTGTTTATTAGCGGGAAAATTGATGCTTGAAAGCGGTGGGGAGACGTACCGGGTGGAAGATACGATGGGGCGCATCGCCGCTTCGTTCGGTGTTTCCCGCTCACACAGCTATGTGACCCCAACGGGCATCATGTTTTCCGTTGAGGGAACGAATGTAACACGGTTTATTCGCATTTCCGAGCGTTCGACCGATTTATCCAAGGTGGCGCTTGTCAACCACATTTCCCGCCGCATCAGCAGCGGCGAACTGTCGCTCGACGGAGCGCGCAAAGAACTGGAACGCGTTCAGCAGCTGCCACTCGGTTATCCGCTTTGGCAGCAAACCGCTGCCGCAGCGGCGGCGAGCGCTTGTTTTGCCTCGCTGTTAGGCGGCATGAATCATTTTCTCCCTTCCCTTCTTTCTGGTGGAATGGCGTTTTGGTGTTTTGAAATGATGCATCGGTTCGTGAAAATCCGATTCTTCGCTGAATTTTTTGCCGCTTTTGTCGCCGGTGGGATCGTGCTGTTGATGGAAAGTGCCGGATTTGTCAGGGACGTAGGAAACATGATGATTGGCTCGGTGATGCCGCTCGTGCCGGGGCTGGCGATTACCAATGCGGTGCGCGATTTAATGGCCGGCCATTTGATCGCCGGTTTGTCGCGCGGTGCTGAGGCGTTTTTAACCGCGTTTGCGATCGGCACCGGCATTGCCTTTATTTTATCGATTCGTTAGCAGGGAGTACCGATGATGATTGTGCAGCTGTTGCTTAGCTTTGTGGCGTCATCGCTGTTTGGCGTCATTTTCAATATTCCGAAACGATTGCTGCCGCACAGCGGATTTGTCGGCATGAGCGGCTGGGCGATGTATATGGCCGCCGCCCGGTCGGGGGTGGACGGTGTCGCCGCCACGTTTGCAGCGGCGTTTTTCGTCGCTTTTGTAAGCAACGGGTTCGCCCGCCGCTATCGAACGCCGGCGACGATTTTTATCGTCTCTGGCATTATTCCCCTTGTGCCGGGCGGAACAGCGTTTGAGGCGATGCGCCATGTTGTCATGAACGATTACAATGCGGCCATTTCACTAGCGGCAAAAGCGTTCATGATTTCTGGGGCGATTGCGATGGGGCTCATTTTTTCTGAGGTCGTCAACCAACTGGTCAAGCGCCGCCCTTAACTGCGTGTAGTTGTTTTTTCCAATCATTTGCCTATCGTTGTATTTGTTTGCTTGAATATTATAATGAATATAACGATGTTTTTTCTATTGATTTTAAACAGCGGGGGAGAGCGGGATGAAAGAAATTGTTCAGCAGATGAAAGCGGAGCTATGGGAGATTTTCGATCACCTTCATCGTCATCCAGAAATCAGTTGGGAAGAGTGGCAAACAACCGAATTTCTTCGCCGAGAGTTGGAGCGCGAAGGGTATCGGGCGCGGACGTTTGCCGATTGTCCGGGCGTGGTGGCGGAAATCGGCGCCGGACCGTTTACGGTTGGGGTGCGCAGTGATATGGATGCGCTTTGGCAAGAAGTGAACGGCGTTTGGCAGCCGAACCATGCGTGCGGGCACGACGCTCATATGACGATCGTGCTCGGGGTGGCGAAGCTGCTTCGCCGCATCGGCTATGAGCCGCCGGGGACGCTCCGGTTTTTGTTCCAGCCGGCTGAGGAAAAAGGCACGGGGGCGCTGAAGATGATGGAAAAGGGAGCGGTCGATGGAATGTCGTTTTTGTACGGCGTTCATTTGCGGCCGGTTCAAGAAGTCAAAAGCGGTTATGCGTCTCCGGCGATCATTCACGGAGCGGCGCAATGCATTGAAGGACGGATTCGCGGTGTGGCGGCGCACGCAGCGCGGCCTCATCTAGGCGTCAATGTCATTGAAGTCGGCAGCGCCATCGTGCAGGAGCTCAGCAAAATTCATATCGACCCACAAGTGCCAGCGTCGATCAAAATGACGAAGTTTCACGCCGGTGAAAAAGATGCGAACACGATCCCGGACTACGCGGAATTTGCCCTTGATTTGCGGGCGCAAACGAACGAGGCGATGGAGCGGCTCGTCGAGGGGCTGCGCCATGTGATCAATGGGGTCGCTGCGATTTACGGAGCTGATATTGAGCTTGTTGAGCGGACGCGCATCGTCGCCGCTGATCCTGATCCAGATGCTGTGCGGCTGATGGAGGAGGCGATTATCACGACTTTAGGGACGGAAAAATGCGTTCCGCCGGTCGTGACGTCGGGAGGAGAGGATTTCCATTTTTATTCCTTTAAAAAACCGGAGCTGAAAACAACGATGCTCGGATTGGGCTGCGACTTGCGTCCAGGGCTCCATCACCCGAACATGACGTTCCGGCGCGATGATTTGCTTTCCGGCGTGGAAATTTTGGCGCGGGTTGTGATGAACACGTTTGCGACGTTTGCGCCGCAGGGGGAGAACGAGCGTGCCTCTGTCGCTGCAAATCATTGAGACGATGGAACAGCTAAAAGAAATGGCTGAGTTGGAGGCGGACGTTTGGGGGACAGCGCCAATCCCGCTTCACCAAACGTTGACAGCGGTGAAAAACGGCGGCATTGCGATCGGGGCGTACGCGGACGGAAAACTTGTCGGCTTTGTCTATAGTTTTCCTGGAATGCAAAACGGGGAAGTGTATCTTTGTTCGCACATGATGGGGATTGCCAAACCGTTTCGCGATCAAGGGATCGGCTACCGCTTAAAAATGAAGCAAGCCGAAGAAGCGCGGCGGCGCGGTTATCGAGTCATCCGCTGGACGTATGACCCGTTGCAAAGTCGAAACGGCTATTTGAACTTGGCGAAGCTTGGGGCCCTTGGCGTCGAGTATGTGGAAAACTGCTACGGCGAAATGAATGACGCGTTGAACGGTCAACTGCCGTCCGACCGCTTCATTGTCGAATGGCGGCTTGATGAGCGTCCGACCGGGGAGCGGAGCTTGGCTAAAGCTGATCTTCTCAAGGCCAGAAGTCTGACGGTGCTCGAGGCAGGTCAAAGGGCTGACGGTCTGTTGCGGCCCGTGCTGAGAGACATCGATGAAACAGCGGCGCCGTTGTTGTTGGCTGCGGTTCCGCTTGACTTTCCGCAGCTGAAAGAGCGGGATCTCGCGCTGGCGCTTGAGTGGCGGCTGGCGACGCGCGCTCTGTTTCAGCGGTTGCTCACGGAAGGCTGGATTGCCGCCGGCGCTTGGCGCCGTTCCGGGGAGCCGGCGATGCACTACATATGGGTGAGGAGAAACGAATGACTGCCGCAGAAAGGGGAAGAGGAATGACGATCAGCATTGAGTACGTCATATTGCGCCATTTGCACATGGAGTTGAAGTCGCCGTTTACAACGAGCTTCGGCACGTTTCAAACGAAAGAGTTGATTTTAGTGGAGGCGGTCGACTGCGATGGCGTTTCCGGCTGGGGCGAATCGGTTGCGTTTTCCGCCCCGTGGTACAGCGAGGAAACGGTGAAAACGAACTGGCATATGCTTGAAGAGTTTCTCGTGCCGCTCTTGTTTTCGGAGCCGCTTAGGCATCCAGCGGAATTGCCAGAGCGATTTGCCGCCATCCGCCAAAACAACATGGCAAAAGCGGCGCTTGAAGGGGCGGTGTGGGACTTGTATGCGAAGCAGCTTGGCGTTCCGCTTTATCGGTTATTGGGCGGAACGAAAAGGGAGATTGAAGTCGGCGTCAGCATCGGCATCCAGCCGACGGTTGCCGATCTGCTCCAGGTGATTGAGCGGTATGTGGCGCAAGGGTACCGGCGGATCAAAGTGAAGATCAAACCGGGATGGGATGTTGATGTCATTCGCGACGTGCGGCGCGCGTTTCCCGACGTGCCGCTCATGGCGGATGCCAATTCGGCGTATACGCTCGCTGACGCCAAGCGGCTTCAGGCGCTCGATGAGTTTGGGCTGATGATGATCGAACAGCCGCTGGCAGCTGACGATCTCATCGATCATGCGCGATTGCAGGCGCTCCTTGAGACGCCGCTTTGCCTTGATGAAAGCGTTCGTTCCTATGACGATGCACGCAAGGCGCTTGAGCTTGGCAGTTGCCGCATCATCAATATCAAAATTGGGCGTGTCGGCGGATTGGAGGAAGCGAGGCGCATTCATGATCTTTGCCTTGAGCGCGGCGTGCCGGTCTGGTGCGGGGGAATGCTCGAAGCGGGCGTTGGGCGTGCCCACAATATCGCCATCACGACATTAGAAAACTTTACCCTTCCCGGCGATACCGCCGCGTCGTCCCATTATTGGGAGCGGGATATTATCACGCCGGAAGTCGAGGTGCAAGGCGGCTTGATTCGCGTGCCGGACGCCCCCGGCATCGGCTATGATGTCGACCGCCGCCAAGTCGAGCGGTATACACAGTTTGCCAAGTTGTTCCATTGCGCGACGACGGCATAAAGCGGATCGCATTCAATAAGCATTCCAAGGAGTTTACATAAAGGGGAAAAGAAAAAAATGATCATAAGACCGATTGACGTTAGCGATGCGGAAAATTTCTTGGAGTTGTGCAAAAAAATTGATGAATCTGGTTTTATGTTATTTGAGCCTGGCGAACGGCAAACAACGGTTGAACAACAAAGTAAATCGATTGAAAGAATGTTGTTTGAACCGAATAAAATGATCTTTGTTGCTGAAACTGAAAACAAGCTTGTCGGGTTCCTTGCTGTCATAGGAGGCGATGTAAAACGAAATCGACATTCTGCCAATGTTGTTTTGGGAGTTCTTGAAGACTATCAAGGACAGGGCATTGCCACTAAACTATTCAACAAAGCGTTTGAGTGGGCAAAGGAAGTTGGAATTTCGAGATTAGGACTTACGGTCATGAAAGGGAACGATAAGGCGTTCAACTTATATAGGAAGATGGGATTCGTATTAGAAGGCGAGAGGGTTCAATCATTAAGAGTGGGCGGAGAATTTGTCAATGAATATTACCTATACAAACTGTTGTAACGCCAATTTGGGGCTGACCCAAAACGCATTCGCGTTTTGGATCAGCCCCTTCTTCGTTGTGTTACACGCGTCCGATCCCAGTATTCGCCTTGACGACAATTTCGGTATATTTCTTTTCGTCCGCTTTTTTCGATGAGACGAGCGTTCCGATGATGGCGCCGATAAAACCGAGCGGAATGGAAATAATGCCTGGATTGGCGAGTTTAAAGAGCGGTTCGCCAACGAAAATGGCGGCTCCTGGCTGCGGCGACCAGACGTTCGGGCTGAAGAAGACGAGCAACAGGGCGCTGATCAAGCCAACGAGCATGCCAGTAATGGCTCCTGTCGTATTAAAGCGACGCCAGAAGATCGTAAAGACGATCGTCGGCAAGTTGGCGCTTGCAGCGACGGCAAAGGCGAGCGACACAAGGAAGGCAACGTTCATTTTTTGGGCAAACAGCGCTAACAAAATCGATAATACCGAGACGCCGACCGATGCCCAGCGGGCAGCAAGCATTTGTTCTTTTTCCGTTGCCTGGCCGCGCCGCAAAATATGGCTGTAAAAGTCGTGGGCAAACGCCGAGGCCGCTGACAACACAAGCCCGGCGACAACCGCCAAAATCGTGGCAAAGGCAACCGCGGCAACAAAAGCAAATAAGAAATCTCCACCAAGCGCTTCGGCTAGAAGCGGGGCTGCCATATTGCCGGCAGGGTCAGCGGCGACGATGTTATCATGACCGACAAACGCAGCAGCGCCAAATCCTAAAAAGATGGTTAAAACATAGAAAATGCCGATAACCCATGTTGCATAAACGACTGACTTGCGCGCAGTCGGTGCGTCTTTGACGGTGAAGAAGCGGATTAAAATGTGCGGCAATCCAGCCGTCCCTAAGACGAGCGCCAAGTTGAGCGAAATCGTGTCCAGCGGATTTTTAAACTTGTTGCCCGGGTTTAAAAACGCATCGCCAAGCGGTGTTGCTGTTTTCATCTCGTGGAACATTTTGGCGATGCTGAAGTCGAATTTAGCAAAGACGATGATGGAAATGATAAACGTACCGACCATCAACAAGACGGCTTTGATGATTTGCACCCAGCTCGTGGCCGTCATGCCGCCGAACACGACATACACGGTCATTAAAATGCCGACGATCAAGACGGAATAAATGTAATCGAGCCCAAGCAGGAGCTTAATAAGGCCGCCGGCGCCGACAAGTTGTGCAATCATATAAAAAGTCGAGATGGCGATCGTATTCAAGGCGGCGACACCGCGCACTTTTTTATCATCAAAACGGGCGGCGATCATGTCGGCCATCGTGTACTTGCCAAGATTGCGAAGCGGCTCGGCGACGATATACAGGACGACAAGATAGGCAACAAGGAAACCGATGCTGTAGAAGAAGCCGTCAAATCCAGCCAGGGCGATCATGCCGGCAATGCCTAAAAAGGAGGCGGCAGACATATAATCGCCGGCGATGGCCAGTCCATTTTGCCATCCGGTTAGGCTGCTGTCAGCGGTGTAAAAATCGCTCGTCGTTTTCGTCCGTTTCGAGGCATAGTACGTAATGACAAGCGTCAAGGCGACGATGACGAGGAAGAGGAAAAAGGCTAATCCGTTCATTAAGCGTTTCCTCCTTCCTTCGCTTCCTGTTTTACTTGTTCAACGATGTCGTCAAACTTGGCAGCCCGTTTCGAATAAAGGATGCATAAAGCCCAAGTCATGGCAAATTGTGCGAAGGCGAACAGCCACGCCCAACTAACCGGCCCGATTGCTGGCGCGTTGAGCACCTTTGAGTACGACGTCAAGATCGGAAGGATGAGGTAAAATGCAAAGAAAAAGAACGTCGCTGGAATAATAAAGGCTTTTTTCTCTCGGATAAGGCCACGAAACGAGGCGGATTGGGCGATTGCTTCATAATCAACAACTGCCTGTTCGGCAAAGGATTGTTTTTTTACTGCCATATGGATCCCTCCCTGTCTTTGTTAAAGCGTTTTCAAATGAGATGACGGAACATAAAGGCCGGCAGCGTCAGGAAACCTCCTTTCTTGTCACAAATTTGTCACACATTCATTATATATTTATCTGAAAAATTTGTAAATTGATTTTTTTTGTTATTATTAGAGAAATGTTTTTTGCTTTACCGCGTAAAACAAAAAAATTTTTTTCTGTTTTTCTTATTTTCGCACTTTACAAAAAAACAAAGATCATGTAAAATGCTCACTGTGCCTGTCGATCAAATTCGACAATTTTCTACAAAAAACAACAAGGGGAGACATCCGATGAATTTGTTTCGTAAAAAACCGATTCAGGCGCTTTTAAACGAATCGGGGGCGAAAGGAGCCTCGCTGCGGAAAGAGTTAGGGGCATTCGACTTAACGATGCTCGGCATCGGTGCCATTATCGGGACGGGCATTTTCGTCCTGACCGGGGTGGCTGCGGCAGAGCATGCCGGTCCGGCGCTCGTTCTCTCGTTTATTTTATCTGCCTTGGCTTGCGTGTTTGCGGCGCTTTGTTACGCTGAGTTTGCTTCGACCGTACCGGTGTCGGGAAGCGCGTACACATATAGCTATGCCACATTTGGTGAACTGTTCGCTTGGATTTTAGGTTGGGACTTGATTTTGGAATATGGGGTCGCTTCATCAGCGGTCGCCGCCGGCTGGTCCGGCTATTTCCAAGGCCTGCTCGCTGGGTTTGGCATTGAGCTGCCGAAGGCGCTCACGAGCGCATATAATCCGGAGAAAGGCACAATCATCGATTTGCCGGCTATTCTCATTATTTTGTTCATTACGTTTTTACTGAACATGGGTGCGAAAAAATCGGCCCGTTTCAATACGGTCGTGGTTTTTATTAAAGTGGCTGTCATCTTGCTTTTCTTGGCGGTTGGCGTTTGGTATGTCAAGCCGGAAAACTGGACGCCGTTTATGCCATATGGATTTGCAGGTGTTGCGACCGGCGCTGCAACAGTGTTTTTCGCTTACATCGGGTTTGATGCGGTGTCGACCGCGGCGGAAGAAGTGCGCAACCCGCAACGCAATATGCCAATTGGCATCATCGTGTCGTTGCTTGTCTGCACGTTATTGTACATCGCTGTTTCGCTCGTGCTGACGGGCATCGTTCCGTACGATCAATTGAACGTAAAAAACCCGGTGGCGTTCGCGTTAAACTATATCAATCAAGACTGGGTCGCCGGCTTTATTTCGCTCGGGGCGATCGGAGGCATCACGACGGTGCTGCTTGTCATGCTTTACGGGCAGACACGTCTCTTTTATGCGATCAGCCGCGACGGTTTGCTGCCGAAAGTGTTTGCTCGCATCAGCCCGACGCGCCAAGTGCCGTATGTCAATACGTGGCTGACGGGAGCGGCTGTAGCGGTATTCGCCGGCATCATCCCGCTGAACAAACTGGCGGAACTGACGAACATTGGGACGCTCTTTGCCTTTATTACCGTTTCAATTGGCGTTCTTGTGCTGCGCAAAACGCAGCCGAACTTAAAGCGGGCGTTCCGCGTCCCGTTCGTTCCGGTCATCCCGATTTTAGCCGTCTTGTTCTGCGGCTACTTAGTTCTTCAGCTCCCGATGACGACATGGATCGGTTTTATCTCGTGGCTGCTGATTGGTTTGGTCATTTACTTTGTCTACGGCCGCAAGCATAGCGCGCTTAACGAAATAGCTAAAAGTGAAGAAAAAGTCGGTTAATTGGCCAACTGAAAAAGAAGAGGCTTTCCTGAACCGAGAGGTGGGAAAGCCTCTTTTTCGTTCGGTTACATGCGAATGGCAACGAAACCATATACTCCATCATAGACAGAAAAATGATGATATGGACGAACGAGGAAAAATCCATCATTTTGCAAGGTGTATACGTGTACTTCTCGAGTTCGGTGAGTAAGATCAGCGATCCGATCCGTTTAGACTCCCGCCTGGAATGATTTTTTTCTTGAATGACGCCCGTATTTCCCTTACTATGTACGAATAGTGTAAGGAAAAAGCGTCAGTCCGTCTTGTATAAGCGGGGTGAAATCGATGTTTGGCACATTATTAAAAAAGAGAGAAAGAACGCTTGAACGGACGGTTGAGGAAATTCAACAGGGGAATGAAGCGCTTCGCAACGAATTCATCCAACAATATAAGCCGTTTATCGCCAAAACGGTTTCGAGCGTGTGCAAGCGGTTCATTCGCGAAGAGGATGACGAAGCGAGCATCGGGTTGATCGCTTTTAACGAGGCGATTGAGAAATATGCGCCGCATAAAGGAGGTTCTTTCCTCTCGTTTGCCGAGCTGCTCATTAAACGGCGCCTTATCGATTACATTCGGAAAGAGGCGAGAGCACGGGATGCAGTATGGTATACGGAGGACAAGGAAGACGGCGAGCAAACGGCGCAAGCGTACTTGGACGCCAAGCTCTCTGTCGATGAATTTTACAAGCAAATCGAACAAGAGCAGCGTCGGGAAGAAATCATCCATTACCAGCAAGTGCTGAAACAATTCGGCATTCATTTTCACGATTTAGTTGAACAGTCGCCAAAACATAAAGACGCCCGCCTAAACGCCATCCGCGTAGCCCAACTCCTCGTAGAGAAAGAGGAGCTGCTTGGCCTGTTGTTTCAAAAAAAACAGCTGCCGATCAAACAGTTGGAAACGATGGCGTCCGTCAGCCGCAAGACGATTGAGAGAAACAGAAAATATATTATTGCGGTCGCGGTCATTTTGGCGGGCGATTATATTTACTTAAAGGACTATATAAAAGGGGTGCTTCCATCGTGAAGAAGGGGATTGTGCTGGAATTGGACGAAGAGTTTGTCACCGTATTGACGACCGAGGGGGAATTTCTCCGGGTGAAAAAGGAAGGGGAGTATGAAGTTGGAGAAGAGATTGAAGCAGGTGCAGTAAAAAAAACCTTTCCATTTCACCGTCGTTCGTTTCGATATGCATTGGTGAGCGCTTTGGCAGCGGCCGTGCTGCTTGTCACCACTTGGATTCAGTGGCCTTCCGGCGCGGTGTACGCATATATGTCGATCGACATTAATCCGAGCATTGAAGCGGGGGTCGACGATGATCTGCACGTATTGACGTTAAAGGCGTATAATGAAGAAGGAAAAAACGTGCTCGCTGCGCTCCCTGCATGGAAAAATAAACCGTTTTCTGCGGTGGCGGAACAAATTATTGTATTAAGCGAAAAAAAGGGCTATTTAAAGGAAGGCGGCGAAGTGCTCATTACAACGGTGGAAAAAGAGCGTAACGCCTCCTCGGCGCGGAAGCTGTCCGCTGAGCTTGCTGAAATCGAGCGGTCGGTGGCGGACGACCGGATCGTTATCAAAACGGCAAACAGCACAATGGAAGTGCGCAGCCGGGCAGCTGAGCAAGGAATGACGACCGGAAAACTGTTGCAGATCGAGAAAAAAGCAAAACCGGCCTCGTCCACATCCACCAAGCCAGACAAAGAGAAAGGACAAAGCGGAAAGAAGGAAAAGAAACCATCACCAGTAAAAGGGCAAAAACTAGAGCAGCCGGCGCAAATGAAACAAAAGCATGGCGAACAGAAACCAAAGCAGCAGAAAAAAGAAAAACAGCCGTTGCACGAGCGAAAAAACACCGATTCAAATAAAGAAAGTCCCCCGTCGGACAAAGAGATTTCTCCGAAAGGGAAAAACCATGGGAACGCCCGTCCGTCGCGGCCGGGCGGTCATTATGTAGAGAAAAAGGCGGCGGATGGCCGGCACGACCGCAGCAACAAGAAAGATCGCCGCGATCCGGCGAATGTCCACCGCCAGCCGACAATCATCGATTCCAAAACGAAAAAAGCCGAGTGATCACGCTCGGCTTTATTCTGTTCTCCGTCCTGCCAGCTCGCTTTGCGCTTGGGCGACGAGCCGTTTCGTAATTTCCCCGCCGACGGAGCCGTTGGCGCGCGAAACAGTGCCAGCCCCGAGCTGCACGCCAAACTCTTGGGCGATTTCGTATTTAATTTGTTCCAATGCTTGTTCAATGCCTGGAACAAGCAGTTTGTTGCTTCCACGTGCCATTCTTTTTGCCTCCTTCGTCATGTTTCGATATGGCATCATTAGTATAAGCAAACTGTTGGTGAGGTATAGGTGGGAATTAAAGGGAGAGTTTATCACAAAAAAAAGATTGCAAACGTTTTCGATTCGTGGTTATAATGAAATTAACAACAGGATCCGAAACGTTTTGGAGGAAGAGCAGTGACAACGATTAAAGATATCGCCAAAGCAGCAGGGGTTTCCATTACTACCGTTTCACGTGCATTAAACGGCTATTCCGATGTCAATGAAAATACGAGGCAAAAGATCATTGATATCGCTAAGCAATTAAACTACAGTCCGAATACGCTCGCGCGCGGGCTTGTCATGAACAAATCGAAAACGATCGGATTGCTCGTTTCCGGACTGACAAGGGACAGCGCCAAAGACAATTTTACGTTTGAAGTGCTAGCCGGTGTTAACGAATATGTAAGTGAGGTCGATTACGATATGGTGCTGTTCAGTACGACATCGACAAAACAGCGGGAAAAAACGTACACCCAATTGTGCCGCGAGCGCCGTGTCGATGGAGCGATTTTGCAAGGAATTCGCACCGACGACCCATACTTGCACGAGGTTGTGGAGAGTAATATCCCGTGCGTTTTAATCGATATTCCCATCGAGTCGAAGACGGTCGGCTATGTAACGACGGATAATGTGCTTGGGGCGAAAAAAGCGGTGCGCCATTTAATTGAACTTGGGCATAAACGAATTGCCATGATTAACGGCTACGAATACGCTTTTGTGAGCGAACAGCGGTTGAAAGGATTTAAGGAGGCGCTGCTTGAAGCTGGGTTGCCGGTACGGGAATATTGGATTGCGAACGGGGCGTTTCGTGAAGAAATTGCCGAACAAGAAGCGTTGCGATTGCTTCAGTACTATCCAGAAATAACGGCGTTCTTTTGCGCCAGCGATTTAATGGCATTAGGTGTGATTAAAGCGGCAAAACGGCTTGGAAAGCAGGTGCCAGATGACGTTGCGGTCATCGGTTATGACGACATTATTTTAGCTTCATATTCCGC